>JBFNEZ010000004.1:0-61931 GCA_040797825.1 Thermotaleaceae bacterium | reverse complement strand
GTTTTTTTTCTAATACAACTATCTTCTTATAGACTATCCTCTATACTCCTTATTTTATTCAAGCATAAAAAAGAGACGCTGCAATTACCACGTCTCTACTCATTTTTATATTAAATACGCAATTTAATTGTCAAACTGCAAAATAATAATAGACCTTTCCCACATATAATACTAAAAATTAATCTTGTCTCGACGCATATTTACATTGAGAACCAATCCCAATGCAATCATATTGGATAACATAAAGGTACCTCCATAGCTGACAAAGGGTAATGGCTTTCCTGTAACGGGCATTAGCCCAATAGTCATGGCAATATTTGCAAAGATATGAAAAGCCAGCATAAAGGTCACACCCGTAACCAGGTAAGTTCCAAAATCGTCTTTTGCCTTACGCGCAATGTTTATACATTTTACAAGCAATAGCATGTATAATACAAGCAATATTCCAGCACCTAAGAAACCTAATTCTTCAGAAAGAACAGAAAATATAAAGTCTGTGTGTTTTTCTGGCAAAAACCCTAACTGATTCTGAACGCCTTTGAATAAGCCTCTTCCAAATAATCTACCAGAGCCTATTGTAAGCTTTGATTGTAATACATGGTATCCCTTTCCCATTGGATCCATCTCTGGATTCAAAAAAACAAGAATTCTAGTTTTTTGATAATCCTTTAGAGACAGCCAGGCAAATGGCATACTTAAAATCCCTACAAGTCCTGTAATCAATATATGTTTATATCGAATGCCCGCAACAAAAAGTATTCCAAAAGTAAAGGCTGCAAAGGTTAGTGTAGTACCTAAATCAGGTTGTACTAAAATTAGCAACATAGGCACTGAGACAAATCCAACTACCTTTAATAAAGTAGGAAGCTGATCAATCGTTTCTTTCTTATCTGCTGCAATTTTTGCTAAACAAATAATAATTCCAATTTTAACAAAGTCAGAGGGTTGAAACTGATGTCCCCCAATGCGTATCCATCGGTTTGCACCCCAGGAATCTTTCCCTGCACCAAAAATCAATACAGCCATTAGCAATCCATTACAAAAAACATAAATCGGTATATAAAGTTTTGCAAGGGTATTGTAATCAATGCACATGATGACTATGATAGCAGCAAATCCCATAAGAATGGAAACAATTTGAGTCCTTATATATCTGCTGCTTTCTAAACTTTGAGTAGCACTTCCAATTATTACTACACCTAAAATGCATATTAAAATCACAATAGCTATTAATCCAAAATCTATTTTTCGTAGAAGTCTTGTATCAAATTTAAACATAATACCTCCTAAGACATGGGTCATATCACAAAGTTGTTGAATGAAAAGCCTATGACTAGTTTATCCTAATCTAGCTCTCCTTTCAACATTTTGTTTAAATTACCATCAATCTTTCGTTCTTAATCTTATTTATTTCTATGTAAATATCTGTTAGAATAAAGATGGCAAATGTTAGGAGGTGACAGAATGAATTTAACTCCCTTTGGTGGTTTTGATTCCTTTGGTTTGATGTTTTCTATTTTTCCCATATTTTTTGTTTTGATCTTTGGATTTATCCTTTTTAACATTATTCGTGGCATTGGAGAATGGAATCGAAATAACCACCAGCCTATTTTATCAGTGCCAGCCACAGTGGTAGCAAAACGAGGGCATACTTCCCATAGTAGTCACCATCATGAAAGCAATATGCACCACAGCAGTTCTACTTCCTACTATGCTACTTTTGAAGTAGAAAGTGGTGATCGTATGGAGTTTCATCTATCCTCTAAGGAATATGGTATGCTTGCAGAAGGTGATTTGGGTAAACTGACCTTCCAAGGAACCCGTTACCATAGTTTTGAACGGTATAGACCCTAAATAATCAAAATTAACAAAAGAGGGATTAGAAGTCTATATTATTAGGTGTTCTAATTCCTCTTTTCTTTTTCCAAATACCGATTCAAATTCTATGTCGTCTAGAAGTATGAATAAAATTGATGGGATCTTTTCCATTGAGATTTTCTCTATAAGCTCTGAATAGTATTCTTCTATCCAATCAAAGAAAAATTCCTGTGTCTTTAGTATATCCAATTGTCCTTCTCGGCATATCTGAATATCCTTTGATTTATCCTTCATAATATCCTTCACCTTCTATCTAATCTCTGTTACTTAAATTTATGTCAATTAGAATTTGTCTTATGCTATTTCGATTTTTTTAATATTTTTGCCTTCAAAGTATATATATCTTAGTGGAGGTGATTATATTGAGCGTAGCAGGAATATACAGCCGTAAATCACTTTTTACGGGAAAGGGTGAATCCATTAAAAATCAAATAGAGTCCTGTCAGCAATATGCAAATTCAAAAAATTGGGAGACGTGTATTTATTATGATGAAGGCTTTTCGGGACAAAATAAAAATAGACCAGGATTTCAGAAGCTGTTAAAGGATATAGACCAGGGGAATATACAACACGTTATCTTCTATAAACTAGATCGAATTTCTAGAAGAATGTTAGATATTTTAGAGTTTATTGAAAATACCAACTCAAAGGGGATTGATTTTATTTCTATTACGGAGAATTTTGATACAACATCTCCTTTAGGACGGGCAATGGTACACATTGCTGCTACCTTTGCCCAACTAGAAAGAGAAATGCTGCAGCAGCGTGTAAAGGATAATATGCTTCAACTGGCCAAAACTGGAAGATGGTTAGGTGGTGTTACTCCAACTGGTTTTTGTTCTAAAATGATTCGCTACAATAATATGCAGGGCAAAGAAAAAACAATGCATGTATTAGAAGAAATTCCAGAGGAAATTCAAATTATAAAAACTATATATAATGAATATCTCAGACATCAATCCCTAAGCCAAGTTGAAAAATCTCTGCTTCAAATGGGGATTCTTACTAAAAACGGAGTGAATTTTCAAAAACAAACTATAAAAAATATTTTATCAAATCCAGTATATGTAAAAGCAGACCCTCACGTATACAGCTACTTTAATGATTTAAATGTAGATATTGCTAACTCCGTCGAGGATTTTGATGGAATCCATGGTCTACTGTCCTATAACAAAAACAAAAATCAAGGAGAAAAGGGAAATAAATTGCGCAGTCCAGAAAATTGGATCATTGCTGTAAGCAAGCATCAAGGACTAATAAATGGAGAACAGTGGTGTTATGTACAGCATTTACTATCAAAAAATAATAAAAAAGGCTCTATATGGAAAAAAAGTGAAAACGCACTGCTTTCTGGGTTTCTAAGGTGTAAACATTGTAATTCTCCCATGATAATTAAGTACGGACAGCTGAATAAAAAAACAAAAAAAAGATTCTATTACTATGTTTGTCAACGTAAAGACTTTTCTAAGGGAATACAGTGCAGCAACAAAAATATTCGAGGGGATTTATTAGATAACGCCATCTTAACAGCTATTTTAAAAATGGCTCCTGAACCAAAAGAAATTTACGCTAAACTCAATTATATTGAAGACTCCCTACTAGTTGGTCCTAAGTCCCAATTTGGCTTAGAAAAGGATAGTAAAAAGAAAATAGAAAGTAATGAAAAAAAAATTGAACAATTAATTAGTAAATTAGAAAAAAATCTTCCATCTACTACTACGAAACGTATTGGGCAGAGAATTTCCGAATTGGATAAAGAAAACGCTTTATTAAAAAGTAGTATAGATACCCAGCTCACAATACCGCTGGTGCAATCACTAAACTTAGAAATTGTACGGAGTAAAATTTCTAATCTTCCATTCCTAATAGAAAATATTGATGACATTCAAATGAAAAGAACAATCCTAGCAAAATTTGTTTATAGAGTTCTTTGGCAAGAAGGGATTGCAGAAATAATCTTTACACCCCTTATTCAAAATTCTAAGATAGATGTATTTGATGTTGCAGTTAAGTAATTATTGGTTTCTCAATGCACCTTGCAGCATAGGTAGCTAATCGTGTACCTTTGCTCCTATCGAAGGTGATAATGGCTTTGATTAAACCAATTGTTCCTATAGAAATTAAATCATCTACTTCTTTGCCTGTATTGTGATACTTTTTCACAATATGGGCTACAAGTCGTAGGTTTCGCTCAACCAGTATATTCTTTGCTTCTTCATCACCTTCCTCATATTTGGCTAAATAAAAATTTTCTTCTTCTTGAGTTAGTGGTTTAGGGAAGGATGTGTTGCTAGAAACATAAGAAACTAACGTGAAAACCGGTTTAGCTAATAAGGCAGACAGTGTAAAAAAGGTCGTCCACATGTTTATGTCCCCTCCTTATAATCGGTCATCTTAAATAATATGCACTTTTATAATAATGTGTGCATGTCATAAATGGGATCTTTTCTCTCTTTTTTAGCTCGATAGATTATTTATTCGTTCGGCAATATTGCTAAATAAAGGTACAGCTACACGACCGCCGGATCCCCCATCCTCTACGATAATAGTAATTACATACTTTGGATCCACCACAGGAAAATAACCAGTAAACCATGCATGAACTGTATTTTTTCCATCGGATACTGCTTCTGCTGATCCCGTTTTACCCGCAAAAGAAACTCCATCAATAGAATTTGCACTTCTTGCTGTACCTTCTACAACTACCTTTTCCATCATTTTTTGAAGTTCCTTTGCAGTATTTTTAGAAATCCGCTGAATTTCTTGCCGTGAAGAAAAATCTTCTACTATCATTCCATCATCATCAACGATTTCTTTTGTAAGATGAGTACCCGTATCTATCCCATCGTTGGCAATAATCGCTGTCATTTTTGCTATTTGAAGTGGTGTAACGCCTAAAACTCCCTGGCCAATTGAAGTATTACCAATGCCAGCCCCCTTAATATAATCTTCATCGGGTAGGGTTCCTGGAATTTCTTCTGGTAATTCAATTCCTGTTTTTTTACCGAATCCTAATCTTTCTGCCATAGACAGAATTTCCTTGCCTCCTATTTCCTTCCCTAACTGAATAAAATAAGAGTTACAAGACACTGCAAAAGCACTTTTAAGGTCCAACCAACCATGTCCATCCTTTTCATAACTGGAGCATTTAATTACATTTTCTTCAAAGGCTTCATATCCTTTGCAAAAATATGTTTGCTCAGGTGCTATCAGATTATTTTCTAAAGCAGCAGCAGCCAATACAATCTTAAATACAGAGCCCGGCGGATAGGCTATCTGTATAGCACGATTAAAAAATTCCTGTTCACTGCTGTTTAGATGAGAAGCAACATCATTTTGATTAAAATTTGGTCTACTAACCATCCCCAATAAATCACCATTTTTAGCATTCAAAACAACGATACTGCCTTTTCTTTTTTGAGAATCAAATTCCTCCTCAATGATTTTCTGGATATTTATATCAATAGTAGTGACAATATTTTTTCTTTCCTTAGATGTACTCTCTTGAATATATTTGTATCCTAAGCCGGGAATAATTCTTTTTTGTGCATCCACAATAGCCCCAATTTTGAAAGATTGATTTTCTATTAATAACTCATTATAATATCTTTCTAACCCTTGAAAACCGATATTATCAATTTTATTGATATAACCAATAAGATGAGAAGCTAATTTTTTTTCATCATAGCGTTCTTCTATCTCTAGGGGATAGACCCCTCGTATTCCCATAGCTTCCTTCATTAAATCATGACTCATTTCTATAGTTTGGAGCTGTACGGGCCTGTTTCCTCTCAATCTCTCGTACCGAAGCATTTGTTTATCTATCCCTGTTAATTTACTTATAATATCTAGATTTGAATCTGTTTTTTGAAAAATATCGGGAAAAATCACAACATAATTCAAAATATTTTTATTGGTTAAAGGCTGCATATTTCTGTCATATATTCTTCCCCTAGCCACCCCTACAGGAATCTCTTTAAACCATTGGTTGGTTGCTTTTAGATAATAATCTTCCTTTTTAATTATTTGAATATATGCTAATCTTGTAACCAGCATAAATAGAATCATAGTTAATATAATTCCAAGAGATAATAGTCTTTTTTTATTTTTATCAATTATTTCAGAAAATCCATTTTCTTTTTTTTTTCGTTCTGTTCGCAGCTTCAATAAAAACACCTTCTCACAATAGAATATTTTCATTATCGCCTATTGTCAGAAGGTGTATACATTACAAAATTTTCAATTCACTACCGTTTTGTTTTTCATATATAATTGATCGAACCTTCGCCACCATAATATCAATAGCTACTTTATTGTAGCCTCCCTCAGGAATAATCACATCTGCATAACGCTTATAGGGTTCAATAAACTGTAGATGGGCAGGTCGCACCGTATTAAAATATTGCTCAATCACTGAATCTAGCGTTCTGTTTCTTTCTTGAATATCTCGTCGAATTCGTCTAATGATACGCACATCTGCATCCGTATCTACAAAAATTTTGATATCCATTAAATCGCGAAGCCTCTTGTCCTCTAATATCATAATCCCTTCAAGAATAATGATATCTCTGGGATATACAAGAATACTATTCTCCTCACGGGTATGAATAGAAAAATTATAAATGGGCTTGTGAATAGGACGAAGGTTTGATAGTTCAGTCAGATGCTGTAAAAGCAGATCTGTATCAAAGGCTAAGGGATGATCATAGTTGGTATGTATTCTCTCTTCAAAAGTCAAATGGCTTTGATCCTTGTAGTATGAATCTTGTTCTATAATTGCAATATTTTTTTCAGGCAAGCTTTCAAAAACTGCCTTGGCTACAGTACTTTTCCCAGAGCCTGTCCCACCAGTAATTCCAATTAGAATTGGCTTACTCACTCACATCATCCTTCCTGTCTTTTCTCAAAATATAATGTCTATGGACTGGATGGTCAAGACGTATTTTAATAATTTGCTGTGCATGGGGTGCTACATCAATCTCTTCTCCATTCTCATTCCACATGCTATGAACAACTTGATTAAAAGGATCAATATCTGGACCCATTATCTCCAATACATCCCCTTTAAAAATTCTATTTCGCTGTTCAATGGTAGCAATTTGAGTATTTGGATCATAGTCTTGTACCACTCCAACAAAATCATAACCACGGATATATGCACTTGAACCATATATTTGCTCTTTTTCATCAGGTTTATTAAAGTAAAAACCCGTTGTAAAATCCCTATGACTAGCTTTTTTAATTTCTTCCAGCCACTTTGGATTATATTGGTAGGCACTTCCCATCTCATAATATGCATCTATAGCTCGTCTGTAGGCTCCGATGATTGTAGCTACATAATAGGCACTTTTCATCCTGCCTTCAATTTTCAGGCTGGAAATTCCCGCTTCAATCAGTTCAGGAATATGTTCGATCATGCATAAATCTTTTGAATTAAAGAAGTAGGTCCCATGTTCATCCTCCATAACAGGTATATATTCACCAGGTCTTTTTTCCTCTACTAAATAGTACTTCCATCTACAGGGATGGGCACATTCTCCACGATTGGCATCACGATTCGCCATATAATTACTCAGTAAACAACGCCCTGAATAAGATATGCACATAGCACCATGAACAAATGCTTCCAATTCTAAATTAGGGGGAATATTCTTACGAATATCGCAGATCTCATCTAAGGATAACTCTCTAGCCAGCACAATCCTTTGAATACCTTGCTTATGCCAAAACTGTGCACTCATATAGTTGGTATTGTTGGCTTGTGTGCTCAGATGTATTTCCATATCTGGAAGATATTCTTTTACATACATGAATGTACCAGGATCAGAGAGGATCACTGCATCTACCTTTAATTTAGCAAGTGCTTTTAGATATGCAGGGAGTTCTTCTAGATCAGCATTATGAGGAATGATATTTAAAGTTACATAGACTTTTCTATTTCTTTCATGGGCAAATTGAATCCCCTTCTCCATATCTGCAAAGGAAAAGTTTTTGGCACTGGCACGAAGTCCAAAGTGTTGTCCTCCTATATAAACAGCATCTGCTCCATAAATAATTGCCATCTCTAATCTCTCTAAATCTCCAGCGGGTGCTAAGAGTTCAACTTTTCTCACAGAAAACCCTCCTATTTTTTATAACTAATTGCTATGCCATCTCCAATAGGTAACAAGCATGAGGTTAAGGTCGGATGATGCATAATGTAATCTAAGTAGGTTCTCATTCTCTTAACAATTGTCTTTTTTCTTCTGATAACATACTGATTGGATGCAACCATCCCCTTATAAAGTACATTGTCAGATACCAAAACCCCTTTTGGATGTAATAAATGGATGCAGGCAGATAAAAACTCCATATATTGTCCCTTCGCAGCATCAAGAAAAATGAAATCAAAGGAATCTGTTAAGGAGGGCAGTATTTCTTCAGCATTTCCCTCTAGAATACGAATCCGTTCAGTTAATCCAGCCTTTTTAATATTTTGTTGTGCTTTTTCTATCATATCTTTACGTCTTTCGATTGTTGTTATCTTTGTATTTTCCGCTGTGGCATTACTAAGTATGATGGATGAGTATCCAATTGCAGTACCTACTTCCAAGATATGATTGGCACCACTTAGTTTTGCGATTACCTCCAGTACCTTAGCCACCTCAGGCTGTATGATAGGCACATGGTGTTCATCAGCATAGTCTTCCATTTCTTTTAATAGACCTTCATTTTTACCGATTATACTTCGAATGTATTCCTCAATTAATGGGTTTACTATATTGCTCAATCCTTACATCTCCTTTTAATATGCTATATGGGCAAAAATCAATACGTGGTATACCCACGTATTAGGTTTCCCCGTGATTTAGTTGCTATTCTTTGCATTAAGATGTTCTCTATAGGTTTTACTAAAAATGTGTTCTCCATTTTTGCTGGCTACAAAAAAAAGATAATCCGTTTGTTCTGGATAAAGAGCAGCTTCAATAGATGCTTTACCAGGAGATGCGATAGGTTTTGGCGGTAATCCTAGATATTTATAGGTATTATAGGGAGAATCAATTTCAATGTCCCTTAATGTCAAGTTCTCTTTTCGCTCTCCTAGTATATATTGTACAGTGGCACAGGACTGAAGAAGCATTTTTTGTTCTATACGATTATGAAATACACTAGAAACAAGGGGTCTTTCATGTGCTATTTTTGCTTCCCGCTCGATAATAGAAGCAAGGGTTATTACTTGATTAATCGACATATTCATTTCATTAGCTTTTTGATAGTAGGATTCTATAAATACTTGATTAAATCTATCTAACATTTTCTTTAATATATCTTCTTCGGTGGCATCCTTAGATACTTGATAGGTATCTGGAAACAAAAAACCCTCTAGCCGATTTTTCCCCTTGGGGATATTTTCCAGAAAGGGGTAATTAAAATCTCCCTCTTCTGCCAGTTGAATAAATCTCTCTCTATTAATGAGTCCATTGTGCTCTAGCCTGTTCACTATCTGGTGAAATTCAAATCCTTCTGGAATAGTAAATTTTATGGTTTCATTTGTAACTGCGCCATTCACCAGAGTGTTAATAATCTCTTTTGCATCCATGTTATTACTTAGAATATATTTTCCTGCTTGCATTTTGCCATCGCTTTTTAAATATTTGCTTAACATACGAAAGGCCATATCATTTTTAATTAAATTCTGTTCTTTTAATATTTTAGCAATTTTTACAGTAGAAGCACCCTGTGGAATCTCTATAGAAATCTCGCTGGTACCATTTAAATCTATAGGAGTAACTAGTTGGTTAAATGAATAAACGACAAAAATGGGAAATATTAAAAGCAATAGTAATATCCAAAAGATACGTTTCCTAAGACGCTTCTTTCTTTCTCTCTGTGCAAAACTATTCATAAAAGGAACCTCCAGATCAAGTAATGAAAATTTCTATGTTTTCATTATACAATTATCAACATGGATTTACAATATTTTAACCTACTTTATAAAATATATCGCATTTATATTGTATCCTGAAGATAGTTTGCATAATTTTATTACGTAAACTATCTTCAGAGATGCTCCTTCAATTTTTTAGAGGAAAAAAAATATGCTGTTAAGCAGCATATTTATACTTCCATAATAATAGGTAAGATCATCGGACTTCTCTTAGTTTTGGAGTATAGAAAGTCTCTTAAACTATCTTTAATAGCAGATTTCAACAAAGCCCACTCTCGTATATTATTCCCTTGGCAATTTTGAAGTGCATTCTTAACAACATTTCTAGCCTCGTCCATTAAATCCTCTGATTCTCTAACGTATACAAAACCTCTTGATATAATATCAGGACCAGCAATAACATGGCCATTTTCTTTTGTAATGGTAACCACTACTACCATGAGACCATCTTCAGATAGATGTTTTCTATCTCTCAATACGATGTTGCCCACATCACCTACACCTAGACCATCAACCAAAATATTGCCAGCAGTTACATTCCCACTCACCTTAGCTCCTTCTTTAGAAATTTCTAATACCTGACCATTTTCTAAGGTGAATATGTTTTCAGTAGGTGTGCCCATACGTTCTGCCAATTTAGCATGTTGTTTTAGATGTCGATGTTCACCATGGACAGGAATAAAAAATTGAGGTTTAATTAAAGAATGTATTAATTTTAACTCTTCTTGGCAAGCATGTCCCGATACATGCACATCTGCCAATGCTTCATAAATTACATTTGCTCCCTTTTCAAAAAGTTGATTTACTACTCTTGCTACAGTTTTTTCATTTCCTGGTATGGGTGTTGCTGAAAGAATAACCATATCTCCCGGCTGTATCTCTAGTTTTTTGTGTTCTGAGGAAGCAATTCTAGATAGGGCTGACATAGGCTCCCCTTGACTACCTGTAGTTACCACTACGATTTCATGGTCAGCATATTTGTTGATATCATTGATATCAATCAATATATCATCGGGTATATTTAGATAGCCTAAATCCATTGCTACATTGACTACATTAACCATACTTCTGCCTGAAACAGATACTTTACGGTTGAATTTATGGGCGGCATTAATAATTTGCTGCACTCTATGCACATTAGAAGCAAAGGTAGCTACAATAATACGTTTCTGTGCGTTTCTAAAAATATTCTCAAAGGTTGCACCAACGGTCCTCTCTGACATGGTATAACCTGGACGCTCAACATTTGTACTATCTGCCAATAACAACAATACTCCTTTTTGTCCTAGTTCTGCTAGTCTATGGAGATCAATAGATTCTCCATCAATAGGAGTAAAATCAACTTTAAAGTCGCCAGTGTGTACGATTGTACCAAGAGATGTATGAATGGCTAAACAAACGGCATCAGCAATACTATGACTCGTTCTCATAAACTCAACTTTAAAATCACCAAGCTTTATGGTGTCTCCTGGTTTAATAACTTGAGTATGCACACTGCCTATCAGTTTATGCTCCTTAAGCTTATTTTCTACTAACCCTAAGGTCAGCTTTGTGCCGTAAATAGGCACGTTCAATTTTTTGAGTACGTAGGGCAATGCACCAATATGATCCTCATGACCATGGGTAAGTACAATTCCCCGTACTTTTTCTTTGTTTTTAATTAAATAAGTGATGTCTGGAATTACAATGTCAATTCCTAACATTTCATCCTCTGGAAAAGTCATTCCGCAATCGACCACAATAATATCATCTTTATATTCAATTGCCATGATATTTTTGCCGATCTCATTCAACCCACCCAAAGGAATTACTTTAATTTTTGCTAGCTTTTTTGCCACATTATCACACTCCTAATTTTAACAATGTTTACTATTCTTATCCGTTCCGATTCATTCATAAGGCTCAGGATACACGGTCACCATTTGCTCAATTCATTATACAGCATTTAACATCAGCTTACAATATGTAAACTACCTTCTCAAAATAGCGCCTTTATGTGTTATTATTGCTATTTTTCTTTTTTTCTATAAGGGTTCTTCTCGTTAAAATTATTGTATTTTGAATATCAATGAAAAATCCTGTAACTTTAAAGTCACAGGATTTATTTACAATTACTGCAATATCCGAAAAACTTCACTTTATGGTCACGGATCTCGAACTGATAATTTCGCTCAATCTCTTCTTCCAAAGCGTCCATTAAGTCAACTTCTACTTCAATTACATTTCCGCATTTCAAACAGATCAAATGATGATGCTGATGGTCATCTTGATGAGTGTTTAATTCATAGCGACTGCAACCGTCGTCAAAATTTATTTTGGATATTACTTCTAATTCATCCAGCAGCTGTAAAGTTCTATATACCGTAGCAAGTCCAATTTCTGGACATTTGTCCTTAACCAAGTCATAAATTTCCTCGGTACTTAAATGCTTTCCTTGGTTTTCCATAATGGTATCTAATGTAGCACGTCTTTGAGGAGTCAGTTTATAGCCTTTTTCCTTTAATTTATCCTTTAGGCTCTCCATAATTTCTGCCACTTTTACACCTTCTTTTTCAATTAATAATCTCTCTTAATAGTTTAAAAGCTAATCCGTACAAAGTCAAGCTAAAATATTGAAAATATTTCATAAAACATATAATTTCAATTGAAAACCAAGCTGCTTTTTTAAAAGAAGATTTTAAAGGAATAGCACATCCATTACAATTACTACAACTTATTGCTTCTATAAGAATGGCATAACACCTTACTCCTTCATTTACAATATTAACCTTTAGACTTGTAATGATATATTTTTTCATTTACAATTTATCACTTCTAGGATTAAAAATCAAGTATATTGTATAGGTACTTCTTTTACTAACTTGATTTCATTTGCAGTCACTTTGCAAATATAAGCATAAAATTCAACACCCTCTTGATATGCTTTTAAAACTGCTTCTGCAAATTTAGGATCCATATTGTGATTTGGAGTAAAAGCAATGGCATCCTCTCTCTGAATGATAAAGAAAACTGCACCGCGCATTCCTTCACCCATTACATCTATAAGCTCTAAAACATGCTTTGTCCCTCTTTCTGTAGGTGCATCTGGAAAAGAAGCAATCCCATCTTGGCGTACATAAGTAACACATTTGGTTTCAATAAAAGCTGCATTTTTTCCATTATGAACAAATAGATCAAATCTGCTTCTTCCAAAGGTTACCTCCCTTTTAACATCTTTATAATTATGAAACTGTGGAATATGATTTTCTATTAAAGCTTTTTCTAACAAAAAATTAGGCAGCTTGGAATCAATCGAAACTAGAATACCATTGTGATAAACCATTAATAAATCATAGTTGGTTTTTCTATTATCCTGCTCTACATAACGAACAATGATCTTTGCTCCTGGTGTTAACAGTTCTCGCATTCTTCCCGTATTGGCTACATGTGTTTTATGAATTACACCGTCTATTTCTATTTCCCCAATAAAGCGGTTTATACGATTTATAAACTTTGCTTCTTTCAATTCTCCTTTTATTTCTACTCTCAAGTTAACGCCTCCAAATATGCCTGCCATTTTATGATAATATGCTGTTATTTAAATTGTGAACTTTTGAGCCTATTGGAATTATAGAAAAACTATGACCTATTTCAGGTCATAGTCTCTTATTCATCCTCTTCTTCGTAATCCTCTTCTTGCAACAGTTCTTCATAGGCTTCTGCTACGGCATTAAATTCTTCATCACTCTCAACACATTCTAATGTATAACTTCCATTTTCTTCGATCATCTTAAAAATAAAAGCATCCTCACCATCTGCATTCAGTGGAAGTAAAATGGCGTATTCACTCTCATTTACTTCAAGGGTAGCAATCACTTCAAAATCTGTCTCTTTACCTTCTTCATCTAAAAGCGTTACAATATTATCATTTTCCATATTTTCACCCCCTTCTTCCCTGACTATCTAGGTATCCCTGCAAAATATAGGTTGCAGCTACCATATCAATGACCGTTTTTCTTTTTTCTCTACGCATATCCGCCTGGATCAGTGCTCTTTCGGCAGCGACAGTAGTTAGTCTTTCATCCCATAAAACAATTTCTTTGGAGAAGCGGTTTTTCAATCCTTCTACAAAGGACAGCACTTTTTCTCCCTGGGGTCCTATAGTCCCATTCATATTTTTGGGAAGTCCAACTATGATTTTATCTACTTCTTTTTCATCAATGAGTACTTTGAGCCTAGCATAATCAGCTTTTAGATTTGTTCGGCGTATGGTTTCTATTCCTTGAGCTGTAAGACCCATCAAATCACTTATTGCAATACCAATTGTTTTATCCCCTACATCCAATCCCATAATCCGCATAATTAAACTCCCTATTCTAAACTATTTTTATACAAAAATTTGGACAATAATGGCTGCAATAGCCACATAAAACACAACGAGAAGAATCTACTTCAAGCCTATTATTTTTCATAGAAAGAGCTTTATGACTACAATGAACTGCGCACTGCCCACATTGTTCACACCAAAAGTCAATATGCAATTTTCTAGGTACGCTCTTAAGGGTTGCTTTTATTCTTTCTGGAATAGTTCTCCCTTCAAATCGCAGCACATTGGCAGCAACCTCTTCCTTTGACTGCATGCCCACAGCGATTGCGTCTAATGCTGAAAGACTTAAAACAAAATCAAAACACTGATCATAGGAACTGATAAGATTTCCTCCGCCTAAGGGCTTCATACCATATATTCCTTTACCTACTTGATGGGCATCCAAAACCGCATCTAACATCTCTTCAATAGTACCGTCCTGGATACCTAGTCCTAAGATATTTACAATGGGATGGATTACATCAATCTCCTTTAGCTTTGCTGCTGCCTTTACAGCACGAATATGATGGGTAGAAATCCCTACAGCCCTTAAAATACCTTTTTCTTTCATCTTGATAAAATATTCTAAGGCTTCCCAGTGTCCCTTAATAGTATGTTCACTTTCCTGCTCATGTAGTAGAAAAATATCAATTGTATCAACATTTAATTCCTTTAATGCTTTTTCAAGACTAACTCGGGCAGTTTTTTCATCATAGGCATAGGATTTTGTAGCAATGACAATTTGATCCCGCCCCACAGCCTTTAAAGCCTTTTGAATATAGGGATAAGTACCATAAAGTTCTGCTGTATCGATGAAATTTACACCATGTTGAAAAGCTTCTACAATAACTGCTGCGCCTATATCAATTGGCAAATTAGCCTGTAATGGTCCAATTGTCAATGCACCAAAACATAGCCTAGAGACACGAATGCCTGTACTTCCTAAAGTACTGTATTCCATATGATAAGCTAACCCTCCTTTGGAATGTAAAAGGTTAGATAAAGCATACTCATCCCAAGAAATATGATTCCTGTCGCCGATGCCACTACACCAGAGTCGTTCACAAGAAAACCGATTACACAAGCGGCTACAATACCGCCCCATCCTATAGATAAATTGGGATAGGCTCTAAACAAACGATTTAGAACACCTACTGGACGATAAAATAATATTGCCAATATAACAATCGTGGAAATTAAAACCTTGCTCCAAATTGTTACACGAATTAATCTTAGGTTCATAGAAAGCTTACGATTTATAATCATGGGTATCGTACCTATGCCTTCACTGAAAATCTGATCAATCGCACCTGCAAGGTGAGATTTCGAGCCTAATAGGTGTATATCTAAATACGCCATTAACCCTACTACAATTACTGCAGATATACCTATAAAAAATAACTGTTTCAACCGAATTTTGATATTATATAAACGCAAAGAAGCAAATACAAAAGCTACTACTGCTGTAATAGTTCCTCCAACATTCGCTCCTAGTCCGGGAAAACCGACAATAAGAGTAGTGATTAGGAATATGAGTAGGGCCCAATGCCTCCTACACGGATATCTATCCAGTAGAATTGTTGCAAAAACTAAAGTTGAGCCAATAAGCACTCCCATATATTCATTGCCAATACCATAATATCTAGCCCCAATGATAGGATCATATCCTAATAAAGAATGCTTAATTAAATTTCCATTGGTAATGATATCTACAAGTAAACCAATCGTTGTAATTCCTGAAAGTATGAGTAGATTGTCCAACCTATGAGAGCTAATCTTTGTTACCAAATAAGTAATGAGAATTGTGATAAGTACAATCCATAAATAAACAAAAAATAGGCTTCTCTTCGCAAAAAAAGATAAAATCAATAGTACGAAGGGTATAGCCATAGTACTAAGAAGTAAATTGGTAAAATAGTGAACCCATTGATGCTTCAGTCTATCTTTAAAAAGTATGATCAAAAGTGCAATAATAGAGATAAATATTTCAAAAATAGCAAAAGTAGTTAAAACAGGATATCTAAACTGGGAAGTTGCTATTACTCTTTGATTCAAATCTAGCAAATAACTCAGATTCTCCTGTCTTTCTATTACTTTTAGAACTCTTCCTGTCATATTTTCCCCTTCAGCACCTAAATAGGCGGCAATAGTGGGAGCAATATCCACATTTCCTACAATCCCCTCACGTCTTGTAGTATCAGAAGTCATAACACCAGGTGGAATACCATCTCCTACCAGTACTAAAGGTGTAAGCCTATTACCTATCCTTATATTTGCAGAAGAAGGATAGGGTGTAACCAGAAGCAGCCTTGTGTTGTCAAAATCAATCAAATTTGAAATTTTAGCCAGGTAATCGTCAAATTCTGCTAGGATATGAGCCTTATGGTTTAGATAGGCTGTATCAGACATATTATTTCTATAACGTTCTAATCTATGGATATCCGCAAAATCGATTACAGTTAAACTGGCCTTTTCATAGCATTCTCGGAAAACTTCTGCCATTTTGGCATAGTTATTTTTTGCTCCAAAGGGATAAAAATCATCATGTTCCAAGATTTCTTGACTCACATCCCCATAGTCTACAAAGCCATTTTCATCCATTGCCACTAAAGGAGCAAATCGTGCAAAGGTCTCTTCAGTATCTCCATTTCCAATAGCTGCTGTTTTTAAGCCTTTATTTCTTAAGGCTTGTCCTAATGCACCTGGTACAGCTCCATATTCTCCTGATAAATTTAGCCTTTGTAATCTTGGCATATCTAGATTAACAATCCCACTGGAACCAATCTCTATTCCCGTTCTTCTTCGGTATATTTTTTGGCTTTCTTCTGTAAGATTGTTGCTTTGAATAGAATCAGCAGAGGCTTCTGCCCTTACTCCTGCCCCGATGGTGGTATAGGCTTTTAACATATTGGCAGTGGTAGAAGTTCTATTATTCATCAATGCAATAGCTCCATTCTCTATCCATTGACGAACGGTCGGCATCTCATATAAATCCTCAAAAGTTACTTCGTTGACAGTAATCAATACAACTTTCTTATCTGAAAAGGAATCCGCATAGTTTGTAAACCCTGCCATCATAAGCAGAATAATAACCATACACATAATTCTATAATATTTGTTATACAATAGAGATCTCTCCTACTTATTTTCTAAATAACTTTTTAATAATTCTTCTAACAGTTCATCTCTTTCCAATTGACGAATGAGGCTTCTTGCATTGTTGTGACTGGTGATATAGGTAGGATCCCCTGATAAAATATAACCCACCAACTGATTAATAGGATTATATCCTTTCTCCTTTAAAGATTTGTAAACATTTTTTAATATTTCTTCTGCTTCATTCATCTTTTCTTTATCGACATTAAATTTCATTGTAAAATTAAATTTGTCATTCATGGACGGCACCCTCCTTCATTTTATATATTACATATATTCGCTATAATTATACATAATCCTTTTACAAAATAAGGAAGAAGAGACGAAGATTTGAAAAGTCTTCGTCCTTTCTCATTTTATCCATTCACTTGTTGTCGAACCAAATCTTCAACCTTTTTTAAGGCTTCCTGTAATTTTGAGATATCTTTTCCGCCAGCTTGAGCCATATTGGGTCTTCCACCACCACCGCCACCTGCTGTTTTCGCTACTTCTTTAATAATATTACCCGCATGAACACCCTTTTTAACAACATCTTCTGTAGCCATAGCAACAAAGTTTACCTTATCCTGTTCAGGGGATCCCAACACCACGAGCCCAGAACCGATTTTATCTTTCAGTTTATCTGTAAGACTTCTCAAACTCTCCATATCCAAACCTTCAATAGAATACACCACTGTTTTTACGCCTTGAATAGTAACTGCATGTTCAAGGATATCATCGATAGCACTGCCTGCAAGTTTATTCTTTAAGGCCTCTATTTCTTTTTGAGATGCTTTAAGCTCCTGTACCAATCCTTCTGTCTTTGTAAGTATTTCTTTTTCATTGGTCTTTAGAATTGAGCAGATATCTAATAGTCGTTTTTCTTTTTCTTTAGTATGCTCATAGGCCTTAAGTCCAGTAGCAGCTTCAATCCTCCTTATACCAGCTGCAACTCCACCTTCACCAATGAGCTTAAACAGACCAATTTTAGCTATATTATCTATATGGGTTCCTCCACAAAGTTCTATGCTATAGTCGCCTATAGAAACAACTCTTACTGTGCTACCATATTTTTCTCCAAAAAGAGCCGTAGCTCCTGCTCGTTTTGCTTCTTCAATAGGCATATGATCGGCTTGAACTGTTAATCCTGCTAAAATGACTTTATTGATTGCTTCCTCAATAGTAGATAGTTCATTTTGTGTTAAAGCTTGAAAATGAGTAAAATCAAATCGCAAACGCTCTGGTGTAACTAAGGAGCCTGCCTGTTCAACATGTTCTCCTAAGATTTCTTTAAGTGCTTTATGAAGCAAGTGAGTAGCTGTATGGTTTCTTTCCGTTGCCCTACGAAGCTCTATATCTACACTAGCTTTTATTGCAGAATCTACTCCTAAAATACCTTCAAGTACTTTTCCATAATGAAGGATCCTCTCGTTGTTTCCTTTTTTGCAATCCGTAATTTGAACTTGAACAGCCTCGTTCTTTAAGATACCCCGATCCCCTACTTGCCCTCCACCTTCAGGGTAAAAGGGTGTTGCGTCTAAAATAAGGATTACTTCATCGTTTTGATATGCTTTCTCTACTGGATGGCCATCCTTCATAATAGCAAGAATCTTTCCATCCATTTCTGTTCTTTCGTAACCTTCAAAAGAAGAACGTATTTCACTTCCTAATTTAGCGAAGAGATCTTCCTTCCAACCTTCTTCTTCTGAATTGTGCCTAGCTGAACGGGCTCTTGTTCGTTGTTTTTCCATCTCTTCCTTAAAGCCTGCCTCGTCAGCTGTCATATCTTCTTCTTCCAATATCTCCATCGTTAGTTCAAGAGGAAAACCATAGGTATCATAAAGCTTAAAGGCATGTTCGCCTGATAATTGACTTAGATTGTTCTTCTTTAAATCCTCTATAAATGTCTTTAGTATCTCACTACCCTGATCAATAGTTTCGCGGAACCTTTCTTCTTCGATTGCAATGACTTTTTTGATATACTCCTGTTTTTCTGTTAACTCAGGATAAGCAGAACCAGAAACTGTAATAACGCGATCTACTAATTGAGTTAAAAAAGCACCATGTATTCCAAGCTGCTTTCCATGCTTTGCAGCTCTACGAAGGAGCCTTCTAAGTACATATCCTCTGCCCTCATTGCTCGGCATAATGCCATCACTAACCATAAAGGTAACAGAACGAATATGATCTGTAATAATTCGAATGGAGATATCGCTTTTGGAATTTGCACCATATTCTACTCCAGATAAGGTAACCACACCAGATAATATATGCTGCATGGTATCAATATCGAAGATGGAATCTACCTCTTGCATGATGCAGGCTACACGCTCAAGACCCATACCTGTGTCGATATTGGGCTTCGGCAAAGGATTATAATTGCCATTTTCATCCTTATCAAACTGAGTAAATACATGATTCCAAAATTCTACATATCTATCACATTCACAGCCAGGCTTACAATCAATATGACCGCATCCATGTTTTTCTCCTCTGTCAAAATATATTTCAGAGCAAGGTCCACAAGGGCCTAAACCAATCTCCCAAAAGTTGTCTCCTTTTCCTAAACGAACAATTCTCTCTTGAGGTATACCTATTTTTTTATTCCATATATCAAAGGCTTCATCATCCTGTTCGTAGACTGTAACCCATAGGTTTTCTATTGGCATTTTTAATCGCTGAGTTACAAACTCCCATCCCCATTGAATAGATTCGTTTTTAAAATAATCTCCAAAAGAGAAATTCCCAAGCATTTCAAAAAATGTACCATGTCGAGCAGTTTTTCCAACATTTTCGATATCTCCTGTCCGAATACATTTTTGACAAGTTGCCATTCTCCTTTTAGGAGGTTTCTCAAGACCCATAAAATATGGCTTTAAAGGTGCCATACCTGAATTAATTAAAAGTAAGCTTTTATCATTCTCTGGAACTAGAGAAAAGCTTGGATGAACAAAATGATCTTTCTGACTAAAAAAGTCTAAAAATTCTTTTCGAATGTCATTTAAACCCATTTTTTCCATGATTCAACCTCCATTTTCAAAAAATAAACTCCCGTTCCTATATATAGGGACGAGAGTATTCTCGCGGTACCACCCTACTTACCAAAATGGTCTCTCCAGTACAGTCTAATACCTAACAGGATAACGGCTGTCCTCCGTTGACTCTTACTAAGGATTTCAGAGCCAAGACTCAAAAGCTGCTTCTAATAAAGATTGACAGAAATCTCCCAGCCATGGATTTCTTCTCTGAGGGCAATCTATTATTATACTCCTCTTTTTCATTGTCGCTTGTATATATGCATGAATAGATTATAATTGAATTAGCTTTTTTTGTCAATTATTCAAAAACTCCATCCTCCCTCTTTTTAATACTATTTCTTTTAGTATCTTACAATTCGTTCTACAATATGTTTACAGACAATTTTGATACTGGCAGCAACAGGGACAGCAAAAAGCATACCGATGATGCCATATAACATATTCCCAATCAGCAATACCACAATTACCATTATAGGATGTAGCCCAACACTCTCTCCAACAATCTTAGGAGAAAGAATGGCACTTTCAATTTGTTGAATGACTGTAAAAGCAACGATAACCCAAATAGCCTTTGAAGGGTCATCTAATAATGCAATAATTACTGCGGGTACTGAGCCAATAATAGGACCAAAATAAGGAATGATATTAAAAATTCCTGCTATTAATCCGATTAAAAAAGCAAATTCAACTTGTATCAAAAATAAAGCAATAATACAAAGAAATGCAACAGCTGCTGCTACAATGAGCTGCCCTTTAATAAAGCGACTAATCAGTATATCAATATCTTTAAACATATCTATCATTGCATTGCGACTAAATTTAGGCAATAAGAGGATAAGCTTCTTTTTAAAATAATCTGCATCTTTTAAAAAATAAAAAGTAAAAACAGGTATCAACACTAATGTAATCAATTGTGAAAATAGATTAAAGATGCCCATGGTTAAATTTCTTAATAGATTTACCAAATAGTTTTGAATTCTCATAAGATTTTCCGAGAGAGCTTCCTCTACCCCTGAAAATTCAGGCGGTAAATACTGAATTTCATCAATTTTACTATACAGTCTATTTGAAAATTCAGTTGCCTGTTTAGAATATAAGGGAATTAGGTTGATCAATCTACCCAATTCATTAGATATCTTTGGCGCAACTGTGAAAGAAATGAAGAAAATTATAGCGGAAATAATCGTATATACAATGACCACAGCCCAGGTTCTTCCTATATTATATTTTGTAAAATAATTCACGATAGGATTTAGAAGGTATGCGAATAAAATAGACCACAGCAAAGGTGGACCAATCTGAAAAATAATATTTCGAAAGTTATACAGGATGAGGAGTATAGTACTGATTATCATACCCATTGTGAAGTAGTATACATGCTTTTTGCTAATCTTAATGGTTTTTTGTTTTTCAATATAACGATTACCAATATTGATAAGATAGTACACGGCAAATCCTAGCAAAAACAACAAAAGCACATTTATGGCAGCTACAATTAATAAAAAAAAATAATAGATAGGTTTGAACGCTATATAATTATGTAAATTTAATCCCAATGATTCCATGACACTATTCTCCTATATTTTATTGAAAGCAGCTAATTCCTTAGCTGCTTTCATAGAATTACTTGAACATATCCATCCCTTGGCTCATTCCAATCATACCCACTGCATTTCTTACTAATTTGTTGCTTTGTTTCATAATTCTTTTTCTCTGCCTAGGGCTCATTCGAGAATAGGCATATAATCCTGCCGTTGCACCGATAATGCCCCCTGTAAGCAAGCCTGAAAAGTATCTATCTCTCATATTTACCCTCCTTTTGATTATGGTTATAAAAATGATTTTTTATTCTAATGCCAATAATTTTTTTAAACCACCAGTATTGTATTGAACTTCATTTTTAGCCTGTTCTGGAACAACAATAGACATTTCGTAAAAATGAACTTTACTTTTCAAAGGAAGTATAGGTCTCCCTTCTACAATATCATGAAAGAAGCCATCGGTTAATATCAATGCATGGACCTTTCCATTTTCTATACTTACTAATAAGTCTTGGACCACGCCAATATTTTCACCTTCATCGGTGATTACTTCTTGGTTGATAATATGCTCTCGCGTAGTATAATTTAAGTTATTTCTAGAAGTAGATGATCCACTTTGAATACATGATTTGTGCTGAATGATTACAGCATCCAATCCAAACTTGTAAATTTCATGAAAATATATAGTTTTATTTCCATGAAATAGGCCTCTTTCATCTATTAGGAGCATTATAATCATCATTTCTTGGATATCAAAAACTAAATCTCTTACATTTCCCAGCCTTTCACCAGTTGCCAAAGATAATACAGGCAGGCCAATAATGTCACATCCTCTTTTAAGCATTTTTCAACACCACACTTTTTCAAAAAAAGTAAGTGGAATATCTACTATTTATCATTCCACTTACAAAATCGATTCATACTCTATAATCTTTTCTATAATTATCTAAGCTTAGTAGTAATTGTTCCTCCACCCAATAGAATATCTTCTTGATAAAAAACTACAGCCTGTCCTGGTGTTATAGCTCTTTGAGGACAATCAAACACAATTTTAACACATCCATTTTCCATTGGATACAACACTGCATCAGCAGCTACAGCATTATATCTAATTTGTGCTTTTACTGGAAGAGGTTCCTGTAATTGTTCCAAAAAAACAAAACTAACATCCTCTGCAATAAGTTCGGTTCCAAAAACTTCTTCATTATCGCCCAATACAACTTGATTGTCGTGAGCCTTAATCTCTACCACATAGGTTCTCTTTCCTATTGCTATATCTAATCCTTTACGTTGTCCAATGGTATAGTGAACAATTCCTTTATGCTTGCCTAAAACATTTCCTTGTATATCCACAAAATTCCCAGGTTCTATTCCTTCGGGTGCAGCCTCGTGGATAAATTTTCCATAATCATTATCTTTTATAAAGCAAATTTCTTGACTATCTGGTTTATTTGCATTGACCAAACCCAACTCTGAAGCCATACGTCTCACTTCATCCTTAGAATTAAAGTTTCCTAAGGGCATTAATGTATGGGATAGTTGTTTTTGACTAAAGTGATACAATGCATAGGTCTGATCTTTCTCAACAGCCTTGGATTTTTTTATTCTATACTGCCCTGTTATTCCATCAAAATAAATATTGGCATAATGGCCTGTTGCCACATAGTAAGCGCCAAGCTGATGAGCCCGCCTTAACAACTCATCGAATTTTATATAACGATTACAGACAATGCAAGGATTGGGTGTCCGGCCTCTTTTATACTCACTAATAAAATTTTTAATTACTGTATCTTCAAATATATTTTTAAAGTTCATCACATAAAAAGGAATATTTAACTTATCAGCAACCCTTCTTGCATCATCTACAGCAGAAATACCACAGCATCCACCTGAAATCTCCAGCTCTTCTCCTTCTAAATCAGGCCACACTTGCATTGTTACACCTATAACTTCGTATCCTTGCTGTTTCAGTATATATGCCGCAACAGAACTATCTACACCACCACTCATACCAATGACAACCTTGTTTTTATCCAAATTCATCCATACATCACCTGCTTATCTATATTTTCATCATTGTCTTTTGTATTATATCATTAAAGTAAGCCTAGGATGACGTCCTAGGCTTACTTTATTGTTCATCTTCTTCGTGATCATGGTGGTGGTCTTCATCAGGATTAAAATCATCCAGTCCATCCAGTTGGAGATTGTTTTTTCTAGCATAATCCAATAATGCAGATTTTACAGCTTGCTCTGCCAAAACAGAACAATGTATTTTTTGAGAGGGCAAACCATCAAGAGCTTCTACGACAGCCTTATTCGTTAAACCAAGTGCCGCTTCCACAGTTTTACCTTTAATCATTTCAGTGGCAATGCTGGAAGTTGCAATTGCAGAACCACACCCAAAGGTTTTAAATTTCACATCTACGATCACATCATCTTCAATTTTTAGATACATTTTCATGATATCTCCGCATTTTGCATTTCCTACTTCACCAATGCCATCAGCATTTTCAATCTCTCCAACATTTCTTGGATTCATAAAATGATCCATAACTTTTTCTGAGTACATTATCTTTGTCCTCCCTTTACTTTTTCATATAGCGGTGACATTTGTCTTAGCCGATCTACTACTTGCGGTATTTGTTCTATTACATAATCGATATCCTCTTCTGTGGTAAAGTCCCCAATGGTTAGCCTTAAAGAACCATGAGCAATCTCGTGAGTTAAACCCAATGCCATTAAAACATGGGAAGGATCTAAAGAACCTGAAGTACAAGCTGAACCACTGGATCCTGCAATCCCTACCATGTCTAAACTAAGGAGCAAAGCCTCCCCCTCTATGAACTCAAAAGCAAAATTTACATTCCCTGGCAGTCTATATTCAGGATGACCATTTAGTCTTACATATTCCACCGAACCCATAATGCCATTAATAAGTTTATCCTTTAGTGCTTGCACATGTTGTACATGTTTTTCTAGATTCTCAGTAGCAAGAGCCGCTGCCTTCCCAAAGCCAACGATCCCCGGCAGATTTTCAGTACCGGCTCTTCTCCTTCTTTCCTGGGCGCCACCATGGAGAATAGGCTGTATTTTCACGCCTTTACGAATGTAGAGGGCGCCTATTCCCTTTGGACCATAGATTTTGTGTGCGGATAAAGCCATAAGATCAATATTTAACTCCTTCACATCAATTGGGAGATTTCCAAAGGCTTGAACTGCATCCACATGGAAATAAATCCCTTTTTCCTTTGCGATTTTCCCAATTTCTTGGATAGGTTGGATTGTACCAATCTCATTATTTGCAAACATAATCGTAATCAAAATCGTCTTATTGGTAATTGCATTCTGTAAATCCTCTAACCGAATACGGCCATATTCATCAACTTTTAAATAGGTTACTTCAAACCCATTCTTTTCTAAATATTCGCAGGTATGTAGCACAGCATGATGTTCTATATTCGTTGTTATAATATGGTTTCCCTTATCTCGATTGGCATATGCAATACCCTTAATCGCCCAATTATCCGCTTCTGATCCAACTCCTGTAAAAAATACTTCTTCAGGTTTTGCACCAATAGCTTTTGCAAGACGTTCTCTTGCAAGATCAATTGCTTGTTTTGCTTCCCTTCCAAAGGAATGAATACTAGAAGGATTTCCAAACTTCTCAGTAAAATAGGGCAGCATCTCATCGAGAACTTCCTGCTTCATGGGCGTTGTAGCGGAATAATCAAGATATACCTTTTTCTTCATGTCACCATCTCCTAAAAATTTTATATATAATACATATAAGTGTCTTTATTATGCATTTTATTATAATCATCAATCATATTCTGTAGGGTTATGGAATCTACCACCTCATTGATGCTGTCCCTTATCTTTCCCCATATTCCACGGGTTACACAGCAGTCAGCATTGTCACATTCATGGTTTTCATCATCAATAACACATTCAGCAGGAGCCAAAGGACCTTCTAGTGTTCGAATAATATCTCCAACTGTAATATTTTGTGGACTTTCAGATAGAATATATCCTCCTTGAGCACCACGAATACTTTTTACGAGACCAGCCTTTCTTAGACTAGCAAATAATTGTTCTAGATAATGGACAGAAATATTTTGCCTTTCTGCAATACTATTTAACGTAATAGGTCCTTCTCCATAACTTAAAGCCAAATCAAACATTGCTTTTACACCATACCTGCCCTTTGTTGATAATCTCATCCTTTCACTCCCTTCGAATCCCAAGTAAATTAATCAGAATTCAATTTAAAGTATATTATACCCAAGTAATCTTGTCAACATTCAAATGCAGAATTTTTCCAGAAAAAAACTTGATGTTTCATTCATCAAGTTTTTTGTTTCTTTGCTATAAAGTTAATATTCTTTCTTTATTTAAGGCTATATTTCTGGATCTTCAATGGCTGGGGGGAAAAAATCTTCAGGAAAACTTCTTTTTTTAAAAGCATCATACAATTCATTTTCAACAGAAGAGTAAGGTTCTCCCTCCTGAGGCTCTGGTAGATAATTATAGGCTGGTAGAAGTAGCTGAACTTTTCCTAAGACGCTTACAATAATAAAAACACCTATAGGCATGATTAGTTGTTGCTGATGAAATTCTGGATAATGGAGTAGTTCTGATCTTGTTTCTGCTACAATTCGATAATTAAACTCATCTCTTGCCTCTGGTATGTACATCACTACATCTTTTTCAACATCTGGCAAATATCCATTTTGCTCTAATACTTTCCCACTCTGCTTATCTCGTAGTACGACTTTGTATGGAATGCGCAAAATCAATTGAACTCGAGAGTGCCTCGGTCTTTTAGGGTTTAATGATGTAACCTTAAGACTGTCCCCAAGTAACTCACCTTCTCTAAATTTCATATTTATAAATTCAAACCCTTCTCCATTTCCCGGCAAGTCAATTGAAAATTTTGGAAAACAGTTGCGAAATTGGTAATATGAATAGACCTTATCAGCAATGATACTAATAGAATCTACCATACTCCCCCTGCCTCTTTGATCTTTAAAATACTTATGTTCCTTTATATTTCTTTCAACAGCTGGATAGGGTTCAGGCTCACTAATCTTTTGAATTATGGTTCTACTATCGGTAGTATTTTCTTTCACCATATTATTCCCCCCAATATCTTTCTTCGGAATATAGAGTCCCTCTTTATTATTATTATTGTACTTTCTATAGTAGCGTTTGATTCCTTTATTTTATAAATTAGTTTTCACTGCCCTAAAATAAACAAAAAATTATTTTAGATATGGAATATTTTCTCTAAAGGATAGATACATTATTATGGACAAAGTAGGATGGAAAGGGGGAAAATATTAATGGCAAATCTATGGCAACATCAATACATACACCATACATCTTCAGGCTTACTTTATCACTTTTTCTTGTCAGATAAAACTTTAATCGCGTGTATTCTTAAAGATCATATCATCTATGACCAAGTTGCTCTAGTAAGTAATATTTCTGAATATGCTATTAGACTTGATACAAAGGGAAAATTTCATATTGCAGCTATTTTAGATGAGGGCCAGCTAATATATGGATTGTATTTTGATAATCAATGGGAGTATAAATGTCTGATGCGGTTTGATAGCAAAAATACTCGGTTTAGTAATTTAACTTTATTTATTGTAGAAGATAAAATTCATATTCTAATTGCTCTATCCTATGGTCCGAATACCAATCTATGGATACTAAAACATTATTATTGGGATAAACTAAATTGGAAAAATCACCGGGTATGCGAGATTCTTTCCGAAGAATATGATATGCCTTTTCAAGCAGATATGGATACTAAAAACAATATTCACTTGATTTACCGTTCAAAATTAGGGTCACATTATCAAATTTATTATAGGAAATATCAATTGCTCTATCATGTCTGGAGTCTTCCTATAAAGATAAGTGATGCTTCTAATGAACATGCCTATCCCTTTATTTTCTGCGATTGCCAGGATTCAGTACATATTATGTGGGCTACTTTATTCAAGGGTCATTATCAGCTTCGTTATCTTGAATTGAATAAACCAAACTTTTCAAAAATCAATGAATGGCTAAATCGTGTTAGAGAAATTCCGCGCTTAAAGAGCGATTGTACCCATCCCTCAATGATGCAGGTTGAAAATAATCTTCGTATTCTTTGGAAGCAAGGGGATGAACACTTTATGATAATTAAAGATCTGCATTCTCCATCATGGTCTAGACCTGAATTTCTAGTTACACTTGATAAAGTAAATTCTATAAAAACAACAGTTTTAGGGTCCCATTATAAAGACTTTGACTTCGTAAAAATTCCCATAGCCTATGGTTATAAAGACATACCCTCTTCTATTCTTGGAATTGATAAATTTGAAAACCATCAATTCCTTGAGCATAAAGTTTCTGCAAAACGGGATGAAAACCAGGAAATCCAGGAAGAAGACATAGAAGAAAGTTACAAAATAACAAAAAAAGAAATACTTCCAACCCCCTTAGAAGCATCTTATGATTTGAAGCAAATATTTCAAACACTTGAACAAATTTCACTGCATCAGCAGGAGCTTGAAAGTATGCTGAAAAATTTATATGATGAAAACAAACTTCATTACAAAATATTATTAGAAACCCAATCCCATATTAAAACCTATCAACAAAAAAAGTCTGTCTTTTCTGTCTTTAAAATAGAGCTATGGCAAGAAATCCGTAATTTGTTTAAAAAAAGTGAGTCCATGTGATTTCTATTATTTTTCCAGTATAGACAGCCTTTCCTTTATATTTTTTTCACTACCGTTTTCTGTGGGGCGATAGTATTTTTTTCCTTCTTTATGAAGATTATTCGGCAAGTACTGTTGTTTCACATATCCGCCGAAATCATGGGGATATAAGTAATCAATGCCAAAACCTCTATTTTTTGCTCCTCGATAATGGGCGTCCATAATATGCGCTGGTGGCAGATCAATGTTTCTTGATCGAATATCTTTTAGTGCATCATCTATGGCACATATACAACTATTGGATTTCGGTGAACATGCTAGAAATAAAACTGCCTGGGCAAAAATAATTCTAGCTTCTGGGAAGCCTACCATTTGTGCTGCTTGGATACAAGCATGAACAATAGATATGGCATTTGGTGAAGCTAGACCAACATCTTCACTGGCTATCACCAACAACCTTCTCCCGATGGTCATAATATCTGCTCCACCCTCTATCAATTGGGCTAAATAAAGAATTGATGCATCTGGGTCGCTTCCTCTTATGGATTTCTGAAGGGCAGATAAGTAGTTGTATTTTTCTTCTTCACGATCGTAATAACTCATACGCTGCTGCATCGCTTCCAGTATAATCTCTTTTTCTATGACTTCTCCTTTTTCAGTAGATTTTGCAATGAATTCTAATGTATTTAATGCTACTCTAGCATCTCCATTGCAACGTGTTGCTATAAAGTATAAATTTTTTTGAGATATGTCCATCTCATCAACATCTCCACTAGCTTTTCCTTTTTGTAAAGCCCGTTCCATTATCTGTACTAATTCCTTATCCGATAGACTTTTTAACTCATATACAGATCTGACACGGCTTAGTACGGCCTTGTTCATTGCAAAATACGGATTTTCAGTGGTACTTCCAATAAACTTAATGATACCTTCTTCTAAAGCTTTTAATAATGCATCCTGTTGATTTTTTGTCCAACGATGACATTCGTCAACATATACATAAGTAGGCTTATATCCCAATGTATAAATTTCTTTCTTAGCTCGTTCAATAACCTCTTTCAGCTCTTTTATTCCTGTGGTTGTGGCATTTAATTCATAAAAATTCGCTTCCATTTCATTGGCTATAATTCTTGCTAGGGTTGTTTTCCCCGTTCCGGGAGGTCCAAAAAAAATTGCAGATTCAAAGGTTTTATTCTTAATTGAACGATATAATAGTGAGTTTTTATGAAGAATGTGAGTCTGCCCGATAAATTCATCTAAAATACCTGGCCGCATTCTTATTGATAATGGTTCCATGTTTCTGTTCCTTTCTTTATGTAGTTCTTTTTATATTTTCTTTTATTCGCTATACAGTCGAGAATACCTTTTTCAAGCAAGCTATTTGTGAAAGTATGTCCTATCAACAAAAAAAAATAAGGGATGTATACCCTATATACATCCCCTTCCTTCATTAGCAATCTACTCCAGGTCCAGAAATGATTTCGTCTAATTGTGGCGGGAAAAAAGCAGGTGGTAACTGTGCATTGAAAATTTCACAAGGCTCTCCGATTGCCTCGCAAGGTGCAGGTGGCGGACAGAAGCCAAATGCAGGAATTACCAACTGAACAATTAGCTCGCACTTAACTACATTGAAAATACCTACTGTAAAGACAGCAAAGCAAACATCATCATAAGGATCTAGATTTTTCCCTTCTTTTCTCTCAATTTGAACATCTAGAATGTTTGCAATAAGCTCTAATTTAATAATTTGATCGTCTTCATCTGTGGCAGGGTGGCACTTACCTGATTGATCCATTTTTGTTTCTCTGATAATTGCTTGAGAATCTGGGCAATATAGGGGACCAACGGTCTCAGTTCTTCTAAGAATTAATTCGTTGTCTTTAGATATTGTGCAGTCATCAAATACTACGTCATATAGTATAATTAGCTGATATTTATAAGTGATTATCTTTCTATCAGGGTCTCCAGGCAATGCCTTCTTTTGAATAACCTTAAAGGATCCTGGCACAATACCTGCCACTCTGGCATTGATGATACTTTCAGCACTGCAATCCACTCGAACTCGTAGATCTGGATCAAAGATGATTCCTTCATCTTTATCTTCCTTTTTTTGATTTCCTACTAAACAAATTCTTAATAGACATGAATCATAGACTTTTGGAATCTGAACACATACAAGTTCAGCAGCATTTCCAAACTGCTCTCTCAGCTCTTCTGGAATTTGACCTGGTGTATATAAACTGATTCCATGGGCTGTAGATGATTGTCTGTACATATATTTTTTACCCCCTTCATTATTGGTAAATAGCTTCATAATAGTCTTAAGTAACTACAAATTCACCTGTTCTAATTGTATATTATGTTTATTTGACACAATTGGTGAATAAATAATTTCGTACAATTAATGAATTATTAAACATATTGATTGCAGAAGGTTAATATATTTAAAATAAGGCAGGTGATATTCATGAGTATTAAAAGCATGCAAACCATATTGTATACTTTGGAAAATCAGATAACTTTTTATAGGGATAAACACCACTATCTATGCTATGAGATAAAGGATAAAGATATAGAATATGAGCCACTATGCGAAGATAAAGTCGTTGAATATGATGTAGATTTAGATCCGCAAGGAAATATTGGACTTGTTTGTGTGGATCAGAAGGGAAAGTTCAACTACTATTATTTTGATGGACAATCATGGACAGTACAATTATTATATCAATTGGATTTAGAACTTGAGAATATCTTTAATATTTCAATAAAATATTCTAGGACTACACCATACATCTTTTTTTGTTGGAATAGTATTGCCGAGCCAAATCAAATATCACTGGTTTCTTATTATAGGTATGAGAATCTTTGGAAAAAAGAAATTGTCCATCGCTCTCATATTCGAGAAAAACAAAATCTATACAAAGTGATTAAAGATAGTTCCTATAATTTATATCTTGTATTCCTCACCAATAATAATTTAATCTATGATATTTATTTAAAAGTTCTGAAAGCAGATGAGATAGAATGGCATGAACCCATTTTTTTATCTAATTGTCTTTATATAAAAAACCTATCTTTGGATTTACTTTCTGATGATCAAGATAAAATATATTTGATATGGACAGATAAACATAAGAATAATTACTGTATTAAATATGCTCTTATCGATCACCATCTCTATCAACTGGTTTATAATGATATTTTATTCGAAAATCCTACACCAATCTTAGAAAGTCATCTCTATATGAAAGACGGATACATATGTTGTTTATCTATTTTAGACAATGAAATTATTGTTTTCTCTACCTTAGACTACAGTAGTCATGAAAACAAATGGACCCATACCCAGACTCTTGAATATGATGGAGCGGATATAAAATTAATAAGAATCGTACAGGACTGCGCTAGCAATTTGATTGGTTTTAAAGTAAACTTTGTTATTTCTTGGGGCTTAAAAGATGAGATTCCCATGTTCTATTATACCCTTCATGATAAAACCAAAATAAACACAAAAAATCTATTCATTCAATACGCAGAAGAGAAAAAAGATAATATAGAAGTTACTGCTCCTCTGAAAGAGAAAAAAAATATCAATAAAAATGAAAAAAAGGATATGACAAAAGAAAGATTTAAACCTATTGGAGGGCAAAATCTAGTTGCTCTTTTAGAACGTGAAATTGCCTATCTAAAAGAAGAGTTTAAAAAAGTATCCGATCAAAACAAGAAATATCTGCTTATAATTGGTGATAGTGGCGAGAAAAACAAAACATTTAAGGATCAAATTAAAAAATTGGAAAATGATATCCAGCATAATCAGGCAGAACTCGAAATTATACTGAATCAACATCATGAATTTCAGGAGGAATATAAAAAAGTTCAAACCCTCATAGAAGAATACTTGAATGAAATCACCTTACTAAAAGAACAAATAAATGCACTAAAAGAAGAAAATCTATCGTTAAACCAGGAAAATGAACTATTGAAAGAAGAAATAGCAAAAGAGAAAGAAGCTGGTTTTTTTAAAAAAATATTTAATTCTTAAAAAAGTTCTCCTAAAATTATAGGAGAACTTTTTTATAGGCAATTGCTTTTTCACTACGAATAATCTCATAGACTCCTTTAGAAGGAACCTTTGCGTCTTCTATTAGTTTCAATGTTTTGCTTAAATCCTCTTCATGAAAAAGATATATGGCAGAATTACAGGATTTAGCAATAGCTCGGGGGGCTTTCTTGTAAAGAGTGCCTACCCCATGTCTTCTAAGAAGTTCTTCAATATAATAGGCATGATAATTAGAAGAAAATACTACAATATATTTGCCTTCTTTTTGCAACACCGATATCAGCTCCTGTCAAATTGTTTCCCTACATTATATTCAAATGTACAAGTGGGTGAAACAAAAGAAGGCATCTATCTTATATTTAATTAGAATAGTTGATTATATTCTTACAGACATATTCCGAAGTGATTAATTGCAATAAAGCCCCATAGCCAACGTAAAAATCTATCTGATCTCCAACCTCATATTTCTTTTTACTATTCGTTATATCAATCAACAAATGATCACTGCTTCCTCCCACAAGCTCAATATCTTCATCTATAGGAGTCAGACTCTCAATAACTACATCCTGTTTTCCTGCTGCTAAAATTCCTCTTTTGCGAATGCCTCTATCCTCAAAGTGAGGTTTATTTCCAAAAGCATCCATGCCAATCTCTCCCATAGGCAGTGATGGTTTCTCTTTTAATTCTATTATCTCAGCAGTAAAGATAAAGGCATCTTGATAGGTATTTGGAATTGTATTTCCAAAGGCCGTTTCTCTTCCTAACAAAATTGCTTCTCCTAATCTTAGGTGATTAATTTCTTTAGGCATATCTCCATTCTCTATCAAATACCAACTACTAGAGTTTCCCCCTGAAAGAACTTTAAACTTAATTTTAAATTCTTTTTCTATAGTTTTGGTCATTTTTACCAATCTTCCTAAATTCTTTTTATTTGGAATGACCCCTCCATAACAGGTAAGATTGGTGCCAAGTCCCATCAATATAATGCCTTCTAGCTTCAATATTCTTCCAACAATCTCCAACAAGTTTTCCTCTAAGATACCTTCTCTTAAATCTCCTAAATCTACCATAAGAATAATCTGATGCTTCTTCTTTTTTCTTAGAGCTTCTGCTGATAATTTTTCTATGGTTTTGAGCTCAGAGTTCAAGCTTATATCTGCATATTGAACAACTTCTCCTATCTGACTTATCATTGGCAGCCGAAGTAAAATTTTGGGAATTTCCAAATGATTTAGCTTTTTTAAGTTCTCTATTCTGGAGTCTGCTAACATGGATACCCCGCCTTCTATGAATGCCGCTGCAATTTCAGGAGTTCCAGAAAAAGCCTTCGTGACTCCTGCAACTTGTATTCCCAAATGATTACAGCATTCAGTCAAAGTTCTAGCATTATGCCTTATTTTTTCTAAGTCAATATTTATTCTTGGACAAAGAGACATCTCAATTCCTCCAATAATTTAAAATGCAGCTTATTATTCCTTTCTTATACTATTGAGCATCAGTCGTAAAGCTGCATTAGGATATTTTTTTGATAAAACACCAAGGGATGCCATAATATAATCTCTATCGATTAAAACCTGTGCCTCCATTGTGGGAAATAGATAATCTCCTTTATTATAAAGGGGAATTTCTTTTAAAATAGAAGGCCCATTGGGTAATCTTGTTAGGGCACCCCCTGTACCGATAATCCACTTTATACTGGTGAGATCCTTTCCCTCCGCTAAGGTTTTTTTACCCGTAGGTCCGTATAGATATCTCAATTTTCCTGCATGTCTAATCATTGCCGTTATCACGGCCTCCCGTGTCAATACCTCAACAAACTTAATTTCTTCCGTTGATTTAGGAATAGGCCTGCTGTTTTTAATCAAAAGGTCTATATCTTCCACAAATTGCTGTTGCAATACATTTTTTCCAATTCTATTGACGATATTTTCTCTATTGACATACACCCCTATATCGCCTTCCACCGTCCGCTTTGCCATAGGTTCTGGACTAATAAGAATGCGATTCATCTCATCGCTCCCCTCAGTTACAGAATGAACATCGGTAGTGGCTCCCCCTACATCTAGGGTAATCAAATCTCCTATTTCTTCTCTTAAAAGCTTGGAAGCCTCCATTACTGCACCAGGAGTTGGAATAATAGGTCCTGTTACTAAATCACGAACGCTTGTCATGCCTGGTGCATGAATGATATGCTCTTCAAAGGCTTTTTGAATCACATTACGGGTTGGCTCGATATTTAACTGATCAATTTTAGGATAGACATTGTCAACAATATACAGTTCTTTTTTCTTATTATTAAATATTTCTCGAATTTCCTCTTGATTTTCAACATTTCCAGCATAAACAATAGGTACATGAATATCTAAACCAGCAATTTGCTCTGCATTATAAATGGCTGTGTCTCGTTCACCATAATCAACACCTCCGGCAATTAATACAAGGTTTGGCTTTATTGCCATGATTGCATTTAGGTCACTTGTCCTCAGCTTTCCACTGGTAACCTTGTGAATGATTGCACCAGCCCCTAAAGCTGCCTCTTTAGCAGCCTTTACAGTCATGTCATAGACCAGTCCGTGAACGGTCATTTTTAATCCCCCTGCAGCACTGCTAGTGGCCAGCATCTCGTCGTAATGAAGCTTTTGAATATCTAGTTTTCTTTCCAAATCCTCAATGGCATTTTGAAGACCCATATTTACATCTCCCTCCATTACAGTGGTAGATGCTTGGCCTTGCCCCAAAAATCTAGGGCAGTCACTATGAATATCTCCAAAGGCATTTACAACGGTGGTAGTACTGCCGATTTCTGCAACTAAAACATTAATTTTCATTTTGCATTTCACTTCTTTTCTTTACTAAAAATGTGGCCACATGAATTCCCTTTGTTCCTCTTCCAAAACCTGCATCTATCCCCTGCTTAACTGCCAATTCTGGAGTAACCTGAGTACCTCCACAAAGAATCATAATTTTATCACGAATTCCTTTTTCAATACATAACTCATGTAAACGCCGCATGCTCCTATAGTGAATGTCATCATGGCTGATAATGGTAGAAGCCAAAATAGCATCTGCATTTAATTCAATAGCTGCATCTACCAATTTTTCAAGGGCAACAGAGGTTCCAAGATAGTGGGTTTCTATACCATACTTCTCTATTCCCCCATGCTTAATATCAATAATTTCTCTAAGTCCAACGGAATGTTCATCTTCTCCTACTGTGCCAGCCACAATTTTCATAGGTTTTCTTTCAATCTCTTCCCGAATCTCTTGCTCTGACATCATTTCTGGTTCTGGAGGAATTACCAGTGCAGCCGTATCTATTGAAAAGTTCACTCTTCCTTTAAGCTGAATTCTACTGCCTTCAGAAGGGTGCATTACTTCTTTATGGATTACTTCCACATCCTCTAACCCCATTTTTTTACCGATTTCAAGAGCTGCAAATTCAGCTATTCGTTTGCTGGAAGGCAAAAATAGATCCAGCTGCACAATTCCGTCACCTAACCACTCTACTTCTGGCTTGATTTTTGTAGATTCTCGTAATTCCTTGGTTTCTTCCATTCTTACATTTACATTGTCTGTCTCATCTAATTCATCGATAAAAATAATTTTTTCTGGTTTCTCTAAAGTAGATCCCCCTATTAGAATGGATGGATTCTCAGCAGCAGCTTCATCATATTGGGTCACATTATTATATCCAAAATGGGCAGTGACTGGTGCCATATAATCTGCTTCTCTTTCAAAAATACTTCCAACGCCAATGCCTCCGTCTATTTTTCTTGCAATACCATCCCCATTTCTTTCTGGATAATAGCCCGAATCGACGAAGAATCCTTTTTCTACTGCTTCAAAGTAGCCTCCAGCCTCTAATATTTCTTCCATAAATAGTACTGCTCTTTCCTTAAGTTCACGAACTTTTTCTGGCAGGTATCCATTTTTCTTCAGTTCTAACATTTCCATTAAGCTATCCATCCCCACTAAGGCTTGCTTTGCCGTATCACAGGCTTCAATATTGTAAACATGCCACGGTACATTTCTTCCTTCGTCTGGGGTAATGGTTGATTGAATATCTGCCCCCGTTAGTTTCGAGATCATTAAATTAAGAACATGGGTAACCGTTGCTTCTCTAGTAGATGATTCCATATACTTTGTATTCATCTGAGCACGCATACGATATTCAGAAAAAAAATCTCTTAAGGCTACTGCATAGGGTAAATCAAAATACATACTTGGAGCTGGCGGTGCTGTTGGTGGAACTGTAGATAGGCAGATATTCGACTTTGCCATTCCTACTTTTACAGAATAGATAGAATTAATTGCATGCTGCACCATTAACTCAGGCATTACTTTCCAAGCTTCTCTTGCCGTTGCATTGGCATTATGGGCACCATCTATCTGTGCCATCTCTGCCCAAGACATGATTTTTTTAGATTCAGCTGCATCTACAAATGAGCGAATCATGTTGATGTTGCGATATAATACATTGTATTGAGGATCTTGATGGGCGCCATTTACCCCTTCTTCAGCAAACATTACTGCAATGTCTGGTCCTGCAACACCACTAACATAAGAGTGATAATTGATAGGCCTTCCCACTTCCTCTTCAATCATATCTAGGGCTTTTCGCTGTGCCCTGACCTGTTTACGGGTAATGGGGATACCACCTATGCCCTGGGGTGTGCCTTCAATCAATCCGTCAAAATGAGATTGTCCAGCGGTACGAATAACCATTATATGATCAGCTCCATGCCATGCAGCCATTCGCATCCGCCGAATATCATCTTCAAATCTTCCAGAAGCAATCTCTGTTGTAATGGTATAATCCGGTTGTGGATCGATTTCATCAAAGTACTTAGCAGAAGGTAAAGGCACACTATTCTTTAAGGATGTAGAGCAATTTTTATACCCAAAGGGTCCTAACTTAAGGTAATCTTGTTTTTCACGCCATGTCCATCCCCTTCTTTTGGGTCTGTAGTCTTCCAAATTATCAAGAATAGTTTTGATATCAATTTTTTTGTCTAATTGTAATCCCATTACTTTTCACCTCCTTGAAACAGCGCAAGGACTTCGTCCCAGTACTGTCCTTCTGCCAAAGCAATTCCAGTTTCTCGAATTCCTAGTTGTTTTTTATTAGCCAATCCATAGACAATATGGCCTGCTCCTTTTCCCATTAAACCTCTATCCATAACTCCTTCCACTATAGCCTGTGCCTCCAGGCTAGAAAAACCCATTCTTAGCAAAACCGATCGCTCTATAGATGGGCTGGTATTTTTATAGGCCAAGGCTATCATTGGATCAACAATTCTCTCTGCCAATTGCCAAAATTTTTCTTTTAATTCTTCGTCACTAAGTTGTGTTAAATGTGCCCTTCTTTCTTGAAAATCATCAACCCTTTTCATAGCGTTTCCTCCATTTCCCTTATAACATGCTGTACAAACGCTTTTGTAGACTTTGTATCCTGTGCTAAAAACTCTAAGTCTATCTCTGTCAGCACTTCAATTCCAGTATCCTTCATGCTATTTTGAATATAAGATTTTTTTATTTTATCTAGCTCAATATCTCTTATCTGAATGTTACTAGGATGTTTTGGTAAAATAATATTGCTTCCAGGTATTTCTTCTTTTGGATCCCCAAATGAAATTTCTATACCATTTTTTCGGGCAAAGGATAGCTGTGCTTGAATATGTTTCCCTGCTCCTGTATATTCAGTTTCTTGAACGACAATGATCTGTTCTCTATCCATTTCCCTAGCAATACTAAATGCAGCAGCTAAGGCTGTATTTCCAGCTGGTCCTCGTTCTAAGCCTTGGAGCTGAGCAAGGGCTTCGGTCATATAAAATACTTCACCTTGAGATACAGTTACATATCTATCCATATAACGAAGAGGTCGAGCAGCGGATCTTGGAACATCAGAACGATCTGGCCAAGTGGCAAAGGGAATCCCAAAACCTGTATGTCCTGTTGTAAAGGATTTGCGGTTGAATTGTTTGTCACTGGCCATATGAAGGCCTTGTAAATTCACACTGGCACCTACTATTTCAACATTCAATGCACCAGCCTTTAAAAGTCCCCTTGCAGTTCCTGTTATATTCCCGCCTCCAGCATTGGTGCATACGACCACATCAGGATCTTTCCCTTCTCTTTCACGAAACTGCATAGCCAGTTCGTATCCAAGTGTTTCTACCCCTGCTATCCCAAAGGGTGTATACAAAGAAGCATTAAAATATTGTGTTTCTTCTAATAGTTTTAAAAAAGTATAAAATAGTTCAGGTCCAACAGAAAGCTGTACAACCTCCGCTCCATAAGCTTCACACTTTCTTGCTTTTTCTATAATCTCTGGCTGCCCTATACCTCTACTATCGAAGCATTCTTGCACAATAATACACTTTAATCCCTGCATGGCCGCTTGGCTGGCCACGGCAGCACCATAATTGCCACTAGTAGCTGCAATCACCCCTTTATATCCCAGTTTTTTTGCATGATATACTGCATTGGCTGCTCGTCTGGCTTTAAAACTTCCCGAGGGATTGGCAGCCTCATCCTTTATAAATATTCTAGCACCTTTTCCCTTCGGTGCAATTTTTCGAGCAAGGGCGCTTATATTTTTCAATTCCAACAAAGGCGTATTCCCTACCCCTGTAGCGCCTTGAATCTTTTGCATTTCTTTTAATGTATAACCTACTTCTTCCATCATGCGTTCATAATCGAAAGCAATTTTTCCTATTTCAAAAGACTGATAATCAATACCAATTGCTTTTTTCATGATCTCATTTTTCCTAGCCATTACAGCCTGATAACCCATATCCCTATTCAAATTTATCACCTTCTTCTTGGAGAATTTCTTTTAATTGTATTCCAATTTCCAAAAGTTCAGGTACAAACTCACCATAGTTATGGGAATAAGAAGGGTGAATCTCTATAAGTTCTCCCACTACTCTCCTGCCTGTAAGAGTTATAATTTCTACTTCATCACCTATTTTGCCACCTTGTTGGATAAATCCTTTGACCCAGCTCTCTAAGGGAACATTCCTTGTATCCTCAGGTACTTGAGGTGCCCTTTCTATTGGTTCTAATACGATATTATGAATCCTAACCCAATCACCTTTCATTGCTTCCATAATTGCTCCCCTACCTCTGTATTAATTTTCTCATATTTCCCATGATTGCCCGTGGTACGGGTAAATCTAACATGGTCTTCAGTCCTGGTGATGCATTGATGACATGGGGAATCATATTGATGCACATAGCAATAGTTCCAATTCCACCTGGTATTTCTGGTTTGATCTGCATATTTATATTCGGTGTTCCTTGAATCCATATATAGTCTCCCGTATCTACGCCTTCCAATTCGGGGAGAATTTGCTGTGGATGTTCCATTTCAATTTTTACTCTCCCATCTACATAACCATAGCCGCATTGGCGGCATCCTGCTACATTTTGTGGTTCTACTTCAGCATATTTTGATTTTCTATATACATTCGATACAATCGGTTCTCGTGTTTCTTTTATTTTTTCAACCTTCCAGCCAATTCCATCTCCAATCATGTGGATAGATTCAGGAAATCCTACGTGACCTGCGACTTTTTCATTTTTTACGCCTTCTTCAAAAGCATCTACTGTCAATCCTACACCCTGTTCTTCCATTACAGCACGTCCAAAGGGAGCCAGATCATTTATTCTGGCAGCTTTAATGTGTTCAACACTTTCACAGGTTCCTGTTAAAGCTAAAATCAGTAAATCTAGTACAAAACCTGGATTAATCCCTGTGCCTAGAATGGACACGCCATTTTCCTTTGCAATTCTATCCATTTCTTTTGCCAGTTCAGGTTCTTGAGCCTGAGGATAAGCCATTTCTTCCGCAGTAGAGATAACATTAATTTTATTTTCAACAGAAAACTTTATTTTATCAAAGGTTTTCCTTGTAAAAGAATCCGTTGCAATTAAAATCACATCTGCAATCCCTTCACTAATAACTTCTTCAGGACTTGCTTCAATAAGTATACTTTTTCTTTCCCCTCGCTCAATACCTAGTACTTGATACATATCTTTACCGACTCTTTCAGGATTCCTATCACATATTCCTACAATCTCTACACCCTCTTTTTTCAAAAGCATCTCTGCCATTCCACTGCCCATTGCACCAAAACCCCAAATAATTACTTTAATATTTTCCATATCTTTGCACCTCCATCATTGATTGTATAGACTTCTATCTAGTTATATTATTTGCAAATCTCTTGCCAAACTTAAAAATATTTCTCGATAAAATTTTCTATATTATACAATAATTACTCATTTTATAAGTGTTTTTGGTATTTTTATACAATGCTGAGAGATATCCTATTACCTACTTAGCTGCTTTTAGCTTTTCATACCATAAAAGCAAAAAAGTTTGCACCAGTGGTGCAAACTTTTTTGCATAACCCTTAATTAAATAAGTTATACTTTTTCATTTTATGCTGCAGTGTTTGTCTTTTTATTCCTAATGATCTTGCAGCTTTGGATACATTGTTATTACTTTCTTTTAACGCCTTCTGTATGATATTCGATTCTATCAATTCTAAAGTCTCTCCTAGAGATTTTACTATGTCATAATCCTGTAATGGTGATAGCGCAAATATTTTTGCACTTATTTCACAAGGAAAATGTTCTTTTTTCAATTCATCTTCCTTATCAATAATATTCATTGCTCCTTCTATGACATTTTCTAGTTCTCTCACATTGCCTGGCCATTTATAACTATTAAAAGCTTCTTTTATCGTGGGAGAAATAAATCCAACCTTTTTATTGAGCTTTTTATTCATTTTATCTATAAAAAATGATGTTAATAAATCTATATCATCTATTCTTTCACGAAGAGGTGGAAGATAGATCGGAATAACATTCAATCTGTAATACAAATCATTCCTTAAGGTTCCCTTTTCTACTGCTTCGTAGGGTTCTTCATTGGTACTTACAATAATTCTAACATCAATAGGAATGTCTTTAAGCCCACCTATCCTTCTAATATGACCATCTTGAAATACTCTTAACAGCTTGGACTGCAGCTGCAAGCCCATTGAGTTAATCTCATCCATGAATAAAGTTCCTCCATTAGCCTGCTCAAAAACCCCAGGCCGATCAACCGCCCCAGTAAACCCTCCTTTTGTTGTCCCGAATAAAATTCCCTCTAGTAGTGCTTCTGGCAAAGCAGCACAGTTCTGAGCTAAAAAAATCTTATTCTTACGGGTACTACTATTGTGTATGCTCTGTGCAATTAGTTCTTTTCCCGTACCTGTTTCTCCATATATGAGTACATTAGAAGAAGAAAAAGCAGCTTTTTTAGCTACACTAATGGCTTTTAAAAATTTCTCGTTTTTTCCGACAATAGAATCAAAGGTGAATTTATTTTCTTTTGAAACTATACTTTTGTCTGGCTTGAACAGTTTCAGCTGCAAGGACATAATTTGATCAGATAACTCTTTTATTCTGGTAATATTCTTAGCGATTTCTAAAGCACCTACTTTTTTATTGTTACAATAAATTGGAACTGTAGTATTAATCGTAGTAATTTCTTTATTTTTATAGTTTAGATAGGTTTGAGGCCTATTATATAGGGACTCTTCTCTAGATAAAGCTCTTAGTAAAGTGCTTTTTTCCCAGTCTAAACTTGGAAAAAAATCCAGTAGTGGTTTATTCATCACATCTTCTGCCTGCATTCCTTCCAATTCAGACATCGCTTTATTATAAAAAATCGTTCTTCCCTCATTATCTATTACATGAACACCTTCATCAATAGATTGTAGGATCGTTTCTAGTATTTCATAAAAGAAAGCTCTCATTCTATTCCTTCTTTCCTTAGCATATTCCTTTTTATAATTCTACAATCCTTTCCTTACACCTTCTTTTAAAGCGAATATGCATGAAAGCAGATATGATCAATTGATCATATCTGCTCGTATAAAGGAAATCTTGTATATAGTTTTTCAACCATTGATTTTGCAGCTTCTTGCTTTGAAGGATTTTCAATAATCAGATTAACAATATCTGCTATGGCTATCATATCTTCTTCTTTCATCCCCCTTGTGGTAACTGCTGGTGTACCCATACGAATGCCACTGGTTACAAAAGGGCTTTGGGGATCAAATGGAATAGTATTTTTATTTACTGTAATACCAATTTCATCTAACAAAATCTCTGCATCTTTCCCAGTAATATTCTTGTTTCTTAGATCGACTAAAATAAGATGATTGTCTGTACCCCCAGATACAACACGGAAATTCCTTTTTTGCAGCTCCTCGGCTAATCTAACTGCATTTTTTACAACCTGCTGTTGATAAATCTTAAAATCTTCAGAAAGAGCTTCTTTAAAGCTAACAGCTTTTGCTGCTATTACATGCATCAAAGGCCCCCCTTGTATTCCTGGAAAAATAGCCTTATCAATGGCCTTGCCAAACTCTTCTTTACAGAGAATAGCGCCTCCCCTTGGACCCCTTAAAGTCTTGTGGGTGGTTGTTGTCACAAAATGGGCATACTCACAAGGGTTTGGATGCAAACCAGCAACCACCAATCCTGCTATATGTGCCATATCTACCATGAGATAAGCCCCTACCTCATCGGCTATATTTCTAAAAGCAGCAAAGTCTATTGTTCTTGAATAGGCACTTGCACCAGCAACAATTAGCTTTGGCTTAACTTCTTTTGCAACTTTAAGTACTTCATCATAGTCTATCTTTTCTGTTTCCTTAGAAACTCCATAGGCTACAAAGTTATAGTATGCACCCGATATATTTACAGGACTGCCATGGGTTAAATGGCCTCCATGGGAAAGATTCATGCCTAAAACTCTATCTCCTGGTTCTAAAATAGAGAAATATACCCCTAGGTTGGCATTGGCCCCTGAATGCGGTTGAACATTAACATACTCAGCCTGAAATAATTGTTTAAGACGCTCTCTAGCTAAGTCCTCTACAATATCCACGTGTTCGCAGCCACCATAATATCGTCTCCCGGGATATCCCTCTGCATATTTGTTCGTCAGCTGACTTCCCATAGCCTCCATGACAGCTGGACTTACAAAATTTTCCGAGGCAATCAGTTCAATTTTGGTTTGCTGTCTTTTAACTTCTTTTTGAATTGCCTCATAAACCTCTTTGTCGATTACACTAAGATTATCGAAGTTCATTGGTTTTTTCTCCCTTCAAATTTAACATGAATTTGCAATTTATTCCATAAACTATTATAAATTTTTCGTAACAATTTTACAAGTATACATTATCATGTATCTATATTCATTTTTATTATTACTTAATTTCTTATTGAAAATAGGTAATAATTATCATAATATTATACGTGCAAGTATAATATTATGATAATCTAGTTTAAGGAGGAACAACATTGGAGGATGCTCGAAAAAAAATACTTATTCTTGCCCTGTATGCAGGACAGATCATGTTAGAGAATGGGGCAGAAACCTATCGTGTTGAAGATACTATCGTTCGAATTTGTAAAGCCTACCATATCTCGTTTGTAGAATCCTTTGTAACACCAACGGGTATCTTTGTTTCTATTGCTTCAGAAATCGAGAACGAGCAGGTAACCACACTTATCAAACGAATTCGTACCCGCTCTATTAATTTAAATAAAATATCTATGGTAAATGATTTTTCTAGAAAAATAGTAGATGAGAACATTACTTTAGAAATGGGTATGGAGCAATTAAAAATAATCGACGCCATTCCAAAATACAAAGAAAGTCTAAGAACGATATGTGCTGGCATGGCATCCGCATTTTTTGGCCTCTTATTAGGTGCAACTTATATGGATTTCATTAGCTCTTTTGTAATTTCCATGTTTGTCTATGGAATAATTACTTATATTCAGAAGAAAAATACAAATCTGTTTTTGGAAAACGTCATTGGAGGAATACTAGCCTCTCTTCTGGGCATACTCAGCGTTAGCTTAAATATGGGAACTAATTTAGATAAGATCGTTATTAGTTCTATTATGATTCTTTTACCAGGGGTATCTATCACCAATGCTGTTCGTGATTCTATTTCAGGGGATTTGTTGTCAGGATTATCCAGAGCAGCAGAGGCTGTAATTGTTGCTGTATCCATAGCTGTAGGCGTAGGGATTGTTATGAACTTTTGGTTATATAGAGTAGGGGTGATAGGTATATGATACATCAATTTCTATATGCAGCACTTTCTATCATTGGCTTTAGTGTATTATTTAATATTCCTTCCAATGCTATTTTAAAGACAGCTTTCTCTGGTGCTCTAGGTTGGTTCACTTATGCTTATATGCATATACAACTGAATCAATCTTTAGTTATTGCTTCCTTTGTTGCCGCTTGTATGGTTGCATTTATAAGTGAAATATTTGCCCGTAGATTCAAAGAAGCTGTGACAGTTTTTATTATTCCAGGTATATTGCCCCTGGTTCCTGGTTCGGGAATGTATTATACAATGTTAGCCATCATTGAAAAAGATTTTAGCAAAGCAGCTCTCATTGGTAGTGAAACCTTCTTTGTTGCTGGAAGTATAGCTGCTGCTATCTTTATTATTGCATCAATTACTCGTCTGTTTTTTATTAAAAAAATATAAGCCAAATAATGGATTATATTTTTTTAATTTACATAATAATATTATGTAAATTAAATGAATTCTAATTTTTATTTGTCTGAATCTATAACTCTAGTAATTTCGGGAATATATTTCCTATTATTTCTAAATCTATCTTCGAATTGTCGAATAATCAAAAAAGATATTGCCATAAGGCTGAATCCAGCAAGCACTGCATAGAACTCTATCTGACCTCCAAAACCTATCTTATTTAATAGATAACTACTCCCACCGATCCCTAGCAACATAAAGAATAATGGTATAACATACATAATAAATGCCGCTCCTAGTACATTTTGTGTATCCATATTTACTTCGACCACATCCCCTACTTGGGCACCAATATCATTGACTGCTGAAATAGTCAGATTCATATTTTCCTTACCATGCTGACAAGCACCACACTCACCGCAAGCAGCATGCTTTTTCATTAAAATTCGTGCTTTATTCCCTTTTAAGATTTCTTTAACTTCTCCCCTTTGATTCACCTCTACCACCTCATTTTATTCATTTTTAAAATTCAGGCAAATGAAGCCGCTATACTCATTCTATACTATATTTACGCCACCTACTAGTCTAAATCTTTAAGATAAATAAAAATAGCTTCACTATTGAAGCTATTTTTATTTATCTCATATTACATTTTACAAATATTACAGTTTTTACAGTTGTCCAACTTGCTAGCTAAATCACTACATGCTCTTTTTGAAAAAATACAGGGAATATTATTGCTCTTAGAATGTTCTTTAATAATCTCTGTCAGATTATGCTCAATAAAATCCACTAATATGATAATCATATCGATATTAGTCGGAATGGATTTCTTTCGCATTCCTTTTTTTCTACCTGGCCAATGTATGTAATCATAAATTCCTCTTTCCGTTAATACATCAGGAATATTTCCTAATTTATCTCCACCGACAATAAGTGCTGTCATCATCATCACCTCTCTATTTGATATTGATTATCATTATTATATAATACAAGGGTTATTCTGTCAACAAAAAATGGAGTGTAAATTACACACTCCATTTTTGTTGTTCTTTATTCAATATCTACTTTAATGTGAAGCTCCTTTAGTTGTTTTTCCTCTACAGTAGTTGGATCTTCCGTCATAGGAGAGGATGCATTTTGTGTTTTGGGGAAAGCTATAACCTCCCGGATACTATCACTTCCTGTTAATAACATGACCAATCTGTCTAAACCATAGGCAATGCCACCATGGGGCGGTGTTCCATATTTAAAGGCTTCTAATAAAAATCCAAATTTATCCCAAGCCTCTTCCTCCGAGAATCCTAAGGCTTTAAACATTTTTTGCTGAAGTTCGCTGCGATGAATTCGGATACTTCCCCCACCTAACTCTATGCCATTTAAAACGATATCATAGGCTTTGGCTCTTACCTTACCAGGATCCTTTTCCAAAATTTCAACATCTTCATCCATAGGAGAAGTGAAAGGATGATGTTTGGCTACATATCGATTTTCTTCTTCATCATACTCAAAAAGTGGAAATTCTGTTACCCAGAGTAACTTATACTCATTTTTATCCAATAATTCTAGTTGTTTTGCAGCCTCTACCCTTAGATGACCTAGGGCGTCAAATACAACACCAGGTTTATCTGCAACAAAAAGGATAAGATCTCCCTCCTTTGCACTAAATCGCTCAAGCAGTTTTTGCATTTCTGCTTCTTCAAAGAATTTTGCAATGGGTGATTGAATCCCCTCACTTCCAATTTTTATCCATGACAATCCCTTTGCACCATAGGTTTTTACATAATCCTCAAGCTTTGTAATATCTTTTCTACTAAACCTGTCTCCATAACCATTTATATTTATCCCTCTCACATCTCCACCATTGGCAATAGTGTCTTTAAATACCTTAAAGCCACACTCCGCCACAATGTCATTGATGCATTTAAGCTCGAATCCAAATCGTATATCTGGTTTATCGGAACCATAACGCTCCATTGCTTCCGTATAAGGCATACGTTTAAGCGGCAGCTCTATATCAATATTCATCATGTCCTTAAAAATCCTTTGAAGCAATCTCTCATTCATTGAAAGTACATCTTCAATGTCTACAAAAGACATTTCAATATCGATTTGTGTGAATTCTGGTTGTCTATCTGCTCTTAGATCCTCATCTCGAAAGCACTTTACTATCTGAAAATATCTATCCATCCCAGATACCATCAAAAGCTGCTTAAATAGCTGGGGTGATTGTGGCAGCGCATAGAATTTGCCTGGGTTGACTCTACTTGGTACCAAATAGTCTCTTGCCCCTTCTGGTGTAGGTTTTCCCAAAACTGGAGTCTCTATTTCCGCAAAGCCGTTATTATCGAGAAAATCTCTTACAGTTTTTGCGAGTTTATGTCGAAACATTAATTTTTTTTGCATTTTAGGCTTTCTTAAGTCTAAATACCTATACTTTAAGCGTAGATTTTCTGAAACTTCGTCATTGTCTTCAATATAGATAGGAGGTGTCAGAGCTTCTGAAAGGATTTTTAATTCTTTTGCAAAGATTTCAATTTCACCTGTAGGAATATTGGCATTTATAGATTGTCTCTGCTTAACTACACCTCGCACACCTAGCACATACTCACTTCTTATTTTCTCGGCCTTTAAAAATGCTTCTTCAGATATGTCCTTATCAAATATGATCTGTACTAATCCTGCTCTATCTCTTAAATCTGCAAATATCAACCCTCCTAAATCTCTTCTTTTTTGAACCCATCCCATGATGACAACTTCTTCTTCAACATTAGATAAATTAAGATTGCCACACATATGCGTTCTTTTCATTGTTCCTAGTGCTTCAGCCATAAGAAAACCTCCCTATTTAATCTTTGATTTCATAAGTTCCAAAATGGTACTTAACTTTATCTCTTCTTGCTGACCTGTTTCCATATTCTTTAATTGAACAGAATCCTTATCTAGTTCATCATCGCCAATTACAATAGTATAAGCAGCATGAAGTTTATCTGCATATTTAAATTGGGCTTTTAAACTTCTATTCATATGATCCTTATCTGCAGCAATACCTTCTAGTCTTAGTTTATGTAAAAGCTTTACTGCTTCTTTAGATGCATTCTCTCCAATCGTAGCAATAAAAATATCAATTCCCTTTGGCTTAGGAATTTCAATATTGTTATTTTGTAATGTTAATAGGAGTCTTTCCACACCCATTGCAAAACCTACTCCCGGTGTAGCAGGACCTCCTAAACATTCGATGAGACCATCATATCTACCACCGCCACAAACTGTTCCCTGCGCACCAATTTCATGGGATATAATTTCAAAAGCTGTTTTAGTGTAATAGTCTAATCCTCTTACAATAGTTGGATCTACTTGGTATGGAATCTCCATCAAAGTTAGATTTTCCTTTAATCCCTCGAAGTCATTTCTACAGTCTTCACAAACATGATCTAGCATAAGAGGAATATCAGCAATCTCTTTTTTACAACTTTCCACCTTACAATCAATAATACGCATCGGATTTCTCTCGTATCTATCTTGACATGTCTTACAAAGCCTGTCTACCCTCGTACTTAAATAATTTCTAAGGGTATCATTGTATTTTCTTCTACACTCGGGACAGCCCACACTATTGATTCTTAACTCAAGATTTTTGATATCTAAGCTTTTATAGAAAGCCATAGCAAGTCCAATTGTTTCTGCATCTACAGCAGGGTTGCTAGTTCCGAATACTTCCACACCAAACTGATGGAAAGCTCTTAATCTTCCTGCCTGGGGACGTTCATAGCGGAAGCAAGGTGTAATATAATAGAGTTTAGTTGGTTGTGTATCTGCATACAATTTATTTTCAATAAAAGATCGAACAACGGGAGATGTTCCTTCAGGTTTTAGAGTGATTTCTCTATCTCCATTATCTTTAAAAGAGTACATCTCTTTCTGTACAATATCTGTAGTCTCTCCAACCCCTCTATGAAAGAGTTCTGTATGCTCAAATATTGGCGTGCGTATTTCTTTATATCCGAATTTTTCACAAATATGACGAAATAGCGCTTCAACGTAATTCCATTTGTATACTTCTGGTGGCAATACATCTCTGGTTCCCCTTGGCACTTGAATGTTTTTCATAGTAGCCCTCCTTTAAAATTAGAAAATAAAAAAACTCCAACATCCCTATTGTTGACAGGGACGAGAAGTTTTATATCCCGCGGTACCACCCTTGTTGGAAAATCCCACTCTTACCCTTAACGCTGGTTTACGTGCTATCCTACAAAACTTCAGATAGCCTGCTCAAAGGTGTCTTCATCATAATCATCATTATCGGACTTCCACCGTCCCCGACTCGCTAAAAACTGAATTATGATTACTCTTCCTTATCATGGCATTTACTGCTACTTTTACTATTATAAGACAGCATCTTTCAACTGTCAATAGATTGCCGATTGCTTTTGCAGCTCTTTTCTCTTTCGTTCAACCATTTCTTCAACACGAGATATGTATTGCTCTAGATTGGTTATATTTGGTACTCTCTCTAAACGATTTTCTTTTGGATAAACAAATTTAGAGATGGCTCCAGCACCTAAAGCTAAGATGCTTTGTCTTTCTTCCATAATTTGAATATTATAGATACATGGATAGTTAGGCTTACAATAACCTGTGTTTTCTAGATTTCCTACCATAAATTTCTGTCTATAGAGGTAATAGGGTATCATGCCCATTTTATGGGTATATAGTTTTGTTAGTTCTAACATTTCCTTCGCTTGTTTTTCTAGGATGAGTTGATAATTCTGTAGATTTTCTTTTAACTTAGATGCTCTCTTTATTGCTAGTGTATGTACGGTAATGTTCTCTGGAGATAATTTCTCTAGTTCTTTCATGGTTGTTTCAATCTCTTTACAGCCTTCATCAGGTAAACCAACGATAATATCCATGTTGATAGATGAAAATCCTATCTTCTTTGCTAACCAATAAGCCTCAATAATATCCTCTGAGCTATGCTTTCTCCCTATTTTTTCTAAGGTTTTATCATTCATAGATTGTGGATTTATACTAATTCTATTTACACCGTGAGTTTTTAATATTTTTAATTTCTCTTTGTTGATGGTATCTGGCCTTCCTGCTTCTACTGTAATTTCTTTTAAACTTAAAAGATCAATATGCTTGTCTATATGTGCCAATAGCTTGTCTAAGCTCTTAGCATCCAATGCTGTTGGAGTTCCCCCGCCAATATACAAGGTTTCAATCTGTTTTCCATGTTCTTTGAGTAATTCTGCTACAGCAGAAATTTCAAAAATTAAAGCATTCATATATTCTTCAATAGCATTATCAGCATTTGTTAATGGATTTGATGGAAAGGAGCAATAAACACATCTTGTAGGACAAAAAGGAATACTGATATACAGGCTGAAAAGATCCCTGGTATTATTCTTAATAAATGGTCTTTCGATCTCTGAAATTTCTAACAGTAGATTTGCTTTTTCATTACTGATTTTGTATTTTTGATTTAGTATTTTTTTCATTTCTTCCAATGTATACTTATGATCCATAAGTTCGTGGGTAATTTTAGTAGGGCGAATACCTGTTAAAATTCCCCATTCAGGGCATTGTTCAAAGACATTGCTAACTGCCTCGTAGATACTTAATTTGATATTTCTTTTGATCTCTTTTATATACTCTTTTTTCTCATGGGAAAAAACTGTAATCATGCGATTATCTTCAAATAGCACCTTGTCATATCTTTTAATTAGTGAGTGTACGTAAAGCTGCTCTCTGTGCGCATATAATCTATTGATTAACAAAAAGCTTTGGTCGTCAGCCAAAGCTTTTTCCTTAATAAAGTCAATATTGGAAGAAGTTATAAAAATTTTCAACAATTCTAATACTTCATATTGGTAATCATGTCCTTGTAACAACACTTTCATTATTCTACCACCCTATATTAATAGCGCATACACATCTCATTTCTTAATTTTTTCACATGACTTCCATTGATCCCTAATTCCTTCGCTATTTCTTCATCACCCAACCCTGATTGAATCATATCGATAAAATCATGAAAGTCAATATCCGTATAGGAATTTGTATGCCTTTGATTTAAGTAATGACCAATTTTCTTATCCATCTGCAACCCTCCCAACAAATTTTTCTAGCTATAGTTTAGCCACATAATTTTGGGGATATGCATATTTATTGGTTCACAAATGGATTCGTGAGTTTTTCAATTTTTAAGCTTGTAGCTGGTCCATGTCCTGGCATTACCCTTGTATCCTCTGGTAATGAGAAAAGTTTATTTAAAATAGAATCAATAATTTTTTTGAAGGAACCGCCTTCCAAATCTGTTCTTCCAATAGAATTGGCAAAAAGCGTATCTCCAGAAAAAAGTAGATCTTCAGTAAATATGCAGATGCTTCCCAGTGTATGCCCCGGTGTATGAATGATTTTCAAATCTATATTGCCCAACGGAACAATATCCCCATCGGTCAGGAGTTTATCTGCTTTTAGAGACACCTTAGGACCACTCATGTATATAGAAAGATTTTTTTCTGGATCCTCTAACAGGTAGGCATCTTCACGGTGAATGAGTACAGGTACCCCTTTAGCCTTTATAATATCAGGGATACCCCCAATGTGATCTCCATGACCATGGGTAAGCAGGATAAAAGACAGATCTAACTGTGATTTTTCAATATATTCAAGAATCTCAACAGCATCTCCGCCAGGATCAACTACAGCAGCTTTTCCAGTTTCCTCACAACCTAAAATATAACAATTGGCACCATATACTCCCGCTGGTATTCGCTCAAGAAACAAATAAATCACCTCCTAAAAATTTTTTTTGCTGTCTATTAACATCGTTACAGGCCCATCATTACACAAATTTACTTCCATATGGGCTTGAAAAACACCGGTTTCTACTTTTAACCCGTTTTCTTTGCATTGTTCAACAAACTTCATATATAAGGTGTTTGCTTTATCTGGTTTTGCTGCCGTACTAAAGCTGGGTCTTCTGCCCTTTCGACAATCTCCAAATAAGGTAAACTGTGAAACTACTAACAATTCTCCCTGTATATCTTTTAAGGAAAGATTCATTTTTTCATTTTCATCTTCGAAAATTCTAAGGTGGATGATCTTTTCAACCAAATACTCTACATCCTTTATATTATCCTCATCCTCTACTCCTAACAAAACTAAAAATCCCTTGTCAATCTTACCAACAATTTGTTTTTCTACAACAACAGAGGCCTGTTTAACTCTCTGGACAACAGCTCTCATATGATTCCTCCTTTAAGATCTTAGGAAGTAACTCTGAATACATCCATAACTCCTTGTAAATTTTTCACCTTATTCATTAACTTATCCAGTTGATCAATATTTGTGATTTCTATAGTTAAATTAATAATTGCAATTCTTTCTTTGTTCGTTCTAGCATTGAGAGCTGTTACAGATAGTTTTGCTTCAGACACTACATTTGTAATTTCAGAAAGCAAGCCTTTTCTATCTGCAGAGACAATCTGTATCTCAGTTTGATAAGATGTCTGATTCCCCTCATCCCACTCAACTTCTATAAAACGATCTAAAGAATCAGCAGCTGTAGAAATATTTGGACAATCCTTACGATGGACCGAAACCCCTCTTCCCCTTGTTATAAAGCCCGTAATTTCATCTCCTGGTACGGGATTACAACACTTAGAGAATCGAACCAATATATTATCGATTCCTTTAACCCGTACCCCTTGATCTCCTTTTCGTTCTTGCTTTCCTTTATAGGGCTTGCTCTGTGCGAAATTTGCTTCCTCTATAGGCCGTTCTTCTCTCTGGGCCAGCTTATGCATTTCTTTTAGCTTGGGAACTACTTGATTGAGCATAATTCCACCATATCCGATGGCGGCATATAGGTCCTCGATTGTGTTAAGATTAAATTTTTTAGCTAACATCAACAACCACTGTTGCTTAAGTAAGTTTTGAAGGTCATAGCCGCTCCTCCTAACTTCCCTTTCAAGCATCTCTCTGCCCTTTTCCGTATTCTCCTCTTTTCTTTCCTTTTTAAACCACTGCCTAATTTTATTTTTAGCCTGTGTACTCTTAACAAATTTTAACCAATCCCTACTGGGTCCATTACTATGACTAGAGGTTAAAATCTCGATAATATTGCCATTCTTTAATTTATAATCTATTGGAACAATACGCCCATCTACCTTTGCTCCGATGCATTTATTTCCTATTGCTGAGTGAATTTTATATGCAAAATCTACAGGTGTAGATCCAGCAGGTAAATCGACTACATCCCCTTTTGGAGTAAAGACAAAAACTTCATTGGTAAACAAATCTATTTTAAGAGATTCCATAAACTCTCTCGGATCATTTAAATCCCTTTGCCATTCTAACAATTGTCTCAACCAAGTAAGCTTATCGTCAAGGGGTTCTTCCGAAGATTTGCCTTCTTTATACTTCCAATGGGCAGCAATACCATATTCGGCAATGCGATGCATATCTCTCGTTCTTATTTGTATTTCAAAGGGTTCTCCCTTGGGACCAATCAAAGTAGTATGAAGAGATTGATACATATTGGGCTTGGGCATTGCAATATAGTCTTTAAATCTACCAGGAATTGGCTTCCACATAGTGTGCACAATACCTAATACTCCATAGCAGTCTTTAATATTATCGACGAGTATTCGAATAGCAGTAAGATCAAATATCTCTTCAAAGGATTTATGTTGATATACCATTTTTCTGTATATGCTATAGAAATGCTTAGGCCTCCCACTGATTTCAAAGTCGATATTTACATTTTCTAATGCTTCACTTAATTGCTTCATTACTTGATTAATATAGTCTTCCCGCTCCCGCCTCTTTTTAGCAACTTTCTCCACCAGCTCGTAATAACCATCGGGATCAATATAGCGAAGGGATAAATCCTCTAATTCCCATTTAATTTTTGATATCCCTAACCGATGTGCAATAGGAGCATAGATTTCGATGGTTTCCATTGCTTTTTCTTTTTTCTTATTTTCATTCATATATTTTAGGGTGCGCATATTGTGCAGACGATCTGCAAGTTTAATAATAATCACACGAATATCCTTAGCCATAGCTAAAAACATTTTCCTTAGACTTTCTGCTTGTCTTTCTTCCTTTGTTTCATAGGTAAAATTACCAAGTTTGGTTACCCCTTCTACTAAAAGTGCAACCTCTTCCCCGAATTCTTTTTTAATTTGTTCATAGCTGTATTTGGTATCCTCTATTACATCATGCAAAAGCCCTGCTACGATAGTCGCATCATCCATCTCTAGTTCCGTAAGTATTCGTGCCACTTGTACCGGATGTATGAAGTATTTTTCCCCAGATTTTCTGATTTGACCTTCATGGGCAGCTTCAGCAAAATTATAAGCTTTTATGATCAAGCTCAGATTGCTGGTTGGATTATATTGTTGTATTTGTGCCAATAAGTTTTCTAACATATTATCACCCTATTATAACTACTTTAATATATTACTTACAGGTCCTAAAGAAGAAAATTTCAAATGAATAAAAAAGATTCTAAAAATATTAAATATATTATATAACAAAAGAATAAAAAAAAATAGTATACAATACACATAATTGTCATAATAGAAAGAATAAGTGGTTGGAAAACCAACCACTATTCTCTAGTATTGAACAAGGGCTCTTACATCATATCCATTTAAACGATCTCTTCCATTTAAATAGGTCAGTTCTATCAAAAACACAACTGCGGCAACTTTACCTCCTAGCTGCTCAACCAATTGAATAGTTGAATGAATAGTTCCACCAGTAGCAAGTAAATCATCTACAATAATAACTTTTTGCCCTGGTTTGATGGCATCTTTATGTATTTCCAAAATGTCCCTTCCATATTCTAAATCATATTCATACCGTAGAACTTCCCCTGGAAGCTTGTTGGGCTTTCTAACAGGAATAAATCCTTTCTTTAGAGCATAGGCTAGTGGTGTTCCAATGATAAACCCTCTAGATTCTGGTCCAATAATCAAATCGAAATCTAAGTTGCCAATTTGTTCTTTGAACTGCTCTATCATATCACAAAAAGCTGTGGCATCCTTAAGTAAAGTGGTAATATCCTTAAACCGTATCCCTTTCTCAGGAAAATCAGGTATAACTCTTATTTTTTCTTTTAAATCCATGATAATTCCTCCTATAATTTGTAAGTTTTTCTCATCTTGCATTATTAATTTTGTTTGTTTATTCTTAAAATCCTCTGCCTAAGCTTTTGGGATTTAATCTTTTTAAACGACAGAATCGACACAATTCATTATATGATATATTTTATACCTATTCAATACTAGTTTATCCAGTTTCTAAAAAGGTTGCTACAAATATGATAATTCTTTTTTGTTTTATTCTTGAAAGAGATTGAAAATCCTTTTATAATAGATTATTTTTTTTTATGGATTTTATCATAGGATATATTCAATATAATAAAAAATAGCAATCCCAAGGCGAAAGCATATCCGAACAAGCCCAACAAGCTGGTTTGTACCCATTTTATTTTCTCTGCACCCGCCATTAGATTTGAAGATGCAATTAACAATGCAGCTGTAATAAGAGAAATTGATATTCTTATTCCCGTTTCTTTAAGCTGCCATGTCAGACTTTCAACCTCTGACTGTTCAATTCGAATTTGAATTTCGTTTTTCTCCAATCGTTTTAATATGTTTTTGACGTACTTTGGAAAACTCTGCATGGATGAAAATATATCCTCAATATAGTTTAGCGTGTTCCCAACTAATTGGTGCGGACTTAGACGATGAGATGTTATTTCATGAACAAATTTTCCTGCAATGTCGGAAACACTAAAATCAGGATTCAAGATTTTAACACATCCTTCTAAGGTTATAATTGCTTTGGCTAATACAGTAAATTGCAAGGGAAGTTTAACTGAATTGTGATAGGCAATACCCATGAGCTCCGTTACTGCTTCACTCATTTTCAACCTCTTTAGCGGGGTATTGTAATAAAGATTGAGAACATAAGAGATATCTTCCTTCAGCCGTCTGACATTGGTTTCTTCTGATATAGCATCAATTTCGATTAGCAAATGTACAATTTTTTCTATATCTCTTTTAGCTCCAGCAATGAATAGATCTGTAATAAAATTCATCGTTTCTCTGTCGAGATACCCTACAATACCAAAATCAATAAAAGCTATCTTTTTTTCATCCAGTATAAAAATATTTCCAGGATGTGGATCGCCGTGGAAAAGTCCATATATAAAAACCTGCTTCATGAAGGATGTTGCAATCAAATCAGCAATGCGTTTCGTATCCCATCCTCTTTCTTTTAGAGCCTCTATATTAGCAACCTTTATGCCTGCTATACTTTCCATTGTCAATATTTTTTTTGATGTTAAGTCCCAATATACTTTAGGTATTTGAACACTTCTGTCTTCTTTAAAGTTTTCTCTAAATTTCTCTGCATTTCTTGCTTCAACAGTATAGTCTAATTCACGAGTAATAGAATTAGAAAATTCATCTACAATTTCAACCATTTTAAAAGGAATTTCTCCCTTATAGTACTCATCAAATATGGAAGCCATATGGGTTAGTATGTTAATATCTGTTGTAATAATATTTTTGATATTTGGTCTTTGAATCTTTACAACAACATTTTCTCCTGTCAGTAATTTAGCAGTATGTACTTGTCCAATTGATGCTGCAGCAATTGGATTTTTAGAAAAACTATTAAATGCCCTATATAGATTTAAGCCTAGCTCCGATTCTACTGTAGCTTCCACTACCTCTATTGGAAACTCTATAGCACAATCTTGAAGTTTAGCTAACTCAAAAATTATTTCTTCCGATGCAATATCTGGTCTGGTACTTAAAATCTGACCTAACTTTATAAATGTTGGACCTAGTTCTTCCAAGGTCAGTCTAAATCTTTCGCCAACTGTTAAATTGCTATCTTGTACACTTTTTTTAAAAATCCATTTTGGAAAAGCTCCTCTATGATTAAGCCGTTCAACAAAATAACCAAAACCATACTTTACAAGAATGTCGGCAATTTTTTTATAACGCTTTAGATTTCGATATCCTATACCTATTTTTCTTTTTTTCACAAGAGCACCCCAATCTAGAAAAGAAAAAAGTGGTAATACTATTTCTTTGGTAGTATTACCACTTTTGATTATCTTTAAAAAATATACATTGTTATAATTAAATAGCGTTATATCTCTTTTTATTCTTTTCCCAATTCTTCCATAGGGTCCAAACAGGACTGGCAATAAATATGGAAGAATAAGTTCCCGTAGCGATACCCGCAATAAGCGGCAGGGCAAATTGACGAATAGCATCTACGCCCAATATATACAACATTACAATAGACAACAAGGTTGTAAAGGATGTATTGATTGATCTTGCAATGGTTTGGTTTATACTAGTATCTGAAATTTCTGAGAAGCTTGCCTTTTTCATAAACTTAATATTTTCTCGGATTCTATCAAATACAACAATGGTATCATTAATAGAGTACCCTACAATCGTTAAAATTGCTGCAACAAAAGAAGTATTGACGGGTATTCTGAAAATAGCATAGACTGAAAGTACAATAAAGATATCATGAATCAATGCTACGATAGCAGCTACCCCAAATTTAAATTCAAATCTAAAGGTTATATAGGCCAACATCCCCAGAGCAGCAATTGCAATTGAAAGTAATGCTTTGTTTCTAATCTCAGCTCCCATTGCTGGTCCAAATTGATCCGCCTGTCTGAAATCTTCATCTTCTAAGTTGTATTTTTCCTTGAAGACATTAAATACTTCTTGTCTCTGATCATTGTTCAAGTCTTTTTTTGTCTTAATAATAACTTCATGTTTATCTTGGCCTGCATGGATAACATCTGCATCTAGAACAAAGTTTGCAATCACATCCTGTACTTCCTGTACGCTTACTTCTTGATTTAGGTTAAATTGCATCATTGTACCACCAGTAAAATCTATTCCTAGGTTTAGACCATTTATGGCCCCCATAATCAAACCAACTACCATAATAGCAATAGAAAGTCCAAACCATATCTTTGTTTTATTCATAATTTGCATAGGTCTTCACTCCTTTCTATGCACCGTATAACTTTGTATTTTTTGAAATATTCATATTGATAAATAACTTTAACAAAAACTTTGTAACGAATACGGCTGTAAACATACTGGCCCCAATACCAATCATCAACGTTACTGCAAATCCACGTATAGGCCCTGAGCCAAATTGAAAGAGAACAATCCCGGCTATTAGCGTTGTAACATTAGAATCTAAAATAGTCGTAAAAGCTCTTGAAAAACCAGAATCTACTGCTGCCCGTAGAGATTTTCCATTTCTCAACTCTTCTTTTAATCTTTCAAAAATAATTACATTTGCATCAACTGCCATACCAATAGAAAGAATTAATCCCGCGATACCTGGTAAAGTAAGGGTTGCATCAAATGCTGCAAAGATATAGAGTACGATCAAAATGTATAATGCTAATGCTATATTTGCTATCAGACCTGGTATTTTGTAGTAAATCAACATGAAAAGCAGTACTAAAGCTATACCAATTTTAGCAGCATCAATGCTTTTATTGAGAGAATCAAGTCCCAAGGTCGGTCCAATTACTGACGTTTGAACTTCAGTCAAGTTAACAGGCAATGCACCACCCCGAATCAAAGCGGATAGATTTGAGGCCTGTTCAACAGTAAAATTCCCTGTTATAACTGCCCTTCCATTGGGAATTTCTTCTCTAACTTCAGGAGCAGAAATTATCTCATCATCTAATACAATGGCGATAATTCTCTCATTCACATCAATACCACTGGAAACTTCTCTTGTAGCTTCTTGAAAGGCTTTAGCACCTTCACTATCAAACTCTAAAGATACAGAAGGAATATTTCCCCTATTGGATTCAAATACAATTTCAGCATTTTTCACTTGACTACCTGTTAATATTACTTCCCCATCGGCTTTTAAAAACTGGAGCTGTGCAGTTTTTCCTATGGTTTCAATGGCATCCTTTGAGTTTTTTACTCCTGGAAGCTCAATTCGGATTCGATTATCGCCTTCACGTACAATATTGGGTTCTGTTAAACCCATAGCATTGATACGTCGTTCAATAACTCCCATAGTTTGTCCCATAATTCTATCTAATTCTGTACCAGTTGCATGGGTCTCCGCTTCAAGAACAACAAATACTCCGCCTTTTAGATCCAGTCCTAGTTTTATCATCTCACTCATGGGGCTTATTTGCGTTTCCCCAATTTGAATTCCGCTAATACCAACAAAGCTCCCTATTGCAATAATTGCTACTATTAGAAATAAAATGATTGCATTTTTAATTTTCATTGTCTCTTGCCCTCCTTATTCTTTTCATAAAGCTATTATAACCCCTGTACTATTTTGAGTCAATCAAATATATATTCCAATATATATAAATGCATGCGCATATAGTATATCAATGTTCCCAATAAATAATTGCCTGAGTTTACAGGTAAAGCTGTTTTAAAACACTATACTATAATAAATAGTTTTCATCATTATTCTTTTTTAGTAAATTAGCTTGAATTACTAAAGAACATTCTATTCTTTTCTTTTCCATTTCACATCCAATCTCATAGGGTTGATGGATGTCTTTATGAAAGTTATAGGCATTGGCATGACATCCGCCGCTGCAATAAAACTTCGCCCAGCATTGATTGCATTGTTCCTTATTATATACATTGGCATTGCCAAATTCTTTTTGTAAATCCTTCACAAATTGTCCGTTCTCCAAGTTGCCCATTTTAAACTGCTCATTTCCTACAAATTGATGGCATGGATAAATATCTCCTTCTGGAGTTATTGCTAAATATTCTGACCCTGCTCCACAGCCAGAAAGTCTTTTTATTACGCAAGGTCCTTGGTTCAAATCAATCATGAAGTGAAAAAAGTTAAAACCTTTTCCATTTTCTTTTCTGCTTGCATATTCTTTTGCAAGTAGTTCATATTGCTGAAATATCTCTTTTAGGTCTTCTTGACGAATTGCATAATCCTTATCAGGTTCTGCTACAACTGGCTCAACTGAAGTATTTTCGAATCCTAAATCCGCTAGATGAAGCACATCATGGGAAAAATCGAGATTATTTCTTGTAAACGTTCCACGAACATAATAGCTTTTTCCCTTTCTCATTTCTGTCATTTTCTTTAGTTTTGGAAGAATGATATCATAAGTGCCTCCCCCTTTCAGAGTACATCTCATGTTATCATTTACATCTTTTCTGCCGTCTATGCTCAAAACTACGTTATCCATATTTTCATTAATGTATTTCATATTTTCTTCATCTAAGAGCACGCCATTGGTGGTAATGGTGAATCGAAATCTTTTATTGTATGCTTTCTCCAGCTGTCTGCCATAGGCTACTATTTTTTTTACAACGGTTAAATTCATGAGGGGCTCTCCCCCAAAAAAGTCTACCTCAAGATTTCTTCGATTGCCAGAATGTTTGATTAAAAAATCAATAGCCTTCTTTCCTATTTCCTCGCTCATCAAACTTCTTTCACCTTTAAAATCTCCTTGTGATGCAAAGCAGTACTTACAACTAATGTTGCAATCATGGGCTACATGCAGGCATAAAGCTTTGACAACAGGGTTTCTGTTTAGAAATGCAGGATGATTTTGATAGGTATCTTCAGTAAAAAGCAACCCCTCTCTCTCTAAGGCCGCTATTTCTTCTATAGCTTCTAAAATACTTTCCTTTTCATATTTGTTTGACAAAAGCTTTATAGTCTCCTGTGAATCTAGCTCTGGATAGTAGTCCAAAACATCAAAAGTCATTTCATCAATAATATGAACAGAACCACTATTTACATCTAGTAAAATTCTAGTTTCGTCCAGTTTGAATTTATGTATCATCTATATCCTCCTTAAATTTGCTCAACTATTTTATTTTTATGTCATTACGCTAAAAAGCAGTAATATTTATATATTACTGCCTTTGGTATGTATTATTTATTTTCGCATTCTTGATTGGCTACCGTACAAGAAGTTTTACATGCAGACTGACAGGATGTTTGACACTCTCCGCAGCCACCCTTTGAAGCGCTATCCTTCAGTGTTGCATTTGTTAATGTTTGTATGTGTTTCATCAAATACTACCTCCTCTAAATTTGATTCATGTAAATTATACCATAAAGGTTTTTCCTATAAAAGCATTTATTTTATGTTTACGCCAATCATCCCTCCAATACCCCCAGAAACTAAAGCAGTTATAGCTCTATAAAGTGCCCATCTATCAAAAGTAAATCCATCTAAAAACATCCATCCTACTACAAACATTAACAGTATGTATATCAACCCTGTAAAGGCTCCATTCAGCCAGCCTCTTCTTTTTAGCTTCCTTCCGCTGTAAGTTCCGCTAATGATAATGCTAATCACCAATACGATTGAGGTAGCCGTAGGCATAATAGACTCAGACATATTGGTATAAGTAATTAAAATCGCCATGACAAAAAAGACAACTAGAGAAAAAATATATGCGGCAATGATTCCTCTTAGATATACCCATATTACATTTTTCCATTGAATTTCTACCGGTTTGTTTGACTTCATATTTTCACCTCACACAAACATTCTTTATAGCATATTTATGCGTGGTCCATAGATTTATACCTGAGTCTTATGGATTTCATGAATTCTTGTTTTAATAACATAAAAAGAGGTGTTATTATCAC
>JBFNEZ010000003.1:0-66940 GCA_040797825.1 Thermotaleaceae bacterium | reverse complement strand
TCTACGTACGTGCAGAGTATCCCTTAGCCATTGTGCGTTTGGAAAAAGCTATTCAGCAGGCGAAGGAAAAAGGATTTCTTGGAAAAAACCTATTTGGAGAAAACCGCTACAATTTTGAATTAAGAATTAAAGCTGGAGCCGGTGCCTTTGTCTGCGGAGAAGAAACGGCCCTAATCGCTTCCCTTGAAGGAGAACGGGGAATGCCGCGGTTAAAGCCCCCTTTTCCTGCACAAAAAGGTTACTGGAAAAAGCCTACGAATATTAATAATGTGGAGACCTTTGCCAACGTGCCATGGATATTCTCCCATGGAGGAGAAGCCTATGCCGCCCTTGGAACAGAAAAAAGCAAAGGGACAAAAGTATTCGCTCTTACAGGGAAAATTAAAAAAGGGGGTCTGGTAGAGGTTCCTATGGGAATGCCTCTACGAGAAATTATCTTTGATATTGGAGGCGGAATATTAGAGGATAAAAGTTTTAAGGCAATTCAAATGGGAGGGCCTTCTGGGGGATGTATTCCCGCGGATTTACTGGATACTCCTGTAGATTATGATTCCATTACAAAAACTGGTGCCATTATGGGATCTGGGGGCATGGTAGTTATGGACGAAACTACCTGCATGGTGGATATGGCTCGATTCTTTTTAGATTTTACCAGGAAGGAATCCTGTGGGAAATGTATCCATTGTAGATTAGGGACTAAAAGAATGCTTGAAATCCTTACGCGAATTTGCGAAGGGGAAGGGAAGGCTGGGGACATCGAGCTTCTTGAAGAATTGGCTGTAGAGATAAAGGATGGCTCTTTATGCGGGTTAGGGCAAACGGCACCCAATCCAGTGCTTAGCACGATTCGGTATTTCCGTCATGAATACGAAAAGCATATTTACGATAGAAGATGCCCTGCAAAGCAGTGTACCAATCTACTGCACTACAACATTCTTGAAGAGAACTGCATTGGCTGCGGCATCTGTAAGAAGAATTGTCCGACAGGAGCTATATCTGGAGAACGTAAAATGATTCATAAAATTGCTCAGGAACAATGTGTGAAATGTGGAAAATGCCTAGAAGTATGCCGTTTTCATGCAGTAGAAGTTGAATAAAAAGTTAGGGGGAAGCATATGCCTTATATTCGATTAAATATAAATGGAAGAGAAGTAAAAGGTCTGAAAGGACAGACCATTTTAGAGGTTGCCAAGGAAAATGGCATTGAGATACCCACCCTATGTTATGATGAACGGGTTGAAATATATGGCTCCTGTGGGCTATGTGTGGTGGAGGCCGAGGGAAATCCTAAACTGTTAAGGGCCTGTGCCACAGAGGCCAGTGATGGCATGATTATACAAACCCATACAGAGAGGGTAAAGTCATCAAGGAAAATGGCCTTGGAACTGCTGCTATCCGATCATATAGGAGATTGCAAGGCTCCTTGTGTATTGGCTTGTCCAGGAAACACGGACTGCCAAGGTTATGTGGGGCTCATTGCCAACGGACAGTATCGAGAAGCCTTGGAGTTGATTAAGGAACAGCTGCCTTTACCTGCCAGTATAGGAAGGATTTGTCCTCATCCCTGCGAAAGTGCCTGTAGAAGGCAGCTGGTAGAGGAGCCTATCTCGATTGCATGGTTAAAGAGCTTCGTAGCTGATATTGATTTAAAAAGTGAAGAAGTATTTATGCCGGAAATCAAGCCTCTCACTGGAAAACGGGTGGCAATCATCGGCGGAGGTCCAGGAGGCTTGACCGCAGCCTACTACCTTGCCAAAGAGGGACATAAAGTTGCCATTTATGAAGCTATGCCTGAACTGGGAGGTATGCTGCGCTACGGAATTCCTCAATACCGTTTGCCTAAGGAAGTGTTAAATAAGGAAATCAGTATTATAGAAAAAATGGGCGTGAAGATGCTAACGGGTATTCGAGTAGGAAAAGACGTAGACTTAAGTTATATTCGAGAACATTTTGATGCGGTGTATATTGCTATTGGTGCATGGAAAAGCACAAAACTGAACTGTCCAGGAGAAGATTTGGAAGGCGTTATCGGCGGCATTGAGTTTCTTACCAAGTTTGCCATCAATCAGCCTATTCGAACTGGAGATCGAATTGCTGTCGTAGGCGGAGGAAATACAGCCATGGATGCCTGTAGAACCGCTATTCGCTTGGGTGCAAAGGAAGTTTATGCAATCTATCGTAGGACCAAAGAAGAGATGCCTGCTTCCCAAGTAGAAATAAAAGAGGCAGAGGAAGAAGGTATTACCTTTAAATTCCTCGTTTCTCCTATTGAGATCCTTGGAGAGGATGGAAAGGTATCAAAGATAAGACTACAGAAGATGGCCTTAGGTGAGCCCGATAAGAGCGGAAGACGAACGCCTATTCCAATTGAAGGGGAAGAAGAGATTATAGAAGTGGATTCAGTTATCTCCTCTATTGGACAGATGACAGAAATAAAAGGCTTTGAAGAAATTGATCTTACCAATAGGGGAACCATTGCAGCAGATGAAAATAGTTTCTTAACCAGCTTAGAAGGAGTATTTGCTGGTGGAGATGCTATCAATAGAGGTGCAGGCATTGCCATCGAGGCTATTGGAGACGCTAAAAAAGCATCGGAGGTTATTTGCAGATATTTAGAAGGTGAAGTTGTACCCTATAAAAAGCCCTATTATGTAGAACGTCATGATCTCACAGAGGAGGACTTTGCAGGCAGAGAGAAAATTTATAGACCGACTATGGCCCATTTATCTCCAGAGTTTCGTAAAAGAAACTTTGAAGAGGTGGTTGCAGGATACAGCGAGGAAGCCGCCAAGCAGGACGCCATGAGATGTTTGGAATGTGGATGCCATGATGTGTTCGAATGCAAGCTTGTATCCTATGCAAATGATTACAATGTAAAGCCTGCTAGGTTGTCGGGAGAGGTCCATGAACGAAAAATAGACGATGGACATCCTTTTATTGATAGAAACAGTGATAAATGTATCCTTTGCGGATTATGTGTCCGAATATGTGATGAGGTAATGGGTATTGGTGCCTTAGGACTCATTGACAGAGGTTTTGATACTAGCGTGAAGCCTGCCTTGGATTTGCCATTAAAGCAAACAGGTTGTATCTCATGTGGACAGTGTATCAGTGTATGCCCCACAGGTGCATTACAGGAAAAACTTCAAATTACAAAATCCGTTCCTCTGAAAACCCATCAGAGCAGTTCCATTTGTGGATACTGCAGCGTTGGATGCAGTCTTAAACTTGATACAAAAGGAGAGCTGTTGGTAAAAGCGCAGCCAGGAGTGGAAGAAGGTCTCCTGTGTGTCAAAGGAAAATTTGGGTTTGACATCGGACAAAAAAGTAAAAGGATTACAAAACCTCTGGTTCGAAAAGAAGGTGTATTAGAAGAGGTATCCTGGGAAGAAGCCCTCCTATATACAGCCAAAAAAGCCCAAAGCTTGTCACTGCTTTACGGCAGCAGCGCTTTAGCCCTAGCCATATCAGAACGCTATACCAATGAAGAAATCTTTATGGGAGTCCAGTTAGGGAAAAAGGTTCTCAATACAGAGAATATATGTTCCTTTGGAAAAGTCCATGGAGGCATAAAGGATGTATTGGGTTATGATGCATCTACCAACACCTTTGATGAGCTTCTGACTACCGATACCATTATGCTGATTGGATCCAATGTAATGAGAGATCATACGGTTGTTGGACTAAAAATTAAGAAAGCTGTCCAGCAGGGTGCTAAGCTGATTGTTATCAATCCTTTTGAATCCCAGGTAGATGAATGGGCTACTCAAAAAATTGTTCCTCAAAATGATCTGGGCTTCTTAAAGGAAATAGCAAAGGCACTTATAGAACAGGGCCATGAGCCAAAGGAAGCTTCAGTATTAGGATTTGAAGATTTAAAGAGGGATTTAGAAGGGGTAGAGATTGGCACAAAAGCTAGGGACGCAGCAGAAATCTATGGAAAAGCTAAAAAGGCAATGATTGTTTTTGATCAAAGCAATTTGACAGCCGATGGTGCAAGGATGATTGCCAATATAGCAGTTGTCTCTGGTCATATTGGAAAGGCCCGAAGCGGGATTATTCAGCTTAAAATGAAAAATAACAGTCAAGGGTTAGTAGACATGGGAATTGTTCATGACGCCGAGGCAATTGCTAATGCAATTGAGGCTGGCACAATTAAAGGGATGTTGGTCTTTGGAGAGGATTTATCCAACATAAATCTAAAATCATTAGACTTTTTAATGGTACAGGATTTGTATCTGACAGAAACAGCAAAGCAGGCAGATGTTGTTTTACCTGGGGTAAGCTTTGCAGAATCTAGAGGAACCTATACCAGTGCAGAGAGAAACATCCAAAGTTTAGAGCAAGCAGTATTACCTGCTTCAGGACTAGAAAACTGGCAGGTCATGATGAAGCTTGCCAATGCTTTAAGCCATCATGTAGAGTATGAGAGTCCAGAACAAATTTTTGAACAGATAACCCGACAGGTTCCAGAGTACTTTAAGGCCGATAAAATTTCAGACAAAAAAATCTTCTGGCCTGTGCAGAGCAGCCCTGTGCTGTATACTCAAGGCTTCTACTTTACTGATGGAAAAGCAAGACTTCAAATTGTTCAAAGTGATAAGCTTTTTGCAAGAAAAGAAAATACCGATTATCTAGAGAATCTTTTTGTAGAAATATTAGAGAATGAAAAACTTGCGAACTAGATTCTAATTCAATAGAAGAAAAGATCCTTAGTCTAGGATCTTTTCTTCTGTTGCTTATGATTATTTTAGAAATAATATGAAATCCACTAGGCCACAAAAGAATATGCGTGAATCATCAAATTCTGGTGTATAAATAAGGGTGATAAAGCGTTAAATAGTGAGATTATTTTGTGAGGAGGATATCTATGGAAAATATCTATGATGTGATTATTATTGGAGCAGGTCCTGCAGGATTATCGGCTGGATTATACGCTGCAAGAGCTAAAATGAAAACTTTAATTTTAGAAAAGGAAAGAGCAGGAGGCCAAATTTCTGGTACCAATGAAGTGGCCAACTATCCTGGTTCTATGCCCAACGCTACGGGACCCAGTTTGGTAGCTAGGATGGTCGAACAGACAGAGGAATTTGGTGCAGAGCGGAAGAAAGACATCATCAAGGAAGTTGATCTTTCCCACTCTATCAAAATTGTGAAGGGAGAACAGCAAGAATACTACGGAAAAACCGTGATTATAGCTAGTGGTGCCGAACCGAAGTTAATTGGATGCCCTGGTGAAGTAGAGCTTACAGGGAAGGGGATATCCTATTGTGCCACCTGCGATGCAGATTTTTTTACAGATTTAGAGGTATTCGCTATTGGAGGTGGAGATTCAGCGGTGGAGGAAGCAATCTTTCTAACGAAGTTTGCAAGAAAGGTCACCATTGTTCATAGAAGAGATGAATTAAGGGCCGCAAAATCTATTCAAGAGAAAGCCTTCAACAATCCTAAAATTAATTTTATGTGGAATTCAACCATTGAAGAAATAAAGGGTTCAGGTATTGTTGAGTCCTGTATATTTAAAAACACGGTTACTGGCGAGCGGACAGAGTATAAGGCCAGTGAGGAGGATGGAACCTTTGGCATTTTTGTTTTTGTAGGCTATAAGCCTCTAAGTGACTTATATACAGGACAGGTTGAGATGGATCCGACAGGATACATTATTACCGATGACAATATGAAAACCAGTACCCCTGGAGTTTTTGCTGCTGGAGATATCCGCGTGAAGTCTTTACGACAGGTAGTCACAGCGGTAGCTGACGGTGCCATTGCTGCTGTACAGGCAGAAAAATATATTGAGCATCATTTTGAATAGTGTATGAAAATAAAGGGATGTTCCCATACTAAAGAGGATTCGAGTGTGAGAACCCTATATGAATTTACAGAAGAATGCAGGATTTTTCAAGGTACTGTAGAATTATGGAATCAAAAGGATGTAAAGGAGTGTTCATAAAATGAGTGTACATATTGGTGCAAGGGCGGGAGATATTGCAGAAACTATTTTGCTTCCAGGAGATCCCATGCGAGCTAAATTTATTGCAGAAAATATGCTTGAAAATGCAGTTTGTTATAATGAAGTACGAGGCATGTACGGCTTTACAGGAACCTATATGGGAAAGCGCGTATCCGTCCAAGGAACAGGAATGGGCGTTCCTTCTATATCTATCTATGTAAACGAGCTGATTTCCAGCTATGATGTAAAAAATCTTATTCGAATAGGTACCTGCGGCTCTTTACAGGAGGATGTGAAGTTAAGAGATGTAATTCTGGCCATGTCTTCCTCAACGGATTCAGCAGTTAATAAGCTTCGTTTTGGTGGAATGGATTATGCACCTACAGCCAGCTTCAAGCTCCTGAAAAAGGCCTATGATATTGCACAAAGCAAGGGAATTGAAACGAAGGTAGGAAGCATTTTAACCTCGGATACTTTCTATGATGACGAAGTCGATGGTTGGAAAAAATGGGCTAAATATGGGGTGTTGGCAGTAGAGATGGAAACTGCAGCATTGTACACCCTAGCTGCAAAATTTAAGGTAGATGCTCTAACCATTCTGACTGTCAGTGATAGTCTTGTGACCCATGAATTGACCACAGCACAAGAGCGTCAGGAAACCTTTACCAAGATGGTGGAAATTGCCTTAGGGTTAGCATAATACCAATAATAAAAACCCCTCATTATCCTTTGCTGTGAAGATAATGAGGGGTTTAATTGTATTTATATTTATTCAACTCTTTTTTCTTTCAAATTAGCTAATGGAGATTCTATCATATTATAGACCACAGGAATGATAACCAGGGTTAGCAATGTAGAAACCATTAATCCACTCATCAAGGAGATGGACATGGGTTGGAACAATTCACTTCCAGAAAATACAAGAGGTGTAAGTCCGATAACTGTAGTGGTTGTACTGAGCATGATAGGCCTGAAACGTTTATCTACTGCTTCTAAACAAGCTTCAGTGATACCTCTGCCCACAGCTCTTTCCCCATTAATAAAGTCAATCAGAACGATGGCATTGTTCACTACAATTCCCAATAAGCTTACCATTCCCAATAATCCAGTAAAGGATAGCGGCTGACGGAATATAAACAAACCAATGATTGAGCCGATGGTGGATAGGGGTATAGTCAATAAAATAATCAATGGCTGTATAAAGGAATTGAACTGAATCAAAAGAATGCCATATACCAATAGGAGGGCAAAAACTGCAAGCATGCCCAGACTGCCAAAATGCTCTTGAATTTTCTCCCTTTCTCCATCGAATACCACATGAACATCTTCAAGATCTAGATTTTTTAATCCTTCTTGAAGCTCTCTCTGAATCTTTACAGAACTAAAGCCAGACTTGACATCGCTAAAAATAGTAACGGATTTTTCTCGATCATGTTTTTTAATAGCAGGCATTTGAGGTCGTAATTCTATACTTGCAACTTCTTTGAGCAGCACCTTGCTGCCTGTTGCCGAAGATTTAATAGCCATATTTTCCAGGGCTTCACTAGACTCTATGTTGCTCTTAACTAGGATATTGTATTCATTATTATTATTTCTGAATATAGAAGCCCTTCGACCCATCAAGCCAATATTTATTTCCTTTTGGATATCGTATTTAGTAATACCGAAATAACTGGCTTTTTGGACATCTATGTCTACATAAAACTCAAAGACCTTATCACTCAAGTCATCATCAATGTTGATGGTTCCTTCAATGCTAGAGAGATAATGGCTAACTTGGTTAGCTGCTGCTGCCAGTTTTTCCATGTCTTCGCCTGTAACGCGAACCCGTACAGGTGCACCAATAGGCTCCCCCTGTTCAAGTAACTTAACGGTTACAGTACCTCCTGAAATTTCTTCATCAAAAGTTTCTTGAAGATAATTTGCAAAATCTGTATTGGACTTAAAAGTCTTTTGTTTTTTTAAATCTATCTCTAACATCATTTGAGCAAAATCTTGGGATGGGGTATAAATAGGCAGCGTATTATAAAACTTAGGCAATCCATTCCCTATAGCTGCTGTAAAACTAGTAATTTCCTTCTGTTCGTCTAACATGGAAGAGACCTGCTCTACTAAAGCTTCTGTTTTACGCATATCGGTACCAGCTTCTGTTCGCATGTCAATATAGATAAGGTTGGTATCAGCCTTTGGAAAAAATTGTAGTCCAAGCTGTGTTGCCAGTAAAAGGGACAAAGCAAAAACTGTAAAGGCCAAAAATATCATCTTGAGCCGATGACGCATACCCATATGGAGCAAGCGGTCAAAGAGCTTTCTTACAGCATATTCCTTTTTTCTGACATTGCTCTTCTTAAAAAATAAATAAGCCATGGTGGGAGTTACAAAAAGAGCTACCAAATAGGAGGCTGTCAGGGAAATGATAATAATAAGGGGCAAGCTGTGGATGTAGTCTCCGGCCATAGAGGTCAGCATTAACAAGGGGCTAAAGGCAGCTATCGTTGTTAGGGTAGAGGTCAGCACAGGAACAGCTACTTCTTTAACCCCTTGTACACAGGCTTCCATTCGATCTGTGTCCTTGTCAATTTTCACCTGAATGGCATCACTGACAACAATGGCATTGTCTACCAGCATACCCAGTGCAATAATTAGAGCAGTGATAGATATCTGATGAATAGAAATAGAAAATAGCCTCATCATTACAAAGGTAGATAAAATAGATAGGGGGATAGCTGTAGAAACAATGATGGCATTTCTAAAACCCATACCAATAAAGACTACAATAATGACAAAGAATATACCTTGAATAAGATTGATAATGAAGTTGTTAACCGATCGGCTTACATCCTTAGGTTGATAAAGCACCTGATCAAAATGGATATCATCAGGTAAGTCCTGTTGAAAGCTGCGAATTACTTTTTCCACTTCCTTACCGATAAGCACAATATTTTTATTCTCTTGAAAATATCCTGTCAAGAGAACTGCATTGCTATTGTTGTGCTTGATGCGATAATTTGAGTCTTCTAAATCCATGGAGACTGTTGCAACATCCTTCAATCGGACTACTGCACCACTGTCTCTAGAACCAGTAATGATAGTATTTTCAATTTCTGTCAGATCTGTAAAGGTGCCAGTGGTACTGACATTTAATCTAGTACTGTCGTTTTTGATTTGACCTAAGGGAATTGCAATGTTTTGGGTCTGCAGAATTTTTACAATATCCTCTAAGGAGAGCTGATATTGATTGAGCAGTGCCATATCTACTTCAACTTTAATTTCTTTTTCCTGCTTCCCATGGATTTCAAAGCGGGCAATTCCGGGAACCTTGGTAAGAATCTTCTTACAATCCTCTGCATAGGAAGCTAGTTCTTCGTAGGAATAGCTTTCTCCCGACATACTGATGATGATCCCTGCTGTTTCAGTAAGATCTGTATTAATTTCAATGGGTTGCACCTCATTAGGCAGCTGACTTTGAAGATCATCCATTTTTTGCCTCAAGTCTGTCCAAGCCTTTTCCACATCTGCATCCTGAGTAAGTCGGATCACGACTACAGAGTGACTGTTGCGAGATTGAGATTCTGTATAATCATAACCCTTTAGCTCTGCCGCTTCTTCTTCTATTTTACTGGTCACCAACCGCTCTACTTCCTCTGGGGAAGCTCCAGGATAAATAGCTGTCACGATAGCAATGGATGGTGTGATTTCTGGATTCTCCTGCTTCGGCGTGATGTAATAGCTGTAAAGACCTGCAAGCATAATCAGTGCTGCGAGAAAAAGGGTTACCTTTCTTTCTTTGATGGCAGCAGATATAAGTGCTTTTCCCACGATATTTCCCCCTTTAATCTAGCACGGAAACAAGTTCCTGATCCTTGATTTTTTTCATTCCTTCAACAATGAGCCTATCATTGCTAGATAAACCCTCAACCCTTACGAGATTGCCTTTGATTTCTCCTAAAAAAATCTCTCTTTTGAAGGCCTGCCCATCCTTTTCTACAAATACATAGTCTTCTCCATTCGATAGAATAGCAGAAATAGGAATCCATATTCCCTTTGTTTCCCCAATGATAAAGTCCACAGTGCCGATGGCTCCTATAGGCAAATGGACATCGGGCAGAGAAACTTCAATAGGATAGGTAAGGGTTTCATTATCGGGGGTTTGACCTATATTGGTGACTTCACCATCGATTTCTTGATTGTTTATACGAATTTTGGCCTTTGTTCCTAATGTAATTTTAGGAAAATCCTTTGAAGATATGCCTGCATTAAGCACCTGACTGTTGTCCCGTACTACAATTACAGGATAACCTGCTGATGCGATTTCTCCGGACTCATACAATATATCTACCACATAGCCATCAGCATTTGCCTTTAAAAGGGCATCCTCTAGAAGGCTTGTTTTATGATTGTAGTCTGCGGCAGCTTGTTCCAGCTGACCTTTGGCAGCAGCCTGTTCTTCAGCTCTAGAACCATTTTTCGTTTTTTTCTCCATTTCCTTGACACTATGGAGATCCGCTTCTTTGATATCCAACTCAAGTTTGGCTTTATCAAAATCATTTTTGGAGAGGGCGCCAGCAGCATATAAGTGCTCCATTTTTTCATAATTATCCTTTGAAAATTGATAGGCTGCTTCGGCTTTTTTTACATTGGCCTCCATTTGCTTGATATCCTCTGGAAGGGCGCCATTGATGGTTTTCTCATATTGAGCCCTTGCCGCTTGCAGCTGTCCTTGAGAAGCTGCCTGATTATAGGATAAATCCTTTATATCCAGTTGTACCAGAGGCTGACCTACATGGATTTGCTCCCCTTTTTTTACAAGAACCTTGTCAATTTTTCCAGAGCTCTTAAAGGCCAGTTTTTTTATTGATTCTGCACCTACGATGCCTGAATAATTCAGAATAACAGGGTGACTTTCTTCATGAAGGGTGATAGCCCTGACTGGCTTTGGTTTTCTTTGTAGAGAATTGTCTTCGGCTTTGATAGAGCAGCCAGCTGTCAATAGAACAGCCAAGCTCAGTATCCATGCTATAAATTTTCTTTCCATAAACTGCCTCCTTAAAAATAATGTGGAATGAACACAGGTTCATTTTTAATACAAAAAAATTATATAAAACCATGGCCAATACCATGAAAGTGACTGCGTATAAACAGCGTAATCAATCCTCTCATATCTTTTTCATCTTCATAATGCTTTAGAATAGCTTTCATACCTTCAATGATGCTCACAGAAAGAACATGGGCAAAAAACTCATCAGGGGTAGGAATATTCATCTCTTCAAGCTTAGGAAAAAGTTGGTTCTTAAGTCGATTTTCTACTAGTCGAACAATTTCATCTTGGGCATGCTCAAATCGCGTACCGCTGCAACCATCCATTAGGATTAATAATTCCTCGCGATGCTGGCCATTGATGAGAACCATTCGTCCTGCAATATATTCAACAAAGCTCTGAGCTTCTCTTAGATTTATTATTTGTGTATGGTCTTCTTGTATTAATTCAATTAACTTATGATAGGCAGGGCTAATCACCTGATAGAATAAATCCTCCTTATTGGGGAAGTAACGATACAGATTGCCAACGGTCATACCTACTCTTTCAGCGATAGAACGCATAGAAGCATCGTTGTAGCCTTTTTCATAAAATTCTTTCAAAGCACATTGATGGATAGTACTTCGAACCTCATCCTTTAAAAATTGCATATAATAAACACCCATTCATTTTTCTTTTAATTATAATGAACTAAAAGGGTGGGGTCAATATATTTTTATGTAACCACAGAACATAATTCTAATAATTTCGACAAGAAATCCCATCAACAAAGGGCTAAATGATTTTTCATAAAATCCTAATCTTATTTTAATATGGATTTAAAAAAAATCTGATAGGCTAGGGACAATAGCAGCTTAAACAAGATGGAAGGAAGGGATGCAGAAGTTGAATGAAAAAGAAAAGGATATGTATGATTTTGCATATAGACTGCTTCATAATGCTGGTATGAAATTAAAAAACAGGGGAAAAGACGGCAGGATAAAGGTAATGAAAAAAACATCCCATGCAGACTTGGTTACAGAAGATGATATTTTCGTGGAGAAATACTTAATAGAGGAGATCAAAGAAAAATATAGAGAACACCATATTATATCTGAAGAGGGGATTCATTGCTTAGACAGGAGATGTGTGGCATACACATGGATTATCGATCCCATTGATGGTACAACAAACTATTTCCGCTTTGGAAAGGATTATGCTATTTCACTAGCCCTTTATAAAGAGAAAAGGCCAGTCTTTGGTCTTGTCTATGATGTGGCAAAAGAAGTTGTATATGGGGGAAAAGGGGGAGAAGGAGCATGGATGAACGAAAAGAGGCAATATCCTCTATTGAAAAAGGTTGAGAAATTAAATGAATCGGTTGCGGCAATTAGTCTAAGGACAATAAAAGAGCTGACAAACTATAGGATGAATATATTGGATATGCTTTCCCGTGCCCAGGCTTATCGTTATTTAGGCTGTGCTTCATTGGAGATTTGCAAGGTAGCCAATGGAGAATATGATCTGTTCATTTCGTCTAATGTGTATATATGGGATATAGCAGCTGCTCAGGTATATATAGAAGAAATGGGTGGTTTTATACTCTCATACAATAAAAATCCAGAGGCTAGTTTTGATGGGAAATTTTTTGTAGCAGCCTTTCGATCTCCTGGACTATGGAATGAGGTATCTCCTTTTTTCCCAGAGCAGATAAAAGAAAAACTAGCAAATTCCTTATATATCGCTGATTAGGATAGGGTTATAACTGAAGAAAGTTGCGTAGAAAAATATTCAATAGGATCTAGTTGAATATTTTTCTGGATTTTTGACCATAATTTAAAAGTTAATGAAATATCACTTGGAGGGTTGTTATGACAGTGAAGGTTGGAATCCCTAGAGCATTACTTTATTATCAATATCATGTCTTGTGGATTACGTTCTTTAAGGAATTGGGAGCTGAGATAGTGCTTTCTGACTACAGCAATAAAGAAATATTAAATAGAGGTACGCAAAGCACGGTGGATGAAGCCTGTATTCCTATTAAACTATTTCATGGTCATGTAGAAAGTATAAAGGCAAGGGTGGATATACTTTTTATACCTAGAATAACCAGTGTACATAGAGACGAATATATCTGCCCTAAGTTCTGTGGTTTGCCAGAAATGATAAAAAATTCTATTTCTCACTTGCCCCCCCTCATCTCTCCTGATATAAACTTGTTTACTTCGAATAAATCCTATGACAAAGTCATTTATGAGATTGGTAACACTTTTACAAAGGATAAAAGAATTATCCAGAGAGCTTATAAAAAAGCAAGGGAAAAATATAAAGACCATTGTCTGAGAATGAAAGAAAATCATGAAATAAAAGCTTCCCATGATTTAATTAGGTCAGGGTTAAGAGATAGAAAAAAAAGGATCATGCTTTTAGGGCATCCCTATCATCTTTATGACTCCTTCTTAAATAGAAACATTGCTTGCCTGCTATTAAGATCAGGCTTTGAAGTTATCACTCCTGAGATGTTCAACAGAAAGGATACAGATCCATATATGGATCTGTATCCTGCAAGGTTCTTTTGGACCTTTGCCAATAAATTATTGGGTACCGCTGCCTATTGTGTAGAAAAGAGAAATATTGATGGATTCATATATATTTCTACCTTTGGATGTGGTGTGGATTCGGTAGTAGCTGATCTAGCAGAAAAAGAGATTTGCGAAAAGAGAAAAATACCTTTCTTACTTTTGACATTAGACGAGCATGGGGGAGAAGCAGGATTTCACACGAGAGTTGAGGCATTTATGGATATGTTAGAATGGAGGATGCGGGATGAAGATAACATTTCCTCATATGGGCAATACCTATATCGCTCTGAAAGCCATGTTTGAAGAGCTTGGAGCAGAAGTTGTCCTTCCGCCCAAATCCAATAAGCGCACCTTGGAATTGGGAACCAAATACGCACCGGAATCTATTTGTATCCCCTTTAAACTAACCCTGGGGAATTATATGGAGAGTATTGAGAAAGGTGCGGATACGCTATTTATGTGGAGTGGTTGTGATGTGTGCAGAATTGGATATTATCAAGCACTACATAGGAATATATTAAAAAAGCTAGGATATGAGTTTGAGCTAATTTGTGTAGAACCCTTTAAAAGTTTTCAAGAAATAAAGGAAGTTTTAGATAAATTAAAAATTGTATCAAATAAAAAAGGTTACTATCATCTAATCCCTATTTTTGTAAAGGGAATTCAGCTTATTCATCGCATAGATAAATTGGATGAGCTGATTTGCAGAATACGACCGCGGGCAGTAGACAGCAGGGTTGTAGAGGGTCTAAACAATGACTTTCAACAGGAAATCCTTCAGGCCAGAGGTTGTGATGAAGCAGTAGGAATCATTAAAAAGTATGAAGAGGCCTTTGAAGGAGTTCAAGCAGATTCTGAAGGAACAATTATAAAAATTGGGATTATAGGGGAAATCTATACAGTACTAGATCCCTTCATTAATCAAGATTTGGTCAAAAATCTAGGGCACATGGGGGTAGAAGTCCATTGCTCTGTAACCGCCAGTGAATTTATCCGTGAGCAAATTGACTTTCTTCCCTTTGTGTACTCTAACAAAGAGGCTATACATCAATGGGCAAGGCCTTATTTGGATAGGGAAATTGGAGGGCATGCCCGACATTCTATTGGCAATGCAGTAAGATTTGGGGAAGAAGCCTTTGATGGTGTGATTCATTTAATGCCTTTTACATGTATGCCTGAGATTGTAGCACAAAGCATTCTCCCTACCATTGAGAGGGAAAAAAATATCCCTGTGCTCAAACTTATATTAGATGAAATGACAGGTATAGGGGGGTACCAGACAAGGGTAGAAGCCTTTGTAGATTTATTGAGACGAAGAAAACTTGGAAAGAATCTTTGTAAGCATATATAAAGAAAGACTGGTAAAGCATATATCACCAGTCTTTTCATAAATTCATTATATAGTATAAAGTTCTTTAAGACCATCTAAAACAATGCGAGAATACTCTTTGGCCCCAAATAGAGACATATCGCGATAATTACCACATTGCACTGGATTTACTGCTGGAATTTCTTCAGCTGCCATTACCTTTTCAAGGGCACCAACAAGAGCCCTTGCTACCTCTAACTCCTCAGCAGTCCCTACCTTAATCAGATAAAAGCCTGTACGGCAACCCATTGGAGAAATATCAACGATATCAGACAATTCTTCACGAATGAATCCTGCAAGTAGATGCTCGATGGCATGGATAGCACCCGTTGGCATACTTTCTTGGTTAGGCTGTGTAAATCGCAAATCAAATTTTGTGATAATATCTCCCTTTGGTGTTTCAATGACACCACATTTTCGAACAAAGGGCGCTTGAACCTTTGTGTGATCCATTGTAAAGCTCTCTACAATAATTTTTTCCATCCCTCTACCTCCTATATTCATGGGCAAAGCCTTTATAGTTATGCAGTTACTTCTTCGAGAGCCAGGTTTTCTATCAGGAGAGATTTTCCTTCCATTTCTTCTGGCTGAGGAATATCCATCATGTGAAGAAGTGTGGGAGCAATATCGGCTAATCTGCCCTCTGCAATACCGTACTCTTCTGAAGCATTAATCAGGATCAACGGAACTGGATTGGTGGAATGGGCTGTGATTACATTGCCCTCAGCATCAAGCATTTCATCGGAGTTGCCATGATCTGCGGTTAACAAAATTTGACCGTCAAGGGCTACTGCAGCATCAATGACTCTACCTACACAAGCATCTACAGTTTCTACGGCTTTAACTGCAGCTTCGATGATACCCGTATGACCTACCATATCCGCATTGGCAAAATTGACAATGATTAAATCATGGTATTCTTTTTTGATTTCCTCTACCAATCGATCCGTAACCTCGATGGCGCTCATCTCAGGTTGCAAATCATAGGTTGCTACCTTGGGAGAAGGGATTAATATCCGTTCTTCTCCAGGATAAGGGGTTTCTACACCACCATTGAAGAAAAAGGTAACATGGGCATATTTTTCTGTTTCAGCAATACGCAACTGCTTTAGTCCCAGACTAGAAATATATTCCCCTAGGGTATTGCTTAAGGTCTGAGGTAAATAAGCTACTTGAACATTGGGCATAGCAGCATCATATTGTGTCATGCAGACATAGTGAAGAGGGAAAAAACCTTTTTGTCTTTCAAATCCCTCAAATTCAGGATCTACAAAACTTCTAGTGATTTCTCTCCCACGATCTGGTCTAAAGTTAAACATAATAACTGAATCATTCGGGTTTAGGGTAGCCACTGGAGTACCTTTGTCTTGGATTACTGTGGGAAGGACGAATTCATCTACAACGTTGTTACTATAGGAGTTGGCAATAGCTTCTCCTGCTGAATTTGCCTTTTCCCCAATTCCCAGTGCAATAGCATTATAGGCCAAAGCCACACGTTCCCAACGATTGTCTCGATCCATAGCATAATAACGGCCAGCGATAGTAGCGATTTTACCGATACCAATAGCGTGCATTTCTGATTCTAAAGCTTTAATATAATGACCTGCACTGGAAGGAGGTACATCTCTGCCGTCTAAAAAGCAATGAACAAATACTTTTTCTAATCCAGCATCTTTTGCTAGCTTTAAAAGTCCATAAAGATGGGTGTTATGACTATGAACGCCTCCATCAGAAAGCAGTCCCCAAAGATGTAAGGAAGAGTCATGTTTTTTCACATTTTCAATAGCTTTAAGAAATACTGAGTTTTGAAAAAAGTCGCCATCTTCAATGGCCTTGGTGATACGGGTAAGCTCCTGATATACCACCCGTCCGGCACCAATATTTAAGTGGCCTACTTCAGAATTTCCCATCTGTCCCTGAGGAAGACCTACATCTAATCCACTGGCATGGGCAATACTATTGGGATAATTTTTTAAACAACTGTCAATATTAGGTGTATGGGCCTGTTTGATAGCATTTCCATATTCATTTTCATTCAAGCCAAATCCATCTAGTATCATCAAAATAGTTGGTTTTTTCATATTCGATATGCCCCCTTCATCTATTTCATGTATTTAGGTTAATCCTATAAAAACTAGAGAATAAAACTTTTTGAAAGAGATTTTCAATTCATATACATTATACATTATAATACCCAAATAATCAAAGATAAAGCAGGAGTCTTGGAAAAGGGGATCATGATAGAGAATCGTTTGCCCTGTAATTATTATATAGCTACTATTAAATTTATCTATAATAAAAATAATTGATTTTCCCATAACATTAAGGGTATACTGTTCTTATAATTCTTTAAGATGAATTCCAATCATTAGGAGGTGTTATTGATGAAAAATGTAACTGTTTTTACCAGCAATACCTGACCGCATTGTCATACTGCGAAAGAGTATCTTTCGGGGAAAGGCGTATCCTTTACGGAAAGGAATATTCATGAGGATCCAGATGCAAGAAAAGAATTGATGAAAAGAAAAATCATGGGTGTTCCCGCCATATTCATTGATGATGAGATCATTGTAGGATTTGATAAAGAAAGAGTTGACGAGCTGCTAGGATTATAGGCATACATAGATAAAGCGATCAGGTTAATCTGATCGCTTTTATAATACTTTTTAAAGCATCCTTAGCCCTAGTCATAGCCACATAAAAAAGCCGACGCGCTTCCTCAAGGGTCCTAGGGTTACCGGATTCATAGGCGGTAATGCTGGAAGCAGTGGGGAATTTTCCTTGTAATTTTGCACCTGCTTTAGTATGACAGAAAAAAATAAATGGATAAATAAAATCTAAAATAAGACATCTATTAAAGATTTGTTAAATTTAGGACAATGCTTTAAAAAAAATGTCGAATTTGTTATACTTTAGATTGTATTAAATTTATGGATAAGGAGTAAGTATATGAGACTTGTACCAATCAACTGTATCAAAGAAAATAGTTATTTAGCCCAACCCTTATATGATGGAGACGGGCGTATTTTGTTGAAGATTGGGGTACAGCTCAATGAACCACTGCTGAAAAAAGTCGAAGAGGTTGGTGTACATAGTCTCTATATTCAAGACGAATACAGCGATTATGAAATTGAGGATATTATTAAACCCCAAATGCGCAACAAAGCTGTCAGAACTATTAAGGAGACCTTCAAAGCTTTTGAGAAATCAGGAAGTGCAAATAACACTCCAAGAAAAATAAAGGCACTGGAACAAGCGAAGGAAAAACAGGTAGCTTCTCTGAGGGATGTCTCAAAAGAAATTGTAGATGAGATATCCAGTAATAAAAATATTATGATCAATTTAGTAGATATCAAAACTTTAGATAGTTATATTTATGAGCACTCTGTGAATACAGCAGTTCTTTCTATGGCATTGGGTATAGAACTTGGGCTAAATAAAAATGAATTATATGACTTATGCATCGGCGCCATGCTCCATGATATTGGAAAGGTTTTTATACCGAAGGATATTTTGTTTAAGGAAAATCCTACGGAAGAGGAAGCTGAATTAATCCAGCGGCATACGGAAAAGGGTTACGAATATCTTAAAGATAACGGCGTGGTTACAGGATTGGCTAAAATAATTGTGCTGCAGCATCACGAGCATGTGGATGGGACAGGGAGTCCAGCGGGCATCGTAGGCAGCAATATCAATAAACTTGCAAGAATTGTGGCCATCACCAATAAATATGATAATCTTACATCGGGCTCCCCTGGATTAAAACCTGTTCCACCCCATGAAGCTTTAGAATATATCATGGGAGCAGCGGGACGTTATTTTGATTTTGATATGACCCGTAGTTTCATGAAAAAGGTAGTTCCCTACCCGATAGGTACCTTGGTAAGACTAAGCAATGGGGACGTAGGGGTAGTGGATGAAGTTTTTGAAAACTATCCATTGCGGCCGAGGATTCGAATTGTTCGACAAATTGCCAATCGTATTGAAATGGAGTTTGTTGAGCTCATGAAAGAAATAAGCCTCGTAATTGAAGGGATACTCTATGAGGTGCCCAACGTGTCCGTTCAACATTATCTGAAAACCAAATAAATATAATTTTTTATTAAAAACCATGGTTGCTTTATATACTTGAAAGCCCATGGTTTTTATTTTTTGAAAGTATTTAGACATTTCAGAAAAATAATTGTTAGACTTATGGATATTGTATTATAATGAAAAATATCTTTGGAATCCTATTAGATCTCTTAGCATAGAGATAATAGGTATCCATGCTTTATAAATAAGTCTTAGGGGTAAGACAGGACAAGGGAGCGATGCTGGATGAGAAAACACTATGATGTGGCGGTCATCGGAGGGGGATTGATGGGGTTATCTACATCCTACTATTTAACGAAAAGAGGAAAGCGAGTATTGCTCGTTGAGAAAAATGAGTTGGGCAATGGAGCTTCCGGAGCCTGCGATGAAATGATTTTGCTGCAATCCAAGAAGCCCGGAAGCCTCTTGGAAATGGCTATAGAGAGTCTAGAAATGTATCGAAGTCTATCAGCGGAATTGGACACAAAGCTGGATTTTGAAGTCCGAGGGGGCATGGTTTTAATTGAGAACTCCGCTCAGTTAAAGGTTATGGAAGAATTTATTGAGGGACAGCGGCGCTCCGGTTTAGATGTAGAGATTGTGGACGCAAAAACTCTGTATCAAAAACAGCCCCATCTTAGAAAGGGGATGATTGCATCTACTTATAGTCCCACCGATGCTCAGGTCTATCCATTGAAGGTTATGAAGGGTTTTTTAGGCAAGGGAAGGGCTTTGGGCTTGGAGGTTCGAAGAAATACTGAAATAATCGAACTCAATCCTAAAAGTGATCATTGGCAGATGATATTTTCTGACGGAACAGCAGTGGAGAGTGAATATGTTGTTAATGCTGCTGGGGCCTGGGCCTCCCAAATTGGGAAATTAGTCGACATGAAGATACCTATATCTCCAGTCCGTGGACAGATACTGATCACAGAATCCATTCCAGCTATTGGAGAAACCAATGCATGGAGTGCTGAATACATTGTAAGAAAAATAAAACCAGAATGCTCTCTAACAACGGATAAACGATCTCAAGAACTAGGGATAGGTTTTGCCATCAGTCAATCGGCTGCGGGAAACTTTCTCATTGGAAGTTCCAGAGAGAAGGTAGGCTACCGCAAGGACACTACCTTAGAGGTGATAGAAAGGATTGCTCAACAGGTTATAGATTTATTCCCTATTTTCAAAGAGGTACATATGATTCGGACGATTGCAGGCTTAAGGCCAGCAACTTCTGATGGAAAACCGATTCTGGGAGAAGTTAAAGGGAAAAAGGGATTTTTCATGGCTGCAGGCCATGAAGGAGATGGGGTGGCATTGGCACCCCTTACTGGAAAATTAATTGCTGACTTAATCCAAGGAAAGGGCAGCTCCTATAATCTGAAAGAGTTTTCTTTTGAAAGATTTTATCATAAATAATTAGCAAATGTTGAAGGCCCTCTTTTTGATAGATTAGGAACCATGGTATAATGGGAATATCTGTTGAGGAGGGATTTGATGAAAAGCGGAATAAAAGCTGCAGTATTTATTCTAATAGTATTACTATTTTTAGGGGGGTGTAATGCAAAGCCGAAGGATTATTTTACGGTAGAAGGTCATGATCAAGATTGGATCTTAGAGCTGCCCCAGTCCTTTGAACTTTCTGAAGAAGAAAATCATGAAGAGTTTAAAATATATGCAAAGACCTTTAAAAATAGTAATGGAATGGCTTTGAATATTATGGAATCTCCCGATGAGGGGGCTAAAATTGCTAGTGAGGAGAGCTTGAAGGAGTCTTTATCCATAGATAATTATTTTGCTCTAGAACGAACAGAAACCATCGACTTAGAAGGTATAGGAAAGATTTATGGTGCTCTTGTGGAGGATCATGCTACGGAAAGTCATATCTTCTTTTATCAGCTAAACTTAAACGGAAAACTCATATCTATTGGTATCTATCAAAGAAAGCCTTTTACCATGGAAGAAGAGGCTCAAATCAAGGGGATGATTAGTACTCTAAAAAAGAAATAATGGAAAAGTTGTATGATTTTGTTAAGCCTTTTCTTCAGCATGGGAGAAGGCTTTTCTTTTTTTGTTAACTTATATATGGTATAATTATAAGCAAAAAGAATGGATTTTTTTGATTTTTGTAAGGGGTGAAGCTATGGGTGTTAAGTATATATTGGGACGAGCTGGCTCTGGAAAGAGTCATTTTATCTTGGAAGATATAAAAAAAGCATTGGAGGAAACGGAGGATCAGCTTATTCTGATTGTACCCGATCAGTTTACACTACAGGCAGAGCGGGATTTAGTAGAGAAGATGAAGCTGCCAGGGATCATGCGTATCGAGGTACTGAGTTTTACACGGTTGGCCCATAGGGTTTTCAGCGAAGTAGGCGGTATTACCAGAACCCATATCAATGATCAAGGAAAGCAGATGGTTATTCGCAAAATTATAGACGAATCAGAGAAGGATTTGAACATTTATAAAAAAGGAGCACAGCAGGAAGGCTTTGTCAGCAAGCTTAGTGAGCTTCTCTGTGAACTGAAACAGCAGGACATCTCTCCCTATGGATTGATCCAAGAGGTATCAACCTTTGATGAGGAGAGCATCTTGAGAAGAAAGCTATTAGATATTGCCCATATTTATGAGCGATTTAATCAATACCTAGAGGGAAAATATTTAGATACGGAAGATTACATAAATCTATTAATTGAAAAATTAGAGGAAGCAGATTTTTTAAAAAACACAAGGATTTGGATAGATGGATTCCATAATTTTACGGTTCAGACCTATAAAATTATTGAGAAGCTTCTAGGCTTGACAAAGGAGATGACCCTTGCCTTAACCATAGACGAGAATATAGCAGCAAGAGATAGAGATCTATTTCAAGTTGCAGAGACAACTTATCACAAGTTCCATGAAATAGCTATAAACTATGGCTTAACTGAAAAAAAGCTTGATTTGAACAAAGAAGGCAAAGAACTACCTAGAAAGAATTCTGCTATAGAGCATCTGGAAAGAGAGCTTTATGCCTATCCTTATGAAGCCTATAACAAAGAAGCAGAAGAACAGATTTTTATTTTTTCTGGAAACAATCTTTATACAGAAATTGAAAATGCTGCAGCACAGATATTGTCTTTAGTCAGAGATCAGGGATATCGATGGCGGGATATAGCTGTAGTTACCAATGATTTGGAAAATTATGGATTAATCGTGGAACGAGTTTTTCAAGAGTATGAAATTCCTTATTTTTTAGATCAAAAAAGATCTATTGTCAATAATCCTATTATTGAGTGTACACTCTCTGCCCTTGAAATCATTCGGAGAGGCTATCGATATGAAGATGTTTTTCGTTTTTTTAAAGCAGGATTCAGCGGTCTATCTATCAATGCCTATGAAACCTTGGAAAATTATGCTTTGAGATATGGTATTCAAGGTAAGCGATGGCATGATTCTTTTACAAAAGGAGACCCCTCTCAATTGGATAGCTTAAATAGCTGGAGAGAAGATTTTATCCGACCTATGGGGCTCTTGGAAAAAAAAATTAAAGGAAAAAGAACTGTTTCAGAGATCACCCGAGCCCTTTATGAATATCTGGAGGATTTGGAAGTAAACAGTCAATTGGAAACTTGGATAGATCAACTAAGAGCAAGGGGAGAATATGCCTATCTTTTAGAAAACGCTCAGATATGGAACATTGTTCTAAATACCTTTGATCAAATGGTTGAAATATTAGGAGAGCAGGTAATTTCTCTCCAAGATTATGTGCGGATTTTGGAAGCAGGTTTTGCTTCTTTAGAATTGGCCATCATCCCTACCACCATCGATCAGGTTCTGGTAGGGCATATACAACGGTCAAAAAGCCATGATATAAAGGCTCTTTTTGTTGTGGGAATCAACGATGGGGTACTGCCCTCTGGAAAGGATGAAGAGGGGATTCTTTCTGACGAAGAAAGGAGCAGAATGAAGGAAAGTGGCATTCTCCTTCTTTCTGATAGGGAAAGTAGAATTGCAGAAGAAAAATTTACTATCTACACAACCTTTAGTAAGCCTAGTCATTATTTATGGCTTAGCTATGCACTTTCAGATCAAGAGGGTAAAGCCCTGCGGCCTTCTATCTTAATTGATAGAATCAGAAAGGTAGTGGGAAACCTTTCCATACACAGCGATGTAGTTCAGGATACCCAAAGGCAAGTACATTTAATTGGCACAAGAAACAGCACCTTTAAATATTTAATAGAAAATCTCCGCCGATATGTAGATGGGAAACCTATTGAGGATTTGTGGTGGGATGTATATCATTGGTATTATCAGGAGAAAGAATGGGATAGACATCGAGAGGCAGTCATAGAAGGACTTTTTCACAGAAATCAAGAGGATTATTTGGAAAGTCAATGGGTAAGACAGATTTACCAAAGACCTATCCGTGCCAGCGTTTCTCGACTAGAGCAATTTGTAAACTGCCCCTATGCCCATTTTATAAGGTATGGCCTTAGACCTAAGGAAAGACAGCAATACAAAGTTGAGGCACCTGATATTGGAGAGCTATTTCATGGGTCCATGAAAGGATTTACAGAGCGGCTGCAGAAAGAGGGGATTTCTTGGCGAGAATTGAAGCGAGAACAGTCAGATGCTCTCATAGATAGTATTATTGATGAAATGGTGCCCACTTATGGAGAAGGCGTGCTGCTTAGCACCCACCGTTATAAATATTTGGTAAATCGTCTGAAAAGAATCAGCCGCAGATCCCTTTGGACCCTGGCGGATCACATAAAAAAAGGGAGCTTTGAACCCATTGGCCATGAGGTAGCCTTTGGACAAGGAGGGGAGTACCCTCCCATAGAAATTGTGCTCTCCGATGGAGAACGGATATTGTTAGAAGGCCGCATTGATCGGGTAGATGCCTTTGAAGATGAGGAAAATAGCTATATAAAAATCATAGATTACAAATCAGGGAATAAGGATTTAGACCTTACAGAGATATATTATGGTATCCAGCTGCAGCTGATGGTTTATCTTCATGCGATGCTCACCCATCATAATAATCAAGAGCAGAAGATTGTAAAACCTGCGGGTGTTTTCTATTTTCGCATCGACGATCCGATGGTTAAATCTGATGAAAAGATTGCAGAGACCATTGAAAAGGAAATCCGTAAAAAGTTGAAGTTGAAGGGCTTGGTTTTAAAGGATGTCCATATAGTTCGCCATATGGACAAGGAGGTAGAGGGACATTCAGAAATCCTTCCATTGGGATTGGGAAAAAATCAGGATTTTCATAAGTATTCTTCCGTATTATCCCATGAGGGTTTTCAAGGATTGTTAGTCCATGTGCAAAAACTTATAGAAGAAATTTCCAAAGAAATGATGAAGGGGAATATTCGGATTGAACCTTGTAAAAATGGAAAGCAAACAGCATGTGCCTTTTGTCAGTATAGAGGAATTTGCCAATTTGACAATTTGCTAGAGAATAATGATTATAGAAATATAAAGAAAATGAAAAATGAAGAGATTATGGATTTGCTGTTAAAGAAAAGAGAGGTGAGGCAAGATGGTTAAATGGACAGAGGGACAGCAGGAAGCCATTGAGGCAAGAGATAGCAATCTTCTTGTTGCTGCCGCTGCAGGTTCAGGAAAAACAGCCGTACTTGTTGAACGGATTATACAGTTGATTTTAAAAGATGGTATTGATATCGACAGCCTTTTAATTGTAACCTTTACCAATGCAGCAGCAGGAGAAATGAGAGAGCGGATTGCTGCTGCAATATTAAAGGAGTTGGAAAAGAAAAATGAAAAGGAGGAGCATCTTAGAAGGCAGATAAATCTATTAAGCCGCGCATCTATTAGTACGCTTCATGCTTTTTGTATTGATATCGTTCGAAAATATTTTCATTTGATTGATATAGATCCTAGTTTTCGTATTGGAGATGGTACAGAGACGGCTCTCATGAAGCTAGAAGCCTTAGAAGAACTTTTTGAAAGAGAGTATGAAAAGAGCAGGGATGAATTTTTAGGGTTGGTAGAGCGATTTGGAGACAGCAAACAGGATTTGCCTTTGCAGCAATTGGTGTTGGGACTCTATGAGTTCATTCAAAGCAAACCCCATCCATTGGTATGGCTTTCAGAAAAGATAGAGGATTTTCGTATGGATATTGAAGGCTTTGAAAAAAGTCCGTGGTATGGGGCTATCCTTGAACAAGTTGAAATCGAGTTAAAGGGTGCTTTGGAAATATTTATAGAGGCAAAGGAACTGTGTGAAAAAATAGGAGGTCCTTTGGGATATCGACAGGCAATTGTTGAAGATATCCAACTGATAGAAACTTTACAAAAGGCATTACCTCTGGGAATGCTTGCTTTCTATGAAGAACTAAAGGCTGTAAATCATAAGAGGTTGGGAAAAGTAGACAAAGAGGTAGATGAGGGATTAAAGGAAGAGACCAAGGAACTGCGAGAAAAAGGAAAAAAAATTATACAGAGTTTACAAAAAGGGATTTTCTCTAGGAATCCTCAAAATGCTATTGCAGATCTGCAGGAAATGTATCCCTATATGGCCTACTTATACCAATTAATTCAAGATTTTGAGGCGAGTTATAAAGAAAGGAAAAGAGATAAGGGGATTGTGGATTTTAATGATTTGGAGCACTATGCATTAGGAATTTTAGAGCATGTATCGGTGGCTGATGAGTATAGAAATAAATTCAATTACATTTTCGTGGATGAGTATCAGGATAGTAATATTGTACAAGAAACCATTATTGATCGCATTAAAAGGGAAAATAATTTATTTTTAGTAGGGGATGTGAAGCAGAGTATTTACCGGTTTCGTCTGGCAGATCCCTCACTGTTTATAGAAAAATACGAGAGCTATCAAGAAAAAAAGGAGAGCCGTGATAGAAGAATTGATTTGAGTAAAAACTTTCGCAGTCGAGAAGAAATATTGTCAGGAGTAAATGGTATCTTTCAACAGATTATGACAAAGGCCCTTGGTGAGATCGATTATGATGAAAAGGCTAGCCTTCATAAAGGGGGAGATATGCCATCAACTGAAGAGCCTTGCCTAGAACTGCTCCTTATCGAGAAAAAGGGAGAGGAAGAAGCAGTAGAAAGTGAGGAATTTTCTGAAGAAGAGGTTATTGAAGAAGTAGAAGAACTGGAGGATTTGGAAGATACAGAAGTAGAAGGGAGAATCATTGCGCAAAGAATTAAGGAACTCATTGGGAAACAAATCTATGATGAAAAGGCAGGAGAATGTAGAGCTATTTCCTATAGGGATATTGTAATCCTTCTCCGCACTACAAAAAATTGGGCCCCTGTTTTTTCAGAGGTATTGATGGCAGAGGGAATTCCAGCCTATGCCGATGTACATACGGGTTATTTTGAAGCCATAGAAGTCAATATTTTTATACAGCTATTACAGCTTATTGATAATAAGCGACAAGACATCCCCCTGCTAAGCGTTATGCGTTCACCCATAGGAGGCTTTAAAACGGAAGACATGATTAAAATTCGATTGGGGAGTAAGGCTGAAAGCTATTATGAGGCTATCGAAGCCTATATGGAAGAGGGAGAAAGTGCCTTAGCTGAAAAACTGACAACCTTCATAGGGCAAATTGATCAGTGGAAGGAAGCATCCCGTTATATGAATATGGATATTTTCATTTGGAAGCTCCTAATGGAAACAGGATATTATCTCTATGTAGGGGCAATGCCTGGAGGTATACAGCGGCAGGCCAATCTTCGTATTCTATTTGATAGAGCAAGGCAGTTTCAAAGGACTTCCATACGAGGGTTGTTTAACTTTATTCGTTTTATTGACAAGCTTAAAAGCAGCAGTGGAGATATGGGGACGGCAAAGACCCTAGGAGAGAAGGATGATGTAGTACGCATTATGAGTATCCACAAAAGCAAAGGCTTGGAGTTTCCAGTAGTGATTGCAGCTGGTCTTGGGAAACAATTTAATCTTATGGATACCAATAGACAGATTCTGTTTCATAAGGATTTGGGGATCGGACCCAAATATGCAGATCCAGACCTGCGGCACTATTCCGACACCATTGTAAAGCTAGCCATGAAGAACAAAATTAAACTGGAAAGTTTATCAGAAGAAATGCGCGTGCTTTATGTAGCCCTAACAAGACCAAAGGACAAGCTGATTCTGGTGGGGGCCCTTAGAAACATAGAGAAAAGTATTAAAAATTGGCTCAAACCCATAAATCCCTATCATCTGTCCAAAGCTAAACATTATTTGGATTGGATAGGTACTGTACTCATAAGACATCCCTATGGACAGGTTTTACGTGACAAGGCAGCAATAGATTGGCCGGAGGATAAACTTCTTTCTGATGGTGCCCAATGGGATGTGAAGGTATTGAATCGTCAAGCAATTGTTTTCAATAAAATTGAGCAGGCAGATCGAAAAGAAGGAATTCTACAGGAATTGAAAAACTATCATAAATCCCAGTCCAGTACTTATCAAGAATTGATTTATCATCGCTTGAACTGGAGCTATGAAAATATGGAGGCAGTACATATTCCCTCAAAACTGTCGGTTACAGAGATCAAAAGACTAACAGTCAAAGAGCAAAATCCCTTAGGGATATTTGTTCCTCCTTTGATGAAAATGCCTCGGTTTATGGAAGGGAAAAAAGGATTTACAGGGGCAGAGAAGGGGACGATTATCCATTTTGTGCTGCAGCATTTGAGGTTGAGCTTTCCTATGACACAGCAGTTTATCCAAGAACAAATCCAAGAAATGGTGGGAAGAGAACTGTTAAAAGCTGATGAGGCACAGGCTGTAGAACTGGACAAGCTAGAAGCCTTCTTTAGAAGTGCCATCGGAACGAGAATTCTACGGGCACCGAGGGTATATCGAGAGGTAGCCTTCAATTTCATGAAGCCTGCTGAGGAGTTGGTAATGGGACTAGAGTACTGCCCAGAAGGCTTATTGATTCAGGGAATTATTGACTGCTATTTTGAAGAAGATGATGGGTATGTATTGGTAGATTATAAAACAGACTATGTTGGGATAAACAACCAAACAGATATTATTGAAAACTATAGGGTACAAATTGAACTCTATAAAGAGGCCTTAGAAAAAATAACAGGAAAAGGTGTTAAGGAATCCTATTTATATCTATTTCATTTGGATCAAGAGGTGAGATTATGAGAATATTACATACTTCCGATTGGCATTTAGGAAGAATTTTTCACGGAGTTCATTTAACAGAAGATCAAGCCTATGTTTTAGAGCAATTTATTCACTTGGTTCGAGAGGCAAAGCCAGATGTCATCCTAGTAGCGGGGGACGTTTTTGACCGGGCTGTTCCACCCACTGAGGCAGTAAACTTGCTGGATGATGTGATTTCAGAGATATTGCTGGATGCTCAGGTGCCGATTATCATGATTGCTGGAAATCATGATAGTGCCGATCGACTGGGATTTGGATATCGATTGTTAGAAAGCAGGGGGTTAAATATAGCGGGAAGACTATTAGCAGATAAAAGACCTGTGACGCTTTATGACCCCTATGGGCCTGTACATTTCCATGCCATTCCCTATGCGGATCCTATCCAAGTAAAGGAGCAGCTCTCGGATCCATCTATTGATGCCCATGACAGTTCTATGGAAAAACTACTCCAATATCGCTATAAAAGTTTAGTATCACAAGGAAGGAATGTATTGGTGGCCCATGCCTTTGTGGCAGGAGGGGAAGAAAGTGAATCAGAAAGACCTCTTTCTGTAGGTGGGTCAGGAGCTGTTAATCCTTTTCATTTTAAAGGCTTTAATTATGTTGCTTTGGGACATCTTCACCGGCCTCAAAAGGTGGGAGGAGAGCATATTCGGTACTCTGGATCTTTAATGAAATATTCTTTTTCTGAGGCAAACCATAAAAAGCAGATCAACCTAATTGAGATGGATGCCCTTGGAAATGTACAAATAGAAGCTGTAGCACTAAAGCCAAGGAGAGATCTTCGATGCATTGAGGGATATCTGAAAGATATTTTAGAGGCAGGTCCCAAAGATCCAAACAAAGAGGATTATTTAATGGTGACTCTAAAGGACGAGGGTGCAATCTTAGATGCTATTGGCAAGCTAAGAAAAGTATACCCCCATGTGCTTCATATTGAAAGACCTCAGCTTACACAAGGAAATCAATTGGTTGGTCCAGAGCGTAATTTTAAGAAGATGGGAGAGGTTCATCTATTTTCTTCATTCTTTAGCCAGGTAACGAACCGAGAGATATCCGAAGAGCAAAAAAAAGTATTTGAACAGGTTTTAGATAGATATTATAAAGCAATTGGAGGGGAGCAGGCATGAAACCAATAAAGCTTACAATGAGTGCCTTTGGTCCCTACGCAGAGCTTCAGCATATTGACTTTTCGAAGCTGGGAGATCGAAATATATTTTTAATCCATGGACCTACTGGTGCGGGGAAAACAACCATTCTTGACGGCATTTGTTTTGCTTTATACGGAGATACCAGTGGGGCAGAGAGAAGTGGAAAAAGTATGAGAAGTCATCATGCAGGATTAGAGCAAATCACAGAGATAACCTTTGATTTTAGAATTAAGGATGATTTCTATAGAGTGTATCGAAAACCGGAACAGGAACGACTAAAGAAATCTGGCACAGGAACAACGATTCAGAATGCAGAAGCTGTGTTATGGCAGTTAGAACAAAGTGGTGAAAGGGAAGAACGGATTCTGGAAAGCGGATGGAAAAATGTAACCGATGGCATAGAAAAGCTGATAGGCTTTAAAAGTAGTCAATTTCGTCAAGTTATTATGCTGCCTCAAGGACAGTTTCGGAGGCTTTTGATGGCGGATTCTTTAGAGCGCCAGCAGATTATGGAAAAGCTGTTTCAAACAGAAATGTATAGAAACATAGAAGAAATGTTAAAAAAATCGGCAAAAGAATTAAGAGACCAAATTAAAGAAATGGAGATGCAGCGAAACTGGAATTTTAAAAAAGTAAACTGTGAAAATTTAGAAGTTCTTAAAGAAAGAATGAAAGCTGACGAAGTTCAGCTTTTAAGCTTAAAAAAAAGTCACAGGGAAAAGGGTCAACGGGTAATAGACCTTCGAGAAGCGGTGACAAAGGCCAAAGAGGGAAATAAGAAACTTCAAGAGCAAAAGCTTAGTAAAGAAGCTTTTCTCGTGCTTCAACAAAAAATATCTATCATACAAAAGGAAGAAGAAGAATTAAGGCGGTCAAGACGCGCAGCTACCTTGGATGAAAGAGAGAAATTGACAAAACAGCGTAGTGAGGATAAGCAGCACCTGGAGAAAAAACTCTCAGAATTGGAAAAAGAACTGGAAAAAGCTATAGTAGAATATGAAGTTTCAGAAAAGGCTCTGCAAAGAGAAGCAGACCAAGATGGGGAACGGGATAGGTGGAAGGCTTACGTGATTCAATTAGAGAGCTATAGAGAAAGGGTCCTCTCTTTAGAAGGAGATAAACAAAAGGTAGAAGGGTTAAAAAAATCTCTAGAACAAGGAGAACAACAAAAAGAAGGACTCTTAAAGGAGCAAAAAACAATTGAAGAGCTATTGAAGCAGCAAAAACTACGGATAGGGGAACTAAAGGAAATTATCGGAAAGATTCCTTTGATTCAGAAACAGGCTGAAGAGATAGGGAAGAAATATGGCCATCGTAAAAAATTAGAAGAATTAAAGCAGCAGACTGCTGATCATAAAGCGCAACTAGAGTGCCATCAAGGACGATTAGAAGAACTGGAGAAGGTTTGGCAGCAGGGAAAACAGGAGTGGACAAGGCTTCAGGAAGCGTGGCAGAAAGGACAGGCAGCAATTCTGGCAGAAAATCTTAAAGAACTTGAAGCCTGTCCTGTTTGTGGTTCCACCCATCACCCTAATCCAGCAAATAGGCTGGAGACGGTACCTTCTGAGGAAGAGCTTAAAAAAAGACAAAACGCTTTGGAGGTATTAGAAAATGAAAAGCGAGAACAAAGTATATTAGTTCAAGAGGAGTTGTTAAAATTAGAAAAATTAGAAAGTACATCTAATCTTTTACATGAAGAATTGGGTGCGGATGCAGCATTAAGTGCCATTTACCTATATGAAAGGTTAGAAGAAAAAAAGAAGGACTGGGAAACTGCTAAAGAAGAAGTAGGAAAGCTGGGGGATGCAGAAAAAAAATTGGAAGAATTGGAAGACCGGGAAATAAGTATCAAAAAGACACTGGAGATACTAGAGCAGACATTAAAGGAAGAAAGTGAAGCCTATCAAACTCTAGAAGGTGCTCTTCGTGAAAGAGAAACCGCTATACCGGAAAGGGTTCGTTCTGAAAGTCAGTTAAACAAAGAATTAAATAAGACTCAAGCTGTGTACAAAAAGCTGAAAGATTCTTTCGAAGAAGCAGAAAAAATCTACAAGCAGAAATCCGAGCGCCTAACAATTTTAAAAGCTAGCAAGGAAAATATAGAAAAAACCTATCGGGAAACCCTTGAGAAATACATAGATGAAAAAAATCGTTTTATAAAACAAATGCATGAAGCGGGCTTTGAGAAATATCATGATTACATGGCAGCTAAAAAAGATGAAATCCTTATTCAACAGATAGAAGAATCCTTAAAGGTTTTTTATGGAAACCTTCGTGCATCAGAGGAACGTTACCAACGTGCCAAGGAAGAAGCCCAGGGCCAAATAGTGGTTGATGTGGAAGGGCTGCAGCAAGAATTGGATAAGGCCCAAAAAGAAAAGGACGAGTCCTTGACAAATGAAAACATTTTACAGAAAAAGATTGAGAACGATCGTCAAATTTATGGAGAAATAGAGAAACTTGAAAAATCCATAGAAGCCAAGGAAGCAGAATATACGGTACTAGGGTATCTGTCTCAGGTGAGCAATGGGGAGAATCCCCATGGTTTAACCTTACAGCGATTTGTGTTGGGAAGCTTGTTGGATGATATCACCATTGCTGCTACAGAGCGGTTAAAGCGAATGAGCAAAGGACGCTATCATTTACAAAGAACCCTTGATCGTGCCAGAAAAAATGCAGCAGGAGGATTGGAATTGGAAGTTTTTGATACCTATACAGGTCAAGAAAGAGCTGTAACAACCCTATCAGGAGGAGAGAGTTTTTTAGCATCCCTATCTTTAGCTTTAGGACTTGCAGATGTGGTACAATCCTACTCTGGAGGGATTAGCCTAGACACCATTTTCGTAGATGAAGGTTTTGGCACCTTAGATCCGGAGGCCCTTGATTTTGCCATGAAAGCTTTGATTGATCTGCAGCAGGGAGGAAGGCTGGTAGGAATCATTTCCCATGTGCCCGAGTTAAGGGAACGGATTGATGCCCGGTTGGAAGTAAGCGTCACAGAAAAAGGAAGCCAGGCCAGCTTTAAATTATCCTAAACACTCTTTCTAAAAGGAAAAAAATAGAATGAGAAAAATATAAGAAAAAGTAGGATTTAATAAATAAATGTAGAAATAAAGAGTATATAAATATATGATACAAAATACATTTATTTATCCCTATGGGAAGAGAAGGGTTTATGGACCATTCTCTTGAATCAGCTTTCCTTAAGGAGTGAGGAAGATGCACAAACTATTAAATCACAAAAACACAGTATTATTCAGTACTACCATTATTACAATATTACTTTTATTTGGTATTCATACCTCCTATATACAAGGGAAAAATGCACAATTGTTGCAAAGTAATGAGGATCTGCAAAAGGCTTTTAAGACCCTTGAGTTAGAGCGGGAGCAAGGTCAGCAAGAAAAGGAAGTTTTGGAGAAAGAGTTATTGAAGCTTCAGGAAGAACTAGAAAATTATAAAAAGGAATCAAAACCTTCCAATAGCAAGAGTCAGGGACAGAAAGAGGAGACCAAAAAGCCTGCGGCGGATAAAAGAGCCTATTTGACCTTTGATGATGGACCTAGTGCCAACACAGCAAAGATACTGGATATATTAAAAGAATATGATATTAAGGCCACTTTTTTTGTCATTGGAAGTGAAACAGAAGCCAATAAAAAGCTGTATAAACGAATCGTAGAAGAGGGACATGCCATCGGAAACCATACCTATACCCATAATTATAGTAAAATTTACAAATCCGTGGAAGCTTTCATGGAGGATTTAAAAAAGCTGGAAGATCTGCTGGACGAAGTGGCAGAGGTAAGGCCGAACATTATCCGATTTCCAGGAGGATCTAAGAACGAAGCCAGTACTAGAGCTGGAGGAAGCAATTTGATGAATAATCTAATTGCCCATCTAAAGGAGGAAGGCTATCAGTATTTTGATTGGAATGTAAGTTCAAAGGATGCCAGTGCGGTGACACAGGACAAGAAGATTATTATCAACTCCGTGCTAGAGGGTGTTCAAGGTAAAAAGGATGCCATTATTCTTTTTCACGATAACGCTCCTAAGACCACTACTGTTCAGGCCCTTCCAGAGATTATAGAGAGCTTGCAGTCTAAGGGATATAGCTTTGAAGTACTATCTAAAGATTCCTATTATGTACACCATCGATAAAGATATAAGTAATAAAAGCAAAGCATCTTTCCCTATAATGAGCCTTATGGGAAGATGCTTTTTATTTACAAACAACTATGGTAAAATAATAGGGCATAAGGCATAATGACAACAATTAGTGAGTAAAGCTAAGGGGAGAGATAGATTTGTTAAAAGATGATAGGAAGGATAATTATGGATATATATTATATTGATCGTAAAACAGGAAATAGAACAAAGGAAGTTGTAGCTGGTGAAAAATTTTTGAAATGGGTTTACGAAACAACACCGGGAAGATCTTTGCTGGAAACCATTGTAAAAAGGAAAGTATTTTCAACTATCTATGGAAAATTACAGGATTTACCCATAAGTAAAAATAAGATTGGTGCCTTTGTGGAAGAATTGGGTATTGATATGGATGAAGCGCAGCAGGAAGATATCCTACACTATAAAAACTTCAATGATTTCTTTGCTCGAAGGCTGAAAGCCGATGCAAGACCCATTTGTCAAGACAAAGATACCCTCATCTCACCAGCTGACGGCAGAGTATTGGCTTATGAAAATATAGATATTCAAGCAGTTATTCAAGTAAAGGGATCCTACTACACATTAGAAGAGGTTTTTCAAGATCGAAAATGGGCTCAGGCTTATGAAGGTGGAACCTGTATTGTGGTGAGATTATGTCCAGCAGATTATCATCGCTTTCACTTTCCAGACTGTGGCATTCCAGGAAGTACAAAGGCTATAAAGGGTCATTACTACTCAGTAAATCCTATTGGACTTCATAAAATGACAGCAGTTTACTGCCAAAACAAACGGGAAATTACCTCTTTTAACTCGAGTTCCTTTGATGAGATTGCCATTGTGGAAGTTGGGGCTACTTGTGTGGGAACCATTATTCAAACCTATAGACCAGGAATACCTGTAAAAAGAGGGGAAGAAAAGGGTTATTTTAAATTTGGAGGCTCAACCGTTATTTTGTTTTTGAAAAAGGGCCAGTTGAAAATAGATGAAGATATTATAAAAAATACCAGGGATGGATTTGAAACCAGAGTATGTATGGGGGAAACCCTTGGTAAAAAAATAATTTGAAAGGTGTGATTCTATGTACGATTATCATGTACATACATCCTTTTCTTTTGATGCAACCATGAAGTTAGAGGATGCCTTAGAAAGGGCAGTTGAACTGGGGTTAAAAGAGATTGTTTTTACAGATCATGCTGAATTAAATGTATGGAAGCCTGGTGATCTGATTTTAGATGATTTATTTAATTCAGAGGAATATGTGTCTGCTTTGAAGGCAGCTCAGGAAAAATATAAGGATGTACTTAAGATAAAAATAGGTATTGAAGTAGGTTTGCAGCGGCAGGAGAAGGGCCGGATCCATGAATTGATCGCAGGACATCCCTTTGATTTTGTGATAGGCTCTAGTCATACCATTGATAGGGTAGATCTATACTACAAACAGCTCTTTAGAGGCATTACTCGAGAAGAAGCCTATGAACGGTACTTTGGAGAAATTTTAGAAATTGTTAAAGACATAGAAGATTATGATGTTTATGGACATTTAGATCTAGTAAGGCGATATGCTTTGGGAGAATATGAGGATATAGAACTGGGTAAAAGAGATTATGAAATCATTGAGGAGATTTTAAAAATTATTATTCAAAAAGGAAAGGGTATTGAGGTGAATACCTCCGGATATCGTTATGGACTAAATACAGTGAATCCTTCTATTGAAATACTGAAAATGTATCATGAACTTGGGGGAGAGATCATCACAGTAGGCTCCGATGCCCATAAGGTACAGGATGTAGGCGATGGAATCTTAGATACCTATGATATGCTTAAGTCCATCGGTTTTCAATACGTCACTACTTTTCAGCAAAGAAAACCCAGCTTTCAAAAAATCTAAAGTATAAGATAGGTGTTAATGGCTAGAGTCGTTAACACTTTTTTCTTTATTCTTTTTCTTTTGAAGCAGCAAAGTGGATATATAGGCTTTAGTAAAATAATGCTATGAGGGAATTTGTCGAAAAAATAAAGGAATAGTATAGAAAAAATAGTTGCATAATACAATTATTTTATATTACAATTAAATTGAGAAAAGATTCATAATTCCTATAGAATAAAAAATTCGGAGGTAGATGAGAGATGAATTATTTTACAAGAACAGCTCAGTTGGAAGACATACCAGATATCACAAAGATTTACAATCAAGGAATAGCAGATAGAATTGCTACCTTAGAAACGCGATTGAGAACCGAAGAAGAAATGAAAGAATGGTTGGAAAACAGAGATGAAAAACATAAGGTTATTGTAGCAACCGATGAAAGAAATCGGGCTTTCGGATGGAGTTCTTTGAATGTTTTTAATTCTAGATGCTGCTACAGCGGTGTGGTGGATATTTCCGTTTATGTTGAACGAGAGATGCGTGGAAAAGGACTGGGGAAAATATTACTAAAGGCTCTAACCAAAACCGCAAAGGAAGAAGGGTTTCATAAATTGGTATTGAGTACCTTTCACAAGAATGAAGGCGGAAAGAGACTTTATCAAGCATCAGGATTTCGAGAAGTAGGGACCTACATGAAGCAAGGGCTTTTAGATGGGGAATGGATTGACGTTACGATTATGGAAAAGCTTTTATAATTAAAAACATTAATAAAAATTAAGGCATAAGGGAGAGGTTTAAGATGGGCAATGTTCTATTCGATATACTGCAAACCGTGTGGGGATATCTTCTGGCAGATTGGAATATCCTTTTATTAGGTATTTTAATGGCTGCAGGGATACAGGTCTATGTCGATCCAGATAAATTCCGCAGTTTTTTACAGAAAAAAGCAGGATTTTCTATTCCAGGGTCTGTAGCCTTTGGTGCATTTACACCTCTTTGTGCCTGTGGAACCATGGCCGTATTGATTTCTATGTTTGCAGCAGCAATGCCCTGGGGTCCAGTGATGGCTTTTTTGATTTCATCCCCACTGACAAGTCCCTCGGAGTATCTGTTTCAAACAGCATTTTTCGGAACGGAGTTTGCGTTGGCAGTACTGATATCCTCTGTTGTTTTAGGAGTTGCAGCAGGATTTCTGGCGCATTTTTTAGAAAAAAGAACAGGCTTTTTCGAAGATCAGCTTCGGCAGGGAAGCAATCAGAAAAGCAGCTGTTGTCCATCAGCAGCTGTGGAATCTGAAAGCTGCTGTACCTCTGATGATGGGGTGATCGATATAGTATTGGATGATTTTCAAGAGGAAACTAAATCGGAAGGATTTATAAATAAATATAAGATTCTTGAGTTTTTAAAAGAGTTTTACGAAACAGGTATAAAGAAAATCCTCTTCTATTTTATACTGTTCATAGCCGTAGGCCGGGTTGTGGAACTGATGGTACCTAAAGAATTAATTATGTCTTTGTTTAGTGAAAATAAGGGATATTCAATTCCTTTAGGAGCCAGTGTAGGATTACCACTGTATGTCTCTGGCTCTGCTTCTCTACCCCTTATGAGATCCTTTATGAATTCTGGTGCAGGGCAGGGAGCCCTTCTAGCTTTCTTAATCACTGGAAAAGCTACTGGTGTACCTGTTATTGCGGGAATGGCAACTTTTTTAAAAAAGAAAGCACTACTATTTTATGTTGGTTTTATCTATCTTGGTGGAATGTTAGCAGGGTATTTATATCAAAGTATTCTACACTTTTTAGGGTAGTCAAGAAGGCCTTTGGTTGTTATATATTGCAGTAAGGACAGAACAGTGAATTTATTTTTGGGGAAAGCAGTACAAATTACTACTCTATTTTTGCAGAACTAAAGTCAATATATTTAAAATTACCAGAGTTGAATAAATTCCCTATATCACATATAATAAGATATGGAGTAAAAGAATTGTGATGTGTATATTAAAATATACTTATGGGAATCAAGGTGTGTTGAATACAAAAGAGGCTATCCTTTTTTGTATTTTTTTGTGATAGATATATGGATTTTGGGTAGCAGAATGGTAAAGGGCGTATAGAAGGGAGCTGGATACTTTAGCCAATAGACTCTGACTAGATTGCTGCGGTCTAATTCAATAGAAAAGGATGGTGATGGTTGTGGATTCAAGTCCTATACCCAGGTGGACGAATAGAAAAATAAATAGTGAAGAAGCCATCACCAGCTTGTGGATCGGGGGCTCTTCTAAGGAGGAGTAAAATTGTGAAAGAAAACATCCTTACATTGATGCAGGAGAAAAAGTTTAGTGATGCCCGAAGCGAGATTATGGAATTGAATACGGTGGATATTGCTGAATTCATAGGAGAATTAGAAAGAGATCATGCCATCATACTATTTCGTATACTCCCAAAGGATACGGCTGTTGAGGTATTTGCCTATCTTTCCAATGAGCATCAAGTAGAGATTATCAATGGAATTACGGACCGGGAAATTAAGCATATTATTGAAGAATTATATTTTGATGATATGATCGATATGTTGGAAGAGATGCCTGCCAGCGTGGTAAAAAAAATACTTCGTCATACAAAAGAAGAAGAACGGATTCTCATTAATCAATTTTTAAATTATCCAGAGAATTCTGCAGGAAGCTTGATGACAATTGAATATGTGGGTTTGAAAAAAGAAATGACAGTAAAAAATGCATTGGAATATATTAAACGGATAGGAATTGATAAAGAGACCGTCTATACCTGTTATGTTACTGATAATAACCAAATCCTAGAAGGAAGGGTGTCTCTTCGAAAGCTGGTCATCAGTGATGGTTTAAAAACTATCGATGAGATTATGGATAGGGATATCCTTTATGTGCATACCCATGAGGATCAGGAGGAAATTGCCTATCTTTTTAAAAAATACGATCTTATGATTATTCCTGTAGTAGATAAAGAAGAGAGACTGACAGGAATTATTACGATTGATGATATTGTAGATGTTATTGAACAAGAGGATACCGAGGATTTTCAAAGAATGGCTGCTATCATACCCTCTGAATCTGCCTATTTATCTACAGGGGTCATGACTTTAGCTAAAAATAGAATTACTTGGCTGCTGATTTTGATGATTTCCGCCACCTTCTCGGGCACAATCATCAGACACTTTGAGAATGTACTATCCTCAGTGGTTTTACTAGCTGCCTTTATACCCATGCTTATGAATACAGGCGGAAATGCTGGAGCCCAATCTTCTACATTGGTAATCCGGGGCTTGGCCTTAGGCAAAATTGAGTTAGAAGACGGATTGCGGGTGTTGTGGAAAGAGCTAAAGGTTAGTATTCTAGTGGCTTTACTGCTATCTACTTTTCATTTTATATCAATTTATTTTTTGCAAAAAGTGGATATGCTGATTGCATTAACGGTTTGTGGAACACTCTTTGTGACTATTGTATTTGCTAAGCTGGTTGGAGGTATACTACCTATTATGGCCCAAAGATTAAAACTGGATCCAGCTATAATGGCTAGTCCGTTGATTACTACTATTGTAGATGCGGCTGCCCTTATGGTTTATTTCTCGTTGGCTAGTTGGATGATAGGAATCTAGGTGGCATATTATTATCCTCGGTGTAAAAGGATAACCTATAAATATGAAAGGGGGTGATGGTTATGGACGCAAGTCCCTTACCCAGTTATAACTTAAAAGAAAAAATGAATATGGTGGGAAGAAAAGCCATCACTTCAAGAAAATGGCTCTTCCCCTAAGGAGGCCTGTGTATGAAAGAACTTATTATCAATCTAATTCAAGAGAAGAAGTTGAATGATGTCCGCAGCATGGTAAAGGACTGGAACGTCGTAGATATCGCAGAGCTATTGGAGGAAGTAGATAGAAATCATGCGATTATTCTTTTTAGGTTGCTGCCAAAGGATAGGGCCGTCGAGGTATTTGCCTATCTTTCTAATGAGCAGCAGTTAGCAATCATTGACGGCATTACCGATCGCGAGATAAAACACATTATGGACGAATTATATTTTGATGATATGATCGACTTTTTGGAAGAAATGCCTGCCAGTATTGTAAAAAAGATACTAAAAAGTGCCAAGGAAGAAGAACGGATTCTAATTAATCAGTTTCTAAACTATCCCGAGAATTCAGCCGGGAGTCTTATGACCATTGAATATGTAGGGTTAAAAAAAGAAATGACACTTAAAGAAGCCTTAGCGGATATTAAGCGGATAGCCTTAGATAAGGAGACAGTTTATACTTGCTATGTAACAGATGCCAATCGGAAGCTGGAAGGAATTATATCTCTCAGAAAACTGGTTACCAATGATGAGACTAAAACTGTTGAAGAGATGATGAGTACTGACGTGATTTATGTACATACCCATGATGATCAGGAGACCATTGCCCATTTATTTAAAAAATATGATCTTATGGCCATACCTGTAGTGGATAAGGAAGACCGATTAACGGGAATCATCACCATTGATGACATCATGGACGTTATTGAAAAGGAAAACACAGAGGATTTTCACAAAATGGCTGCAATGGAGCCCTTTGAAGAGGAATATCTTGAGACCAGTGTATTGAGTTTGGCAAAGCATCGGATTACATGGCTTTTGGTATTAATGATTTCCGCCACCTTTACAGGGAATATTATTCGAAGGTTTGAAGATGTATTGGCATCTGTAGTAGTTTTAGCGGCCTATATACCCATGTTGATGGATACCGGTGGAAATGCAGGTTCTCAATCTTCTACCCTCGTCATTCGTGGAATGGCATTGGGAGATATACAGCTGGGAGATAGTTTAAAGGTTTTATGGAAGGAGCTTCGAGTAAGTACTTTGGTAGGTGTTGCCTTGGCAGCCGTTAATTTCTTGCGAATCTACTACATCGATAAAGTAGGCTTTGAGGTTTCTATTACTGTATGTGTTACTTTATTTGTTACAGTCATATTGGCTAAACTAGTAGGGGGAACCTTGCCGATTGCTGCTAGAAAACTAAAGCTGGATCCAGCCATCATGGCAAGTCCCTTGATTACTACCATTGTGGATGCAGTTGCGTTGATTGTATTTTTTTCCATGGCAGCCTGGATATTGGGGATATAAAAATGAAAAGATACTATGGAGATGTAAGCAAACCATAGTATCTTTTCATTTTTTAATATTTATATAGAACTTAACATGAATTTAACAAATACCTAATCTTTTTAGCTATATATACCCTATAAAAAATCTTACAATGTAGAAAGACATTGAGAATGGGGGTTATACAGCTAATGTTAAAGAAGAAAGTATTATCTAAGGAAGAATTCATTACATTTTTTCAAAAGACACCAAGACATATGAAGACTTTTCTTAAAAGATTTATTCCTTCTATGAAAAAAAAATCATCCATCGACAGAACTGTTTCTTCGGGTATGCTAAAAAATCAAGAAATACATAAACAGATCCACAATGCATTTATTGTTCTTATGGTGCTTATTCTTTTTGTTTCAGTAACTTCCAATTTTGCCCTTAATAGGGCCCAATTTAGAAGTAGTGGAAAAGGTCATCAATCAACAACTGATGATGGCATCGCAGTTACAGGTTCAGAGTCTGCAGGCCAATATTACTTTTCAAGGATATTTAACACGAAACTATTCCATTGGAGATATTGAAAAAAAACTATCGGAAATAGAAGAAAGTGTACAGAACTTTAAAGAATTGATTACTCGAGAGAAAAGAAATGATGGGCTAGAGGGGATCTTTGAGGAACTGGGAGAAATAGAAGATGTTTATATACGGCTTCAAGAGTTTTCGCGACAACTACCCGTTACCTATGCAGATACTTCTCAAGCAACCAATGACACGATTGTGCTTTTATCCTTAGACAGAATTGAAAAATTAAAACAATTGGTAAATCAGCTAAATCAAGATACCATCAGCTATAGTACACCTATCATCAAAAAGATACATAGACAAAATGATATTTATTCTATTTTATCCATAGGTATAACTGCCATAGCAATTGTCATCTCCCTTTACTATGTATGGACCATAACGAAAAGGGTAAAATCCTTTAGGGACTATATGCACCAATTAACAAAAAAGCTGGTTTCCGAAGCCGATGAGATGATAGGAATTGCCTCCCATGTGAGAAATGATGCCATAGACTCAGAAGAGCATTTAGGTAATTTATCTCAAAATCTAGGATTTTTAGTGTCAGGAACTGATGAAATCGCTGCTGCTATTCTTGACGTCAATAGAGGTATCCATCATGTAGGAAAATTGAATGAAGACCTGGGCAATTCTTCTAAAAATGCAATAGCTTTTGTAAATAGAAGTCAAAGGGGGATTAGAGAATTTAACGAAAAATTAGATTTTAAACTTCAAGATGCCCATCAAATAATTGAAGGTCTTCACGAAAAGCTGATAGAGATCAAGGAATCTTCCAATAGTGTTATTCAACTAACCGATAAGATAAGCAGTATTGCCAACATTGTAACAGCGATCACTGGTATTGCAAAACAGACAAATTTACTAGCATTGAATGCATCCATTGAAGCAGCAAGGGCAGGAGAGTATGGAAGGGGTTTTACAGTTGTGGCAGAGGAAATAAGGAATCTGTCTAATCAATCCTCAGCTTTTGCCCAGGAAATTGAAACAAGGATTAGAGAGCTGGTGGGAGTTAGTCAAATTACAGTGAAGCAGCTGCATGACAGCACCGCCGCAGCAATTTTATCGGTAGATGAGACTGAAATTATAACTGAGATATTTAACGAAGTTACAGAGATTTTTGCCAATACAGTTCAAGATATCGATGATATCAAAGTAGTAACTGATCTGGTTTCTGTAAATTCTATAAAGACCGCTGATGAGACAGAACAAATTCGTATTTATTCAGAAAATATTTCAGCACAAACCCAGCAGTTTATAGCTTCTATCCAGGAGTTTACAAGCGTGCTCCTAGAGGTGACCAACAGCACCAAGGGTTCTTTAGAGGGTGTACAAAATCAGTTTGAATTGCTTCGTATCCAGAAAGATAATATTGAAAACATTTATCAGACTGTTAAAAAGTTATAAAAATGAAAGGGAAATTAACAGGCATTTAACAATTGCTTTATAATGTGTTAACAAAATCCTCGTATAATTTAGGAGTAGACAAAATACTAAATGGACCAAAACGATGAATGGGGGAAATGATGTAATGAAAAAGATTTTAAGTTTTAGCATGGTGTTGATACTTGCAATAGCAATGCTGGCAGGTTGTGGTGCAAAACAAGAAACAGTAAAAGAAGAACAACCAGGAGCAGTTGAAGAAGCTAAGCTATCAGGAAAAATCGTTATCGCGGGTTCTACGTCCGTACAACCTTTATCAGATGAATTGGCTGCTGCATTTAAAGAGAAATATCCAGATGTATCCGTTGAAGTTCAAGGTGGAGGTTCTGGTGTAGGTGTAAAATCAGCTATTGACAAAATTGTAGATATCGGAGCATCTTCAAGAGAATTAAAGGATGAAGAAAAGGCTTCAGGCTTAACAGAATACGTAATTGCAAAAGACGGTATTGCAGTAGTTGTAAATCCAGCCAATGGCGTAGAGGATTTATCCATGGAGCAAATCAAAAAGATATTTACTGGGGAAATTACAAACTGGAAAGAAGTAGGCGGGGTGGATAAAGCCATCGTTGTAGTAACAAGAGAAGAAGGTTCTGGAACAAGAGGGGCTTTTATAGAGATTACTAAGGTAGAAGGAAAGGATGCAGAAGGGAAGTCGAAGGATTTTACCACTGCCAATGCATTGGTACAACCTTCAACAGGAGCAGTAAAACAAACTGTTGCCAATACACCGGATGCTATCGGGTATGTATCTATGGGTGCCCTGGATAATACGGTAAAGACTATAAAGGTAGAAGGAGTAGAAGCTACTGAGGACAATGCCAAGGCAGGAACCTTTAAAATTTCTAGACCATTCTTATACTTGACAAAGGGTGAAGAATCTGAAGTTGTAAAAGCATTTATTGAATTTGTATTGAATGAAGGACAAGATATTGTTAAAGAAGAATACATTTCTGTAAGATAACATAAAGGCGGCCAGAAAGGCCGCTTTTATGTTATCCCAAAATAGGTATATACTTTTTCGAAGTTAACAAAAAATTAACAGAAAGTTAATTTGAATATAAAAAAAAACAAATAAAATGAGTATAGGAACAATGGAGGAAGTTAAGTTTTTGGGAGGAGACAAAGTATGAAGAGCCATGAAAAAATAGTAGAAATTATTTTATTTGTTTGTGCAACGGCGGCAACACTTTCTGTATTTTTAATTACCTTTTTCATTTTCAAAGAAGGGCTGCCTATTTTACGAGAATATGGATTGTTTAATTTTATATTTGGAAAGGATTGGAGTCCTACCAATGGTTCTTATGGGGCCTTTCCTATGATAGTAGGCTCCATATCTGTAACATTAGGGGCACTGATTATAGGTGTACCGATGGGATTAGCTTGCGCCATATTCCTTGCAGAAATAGCTCCTAAATCAATAGTGAAGGTTTTTAAACCAGCAGTGGAGCTGCTGGCAGGAATACCATCGGTAGTATATGGGTTCTTTGGGTTGTCTATTCTTGTTCCACTGATTCGAACAGCCATATTACCCCTGGTACAAAAAATTTTTCCAGATGCATATACTTCTGGTTATAGCATACTGGGTGGTGCGGTGATATTGGCAATTATGATCTTGCCTACCATCATTAACATTTCAGAAAATGCAATTCGATCGGTTCCTGCAGAATACAAATATGGTTCTCTGGCCTTGGGAGCATCTCATTTCCAGACTATAACAAATGTACTCATTCCCGCAGCAAAATCTGGCATTATTGCTTCTATTGTATTGGGAATGGGTAGAGCGGTGGGAGAAACCATGGCTGTTATCCTTATTACAGGCAATATGCCAAGGGTACCTGGCAGTGTTTTGGATTCTGTGGCTACGATGACAGGAACCATTGCAATGGAGATGGGATATGCTACACCAACCCATCAAAGGGCGCTCTTTGCAACAGGCATTATACTTTTTGTTTTTATTATGACATTAAATGTTACGGCCACTGCGGTTACAAGAAAACTGGGGGGAGAATAGAATGATGAATGTAAATGCAAATACTCAGACCAATCAAAAGGTTATTTCTGACAAATGGATACTGGGACAACAGAAAAAAAAGCTGCGGATAAGTGAAAAGATTTCATATTTTTGTATCTATATGGCAGCTATACTTACTATCTGTGCTTTAGTGTCTATTATTGGATATGTACTTGTTAATGGAGTAAAATACATTGATTTGGAATTTTTTACCCAAGAACCTAGCAGTATGGGTAGACAGGGTGGAATATTTTCAATTATCATAGGAACCATCTACTTAACTTTGGCATCCATTGCTATAGCCACACCTATTGGTGTATGTGCTGCTATCTATTTAACTGAATATGCCAGGGAGACAAAGTTTATTAAATTGATTCGTTTTGGAACAGAAACCTTAGCAGGAATACCATCAATAATCTTTGGTTTATTTGGATTTGTATTCTTTGTCATTTTATTAGGATTTAGATGGTCTATTTTATCAGGAGCCTTAACTTTAGCCATGATGATTCTTCCAACCTTGATTCGTACCACAGAAGAGTCTATTAAGACAGTACCCCAAGCCTATAGGGAAGGAAGTTATGCCTTAGGGGCCACAAAGCTTCAAACGATTATAAAGGTTGTGCTGCCTAGCAGCATTTCAGGAATCCTGACAGGCTTGATACTGGGAATAGGAAGAGCTATTGGAGAAACCGCAGCAGTCATGCTTACAGCAGGAAGCTCCTTAGGAATTCCCAAAAGTCTTATGGATCCAACCCGTACTATGGCTGTTCACGTCTATATTATGGCTTCTGAAGGTCTTTCAAAGGAAAAAACCTTCGCCACAGCTACTGTGCTGATTCTATTAGTATTGTGTATCAACCTATTAGCCAATATAACTGCTAACAGGTATATGAAAAGTACAAAGGTAGAAGCATAAATAAAAAAAGCTGGAAATCCAGCTTTTTTTATTTATGTATAAGATTTTCATTTTGCTCTAAGGGACTATCATAAAACAGGGTGTTAATAACGTGGTCAAAGGCATCAACTACAAGGGGGTCGAATTGTATACCAGACATCCTATGGATTTCAATCATAGCCTCTTCCGTACTATGGGAAGTTTTATAGGGTCTGTTACTGGTCATAGCATCGAAGGCATCTGCTACCGATATAATTCGAGCACCCAATGGGATCTCATCCCTTGTTAAGCCCAGAGGATAGCCTTTGCCATTGTACCATTCATGGTGATGGCGAATGATATCCTTAATATTGTTAAAGCCTTCGATATTGTTCAAAATACGATAACCGATTTCAGGATGAGCCTTGATTTGGCTATATTCCTCCTCTGTTAATCTGCCAGGTTTATTTAGAATGGCCTCAGGAATGCCAATTTTACCGATATCATGAATTAGAGCAGCAGTTAGAATCTCCTCGAAACTAGGCAGCTTTAGGACTTCAGCAATGCAAACGCTAAGATTGGCTACCCGTTCAGAGTGACCCTTCGTATAAAAATCCTTTACCTCTATGGTAGTAACAAAAGCTTCAATCGTTTGAAAATAACTGTTATGTAGTTCTGATATATTTGAAAGAATATTATCCGATAAGGTGTTAACGGAAGTTGACAAGTATTTTATTTCATCTTCTCCTGCAATAGGGAGCTTGTGACTATAATTCCCAGCAGCTATAGATTTTATGCTGTCTATTACACCATTTAGTCTTGTGGTTAATTGCTTTGAAAGAAAACCCATTAATAGAGAGCCAATCAAAAGAGAACACAAAATTAAAAAAGATATAGCTTTAAATAAATTCAATTTAAGCTGACGAATCGATGATACATCTAGCAGAATCTCATAGGAAGCCAAGTACTGATTGTGCTCATCATAAAAGTTATATATAAAATTAACATACTTATTATCGATAGGATGATAATGATCCTCCTTGTGTTCATCATAAACCATATATATTTGTTGCGAGGAGCCTAGATAATCCATCAGGGGCATAAGGTAGGTTGCATCTAGTTTCTGTCCCAACAGCAAATAACCTACAGGGGGAAGACTGCCATCATTATTTGTAAGGGGTGCCATGGTAAAGGCATAAAGCTCCTTGCCAACTAACCGTAAAAAGGTTTTAGGCATAATGATGGGTTCTAAAGCTGTGGGTGGAGAAAAGTTGATTTGATGTAAAGAGACTCCATCGGAGAAAAATTGGCTTCTCATTTGTTCAAAGTTGTACAAAAAGACAAAATCAATATTATAAGGGGATTCGTAGAGATATTTAGAAATATTTTCCTTAAGCCAATTTTCATTCCAAGGGGACATTGCTTTAAGCGCATCATCCCAATAGGCATATTCTACAGCTTTGTTTTCTAAATCCTGTAGTCTGCGCCCTGTATAAACTTCTATAATGCGTTTTTTTTCATCGATGGTCTCGTCTATGCTGTAGGTTTCGTAGGCGTTCAACGGAAGAGCAATCACTAAGATGTTGAATACTCCAGTTATAAAAATACTGAGAACAGCATAAAAGACATACTTGTTCGTTAACTTCATCCAATACCTCATATAAGTATGACTTGCCTCTATTATATATAAAACAGGGGCTGCAGCAGATAAAATTTCCTACCGTACTAAGGACGGTGCTCAGACTGCGGCAGCAGTCGTCGAAGGAAACCTAGGGTTTCCTAAGGAAAGCGTCTTTAGACGCTCTGTTTATAATTATTGTAGCATATTTTGTAAAAGATGCATATATCGACCATGAAAAACAGATATGGTTACAAGGTGTTCGCTTAAAATAATTAGGCCCTAGGTCTCATAAAGCAGAATGCTGTTGATTCATGTAGAAAGGAATACTATAATATCCTTAGGGCGTGTAAATGGAGGTTTTTTCATGAAAAAAAATATTTTGCTAGAAGAGAAAATTATTAAGAGAAAGCGAATACCGATTTTAATAGAGGAGAAAGAATGGAGAGCACTTTTTTTGGAAGCTCCTTCTAAGGAAATGGATAAAAAGATCAATGAGTTGAAAGAACTGCTGACAGAAGAGAAAAAAAATGAACAGCAGTTGGCTAAGCAACTAAAATATAAGAAAATGCTTATGGAAAAAATCCTCAAGCTCTCAGATAAAGTAAATTCTCAAGGAGATATGGATGCATTAAAAGAACTTGAAAACACCAAAACTACAATCATGGATATCAATCAAGAAACTGAACATTTACAACAGCGTTTGGAGTTGTTGCCTGAAGAAATTGAACATTTAAATTTTGAACTATTAAAAGAAACAGTTGCTATGGCCTATACCGATATTCGGACCATGGGAAAAGAAATACCTAAGCTAACAGATGAAATTCTCTACCTTAGACAACAGCTCTCGGAAAAATGGGAACAAAAAACGTCAATGGAATCCAGAGTGGATATGCTGTATTCATATCTACATAACACATTGGGCTATGAAGAAACTGATAAATTAGATAAAGAATTTCTATAGTAGAGTACACATAGGTGTACTTTTTGCTTTTATATTGAAAGTATACATTTTTTTATTTTTATCGTGTAAAAAGGAATTTATAAGAAAGAATAGAAATATAGAAAAATGAAATATTAAAAAGTATTTTATGCAGAAGGAGTTTGACTTCATGATAAAAGGAATAGGAATTGACATAATTGAAGTAGAACGAATAAAAAAAGCTGCCACTAAAAATAAAAATTTTTTAGAGAAGATATTTACCAATAAAGAAATTGAATATTTCCAAAGCAATTATTTTCAAGCCACGACCATTGCTGGAAACTTTGCTGCAAAAGAGGCGGTAGCCAAGACTCTTGGAACGGGATTTCGCGGGTTTCGATGGATAGATATTGAAGTCAGGCATGATGCTCTAGGGAAACCAGAGATAGTCCTTTATGGACAGGCAGAAAAAGTGTCCCAACAAATGGGGATCCAACAAATATGGATTACCATATCTCATAGTAAGGATTATGCTGTGGCTCAAGCTATAGCTCTGTGAGAGAATATAACAGACAAAGGGGAGCGTCAATTTGATAAAAATTTTAAATAGTTTACAGATGAAGGATTTAGATCGGAGAGCTATCCAGCAGTATGGTATACCCAGTATTGTTCTAATGGAAAATGCAGGAATTGCTGTTTTTGAAGAGATTATGAAATCACTAGAGCATTTACAAAACAGAAAAGTAGCAGTAATATGTGGAAGAGGAAATAATGGCGGGGATGGATTTGTTGCTGCCAGACATCTCATGCAGCACGGGATAGAGGTAAAGGTATATATTGCAGGAAATCCAAGTGTTATTGGTGGAGATGCAAAAACGAATTTTGAAATCATCAATCGTTTGGAGATGCCGATAGAAATTTTATCTTCAAAGGAGAAAATAAATCTATTGGCTGAAGAAATCCAACAGTATTCTCTTATTGTAGACGCTATTTTTGGGATTGGTTTAGACCGAAATGTGGATGATTTTATTACAGCAGTGATAGAAACAATTAATAAATCCCAAAAAATGGTAATTTCTGTAGATATACCTTCAGGAATTAATGCAATGAATGGGCAGATTAGTAGAGCAGCTGTTGAGGCTGAGAAAACCGTTGTATTTCAACTGCCGAAAGTGGGGAACATAAATTATCCAGGGGCTGCTTACACAGGAGAAATGCTGGTGAAGCATATCGGGATTCCACAAAAAGCTATCCAAGAGATAGAACCAGAGGCATACCTTGTGACGAGAGAATGGGTACAGAAAATACTTCCAAAACGGAATCTTGACAGCCATAAAGGAATCTATGGCAGTGTATATATTGTTGCAGGTTCTACAGGAATGACGGGAGCCGCCATGCTTACCTGTGAAGCAGTACTGAGAAGTGGAGCAGGCTTAGTTAAAATTGCTATTCCCCAAAGCTTGAATAACATCATGGAAATACGTCTTACGGAGGCCATTACCGTACCTTTGCCAGAGCTAAAAAAAGGTGTGGTGGGCATAAGTGATATTGACAAAATCATCAAAACAATCGGACGAAGCAATGCCATTGCAGTAGGCCCTGGTAGTGGGCAAAGCAGGGAATTAGAAGAAGTGTTGCGTAACTTATTTGAAAATTCAGAGGTTCCTATTGTATTAGATGCAGATGCATTAAATTCGCTGTCCCATCGTATAGAGCTGCTAAATTTTTTGAAAGGTCCCGCGGTATTGACGCCTCATACTGGTGAGATGTCAAGGCTTACTCAAATAACTGTGGAAGATATTGAAAGAAATAGAATAGAAGTGGCTAGAGACTTTGCTCAGAAATGGAAAGTGATTTTGGTCCTAAAGGGAGCGAGGACAGTTATTGCATCCCCTTCAGGAAAGGTTTATGTGAATAAAACAGGCAATCCAGGTATGGCCACCGCAGGGAGTGGAGATGTCTTAACAGGAATTATTACTGGCTTTATTGCTCAAGGAATAGAGCCTGTGAATGCAGCCATTGCAGCCTGTTATATTCATGGATTGGCAGGAGATAAGGCGGCAGAAAAAATTGGGGAATATGGAATGATGGCTGGAGATATTGTTTCCCATTTACCAGTTGCATTAAAAGAAGTAATCGGCAGATAGCATAATGAGGAGGGGATTGAATGAAGGCCAAAGAAATCATGAATCAAGCAGTAGTCACAGTTACAGAAGAAATGACTGTAGATGAGACTGCTAAAATTCTCTTAGAGAATAAAATCAGCGGAGTACCCGTGGTTAATGAAAAAAATCAGGTAGTCGGAATTGTTTCTGAAACAGATTTAATTTATCGGGAAAAAAATATACATCTTCCTAGCTTCATTTCAGTTTTAGAAGGCGTTATTTTTTTAGAAAGCACTAAGGAATTAGAATATCAAGTAAAGAAAATGGCAGCTTATCGTGTAAAAGATGTGATGACAAAAAAAGTCATAACGGTAAATGAAGACTTAGAATTAGAAAAAATTGTAGATCTCATCCTTGAGAAAAAAATTAACCGAATTCCTGTTGTCGATAAAGAGCATAGGCTTATAGGGATTATCACTCGGTCAGATATTTTAAGACATATTATTTGAATTTCAACGTAAAGATGAATAAAGGATCTTTACGTTGGGGGGATTGGAATGAGAAAAGCAGGAGCAGTTTTTTTAGTAGTTATCTTCATAGGAGTATTCATCATAGGATGTGCTCCAAAAACCGATGAAGAAATATACTATCAGTCTCAGAAACTGCTCAATAAAATAGACAGCTACCACTGTACGGTACGGATCAAAGTCTTTGGAAATAGAGATCCTCAGGAATATCGGATGATACAGTGGTTTAGAAATCCCGATCAGTATAAGCTGGAAATAATTGAGCCAGAGTCCCTAAAGGGAAATATAACTTTGTCTGACGGCAAACGAGCCTGGATATATCATCCTGGTATAGAAGAAACCTGGATGATGGAGGATTTTAGAAACTCTGAAAAACAAAATATGTTTTTAGGATACTTCATTAAAAATTGTTTAGAGTCAGAGGACGCTATACTGAGTAGAGAAAAGCTGAACAATGAGGAGTATCTGCTAATAGAAACCTCCATTCCGGGTAATCATGCATATTTTAATAAAGAAAAACTATGGTTTCATATTGAAGATTTAAAACCCTATAAGCTGCAAGTAATAGATATAAAGGAACAAGTACGTATCCAAGTATGGTACGAAGACTTTGAATACAATCCTAAATTGGATGAGAATTTCTTTCATATCTCTGGAAATGGAAGAAGCGAATAGTGCTCCTTAAATTTATAATAAAGTGTAGAGTAGAATAAAAACTTACAAAGGAGAGCGACAGGAAGATGTTAAGCCTAGATAAAACAAGACCTGTATGGATTGAGGTCAATCTAGATCATTTAGCCCATAATATCAGTGAAGTGAAAAAGGTTGTAAAGGAAGGGACTTTAATCAGTGGTGTTGTAAAGGCAGATGGATATGGTCATGGATCTGTAGAAATAGCAGAAATACTACTCCAAAACGGTGTGGATCGTTTAGCTGTAGCCACCTTATCCGAAGCTCGAGTATTAAGAACCCACTATCCCAATACACCCATTATGGTCTTAGGTTATACACCAGAGGCCAATGCAGAAGAGATTATTAAAAATCAAATTATTCAGACTGTCTATTCTATGGACCAGGCAGAAGCTTTCTCGAAAAAAGCAGTTGAGTTGGACCAAGATTTATTGATCCATGTTAAAATGGATACGGGAATGAGTAGACTGGGTTTTCAACCAGATACTACCAGCTTGAAGGATATAAAAAAAATAGCAAAGCTGCCGAAAATAATAATAGAAGGCATTTTTACACATTTTGCTGTGGCAGATGAAAAGGACAAAGCTTTTACCCAGCAGCAATACAGTAAATTTATGGTTATATGTGAAGAACTTGAAAAAGAAGGTGTTCCAATTCCCATTAAGCATGTGTCCAATAGTGCTGCAATTATAGACCTGCCTTCTATGAATTTGAATATGGTAAGAGCTGGTATTATGTTATATGGTCTTTATCCTTCAGAAGAAGTGAATCAGCAACAGGTAAGGTTGAAGCCTATCATGTCCTTAAAAGTAAAAATAGCCCATATTAAAGATATAGAATCAGGGATTGGCATTAGCTATGGTTTAAAGTATACCACATCAAGGATCTCACAAGTTGCAACCCTCCCAATTGGATATGCTGATGGTTTTACTCGTATGCTCTCCGGAAAAGCTGAAGTGCTGATAAATGGAATAAGGGTGCCCGTAGTAGGTCGAATTTGCATGGATCAATGTATGATCGATGTGACCGGGATAGACAATCTAAAAAGAGGGGACATCGTAACAATTTTTGGTGGAGATGAAAAAGATAGCATTTCAGTAGAAGAAATAGCGAAAAAACTGGGAACAATCAATTATGAAGTTGTGTGTATGATGGGTAAGCGGATACCCAGGGTCTATATCCGTGAAAATAAAGTAGTAAAGATTAAAGATGAATTAATAGATTGAAAAAGAGTAAATTCTTTCAATGCAGGGTATAAAAAGGTAGTCATATTGACACACTTATAAAGAATAGTATATAATTGGATATATATTTTTCTATATATTATAGTGGATAGTTCTGTCCTTCGATAAAAAGCTCTTATTTTGTATTCCTTTTGGAGGTGTTCCTGTGGCTGAGTCTAAGCGTATCATCATAAGCTTGCCCGATAGTTTGTTAAGAGAAGTAGATTGTATTGTAGAAATGGAGAAACGAAATCGAAGTGAATGTATACGGGAAGCCATGCGGTTATATATCCGTGAACGGAAAAAAATTCAGATTCGAGAAACCATGAAAAAGGGCTATAGAGAGATGGGCGCGATTAACTTAGCTTTAGCAGAGGCGGGATTGCATTCTGATATAGAAACGCTCGAAGGCTATGTAGCAAAGCTTGCGGAGTGTGAATAGCGTGATTGTAAAAAGAGGAGATATTTTTTATGCAGATCTCAGTCCTGTAATTGGTTCAGAACAAGGTGGCGTTAGACCTGTACTTATTGTTCAAAATGATGTTGGCAACAAATATAGTCCTACCGTCATTGTGGCGGCGATTACTTCTCAAATTAATAAGGCAAAGCTTCCGACTCACCTGGAGATAAGTGCTTTGGAATATGGTTTATCGAAGGACTCAGTTGTATTATTGGAACAGATAAGGACAATCGATAAAAAACGTCTGCGTGAAAAAATAGGTCGTTTGGATGATGAAATAATGTATAAAGTAAATGAAGCCTTATCCATAAGCTTTGGATTGATAGATTTTTAAGACGGTTTGTAAAAACCGTCTTTTGTAATTTTGTCATGAAAAAATAATATAATAGGCAAAATATATCAACCGCATTGACAAGAATTTATGATAAAATATAGTTAAATTTGAGTCATAAGGTTTCAGGTTTTGATAGAATACGTTGTATTTCCCAGGCAATAGACAAAGGAGGAAGGGATATGTGGAGAAATTTGAGAAGCAGCAAGGTATATTTGACGTTCTTGGGTGTATTTATTCTTTTTGCTACTTTCGCACAAATTAGCAAAGCAGGCTATTTTGAACCAGGAAGTAAGGAAGATCCGATTGTTACCCAAACCTATGTCGAAAAAAGAAATGAACAGCTCCGATATTACATAGATCAAAAGATACAAGAAATGGAAACACAGGTAAATCAAACTGCAGCCAATCAGTTTTATCAAGTTATAGAAGTACAAAAGGGACAAAAAGTCATTTGCAAGGCCAGTACAGAATTTATACTCCGTTCAGGTCAGGCAAAGGCCATTGGCAGTGCTGCGGGAGGGTTATCTAATTTAATTTCTGGCAAAGATCTAAAAACTGGTGAAGGAATACCCTTAAATCAATTGATATTGGTACCGCGGGATGATGGAAGAGGTATTGATGTGACCGCAGACAGAACTTTTATATTAATTAAGGGCGGTTACGAAATCAAATAATCGAACTATTTGGAGAGAATAGCAATGGCTAATATGAACCAATTGTTAAAAAGTGTGGCAAAGGACACCGTGTTCTATACATCGGCAAAGATTGTGGCAGGGTTGATGGGGATTCTTTCTATTAAACTCTATACCAATCTTTTTCCGCCAGATTTATATGGAGATTACTCAATTATCAATACTACAGTAAATGTGTTCATCATGGTTATATTTGGATGGCTCTTTCATTCAGCAATTCGGTTTTCACAGGAATATCACGGGGTGGAGGAAAAGAGAAAATTCTACTCTACCTTGTTTTTATGTTCAGTAGTTGTTACAGCACTCCTATTAGGGATTGGAGCTGTCATGCTGATTCTTTTTCATGTTAGACTGGATAATCATTTGACAGCACTCCTATTGGGTGGCATACTATTTTTAGGTACTCAAAGCAACTCTCTGATTTTATTTAATCTTCTTAGGGCAGAAGGGATGAGTCGTTTTTATGGGCAACTCACCATAGGCTATAGCCTATTGAAATTTGCATCCATATATGTGATGGCAACCCATATGGGAGTGGGTGTTGTGAGTATATTTTGGAGTGGCATCCTGTTTGATTTGCTCGGAATATTTCTGATGGCCCATAGATTGTGTATATGGAAGTATGTGGATAAAACCGCCTATGCATCTCAGCTGCTCAAACGGTTTTTTAAATATGGTTCTCCACTTATCGGCGTTTCAGTAACCACATGGGTGTTATCGGCTTCTGATAAATATATGATTAAAATCTTTCAAACATCTAGGGAGGTAGGTGTTTACTCTATCAGCTACAGCCTTGTGGCTGCAGGGTTTACATTGGTGAATACATCCCTAATGCTGGGACTGTATCCAATTATCTTAAAAACATGGAAAGAGCATGGAAAAGAGAGTACAGAAGAACTCATGGGGAAAGTTCTGCGCTATTATCTTATTATGACCATACCAGCCTTTATTGGATTGAGCGTGTTGGCCAGACCAGCTTTAAGCGTATTGGCTTCTTCAGAATACATCAGTGGGTATAAGGTTATTCCTTGGGTGGCTGCAGGCTTATTATTTCAAGGGCTGACAGAATATGTAACAAAAGTATGGGAGCTGCAGGAAAATACAAAAACAATTTTTAACCTAATGATAGCAGCAGCCATGTTAAATATTCTTTTGAATTTAATCCTTGTACCCCGCTATGGCTTCTACGCAGCAGCAATAACAACAACAATATCCTATTGTTTCTATTTACTCATGGCTATTGGATTGTCCTATAAAATATTCACATGGAAGATTTCCATTAAATCAATTGTAAGAATTACAGCAGCTTCAGGGGCAATGGCGGGAGTATTAAGGAGATTTAATGCTATCTTTAGTCAAAATACCCTTTCCTTCATACTAGGGATATCCTTAGGGATTATAGTTTATTTTGTTGCCCTCAGCCTGATAGGAGAGATAAAAGAGGAAATGCTTCAAGTAAGGGAAGTTTTAAGAAGACGGAGGAATGATTATGAAAATCATTGATGATAAAGGCAGGCTATTTGGTATAATCAATATAGTGGATTTGATCGTGGTATTGGTTGTACTCTTGTTTGCAGGAGGGATGTATTTTAAATTTGTAGCGAAGGAATCGGTTACCCAAAAGAAACATCTGGAAGAAGAAATTCTAGTGACGATCAAATATAAACCAATGGACGAGGGTGAACTAGAGGGAGTAAAACCAGGGGAACAATTAATTGCCAATGATGCCTTACAGCCTATTTTTGTAGAAAAAGTGGAAGTTCGTTCGGAAAAAGCTGTTTTAGAAGAAAATGGACGATTAATAGAAGTTGAGCACCCCTATGAAAAAAATATCTATATTACCATAAAGGGGAAAGCCTCCATAGGTGACGTAAATATCCATATGGCCAACCAGATCATTCGCATAGGTCGAGAATTTTTCTTAAAAACCCTTACCACAGAATGGAAAGGGACTGTAACGCATATCGACATGGAGTAAAGGAGATGGGGAGATGGACTTACTAAAGAGAACTATACAAGGGAGCTTTTTGTTTCAATGTCTCCAAAGGCTCCTTGATATATATAAAAACAGTACTTTAAGCAGATTTATGGATACATTGGGAGTCTGGATTGAAAATAGTCAGATTATCAATTATATACTGGGAAAAAATGAAGGAAGTTCTGCCTATAGACATTCGCTGCTTTATGGGATTTTGTCATGGTTGATTGCTTTATTGGATAAGCTGTTCAAATGGATTTCTAGTTTTTATAAACAAGCAGAATCTGGCAGCCTCGTCATCCAAGGCGGAAAGGAAATGAGGCATGCCTTTGAAAGATTCCCTTTACAAAATGGAAGTCTGCTGCTTTTAGGCTTTAGCATAGGTTACCTGATCTTAAGGTTTAGTGTAAAGGCTGCCTTCCTCATGCTGGCTGTTAACATGATAGCTTTGGTATTTGCAAGACAAGAGGTGAGGCTTAGGGAAATTCTTTGTGGCAGTGTGCTCTATCAACTCTATCAATACTTAATCGATGAAGACGGGTGGTTATAGAATGAAGAAAATGAGTACATTACTTTTTTTGATAGGCGGACTGGGGCTAGGAATTATTGCCGCTAAACTAGGAATCAAATATGCCTTCGCCCTTAGCATATTGATGATAGGACCTATTGCTATGATGCTAAAACCAACAAGGGGTTTATATCTGTTGGCCTCCTATGCTGTGTTGGACTTCGTATTTCGTACCCAAGGTGGCATGCTGTCAGGTCTATGGGATGAACTGTTGTTTGTTGGAATAGTAGGGTTGTTTTTAATCCATATGCTCATTCAATCGAAAGGATTTGCTATTCAATTAACGAATTTGGATGTACCTATATTTATTTTTTTTGGGATTAGTATTTTTTTGCTGCTTATTAATTCTCCAGAACTCCATATTGCTGTCGAAGGGATTCGTGTAATCTTACAATACATCCTCTGGTACTTTGTTGCCATAAATATAATAAAGGAGCCTGTAGCTGTCAAGAAGATACTGCTGATATTGATTGTGATTGGGCTTATCCTGTCTTTGCATGGAATTTACCAATATATTATTGGGGTAGAAATTCCTACCACCTGGTATGATTCTAAGCATGAGACCAGTATGCGAACAAGAGTGTTTTCCATTATAGGAAGTCCCAATATCCTAGGCAGTCTTCTAGTATTGATACTTCCCATTACACTGTCCTTTGTATTAAATGAAAGGGGATGGTTGAGAAAACTCCTGTATCTGGGTGCTATGGGTGCCATGGTTCTTTGTTTGGTTTTTACTTTTTCAAGGGGTGCTTGGTTAGCTTTCGCTCTGTCAGCAGTTATTTATACACTTTTAAAGGATAAAAGGCTGGCGATTCCAATGGTTCTTGGAGGTATTCTCTTATTGGTTTTAGTCCCTCAGATTGGAGATAGAATTGCCTATATGTTGAGTCCTGAGTATATGTTAAGCAGTGCAAGGGGCGGTAGAATTGCACGTTGGACTGCGGCTTTAGAAGCTGTAAAGACAAGCCCCTTATTTGGTGTTGGATTGGGCAGATATGGAGGGGCTGTGGCCATGCGAAATATACCAGGCTCCTTTTACACAGACAACTTTTATTTAAAAACCATGGCAGAAATGGGGATAGTAGGTGTAACCGCCTTTTTATATTTATTATATCGAGGAGCTATTGAATCTTTGAGGGCTATTCGAAAGTTGAAGGATGATAGGCTTCATAATATAGGTTTAGGTATTTTTACAGGACTTATCGGATTATTGGCTCAAAATGCTGTTGAAAATGTATTTGAGGTACCGATGATGGCCACCTATTTTTGGATTTTAGTAGCAGTTATCCTTTCTCTTCCTTCCATGGAGGACAAAGGCCATTGTGAGGTGAAATGATACATGGAAAGAAAGCACATACCTCAAAATATACTATGTATTTCTTCGGTTGACTGGTATCCAATACCTACGAGAAAGCAGCAGGTGATGTCAAGGCTGCCTGAAAGCCACAATATTCTATATATTGAGCCTCCTATTACCTTGATATCGCCCATTAAAGATAGGCGCCTTGCTTTTAAGCTGACGGAATTTCTCCGAGGGCCAAAAAAAATCAAAGAGAATATTAGGGCCTATTCTCCACCACCTATTCTTCCCTTTGGAAACATGTATCGGTGGATCAATCGAATCAATCAATGGTGGCTTTCTCTTTTTATAAAAAAGGCAATGGGCAAGGCACAAATTGAAGAAGGCTTGATTTGGACCTATATGCCAAATAGTTATGATTTGGTGAAACACTTAGATTATAAAGGCTTGGTATATGATTGTGTGGATGAGCATTCAGAATATAAAGGTTTTATTCAGAAGGACACCCTCCTTGAAATGGAAAGGGAGTTGATAGAAGCTTGTGATGCAGTCTTTGTGACTACTGATGGGCTGTATGAAACAAAAAAAATCTTTAATCATGCAACCTATTGTATCCCTAATGGGGCTAATTTTGAATTGTTTAACTCCGTAGAAAGGGAAGAGATAGAAATTGCCCAGGAAATTCGACATCTAGCAAAGCCAATTGTAGGATTTGTAGGTGTAATACAGGAATGGATAGATTTAGAACTTATATACCGTATGGCAAAGGAGTATCGGTCTTGGACTATTGTAATGGTAGGGCCGCTGGGTGCTGGGATCGATGTGGAAAACTTAAAAGCACTGCCAAATGTACACTTTGTGGGAGGAAAAAAACCAGAGGAATTACCAAGTTATATCAAAGCCTTTGATGTATGTATGAATCCCTTTCGCCAATCGGAGCTCACAAAGAACGTGAGCCCTCTAAAGTTTTATGAATATTTGGCTACAGGAAAACCTATCGTCACTGTGGATATGCCTGCAGTACGACAATTTAAAGACTGCGTATATATCTCACAAGACGAAGATGGATTTATTGAAAATGTAAAAAAAGCTATAGAAAAAAGTGGAGAGAGTTTAAAAGAAAAACAGATTGAAAAGGCTAAAGAATGCTCTTGGGAGCGAAAGGTTAAAGATATTCTGGCCATCATTGACGAAAGATTGGGAGGAAAAAAACATGGTAAATAGAAATGAACAAGTTGCAGTTTTTGGCTTAGGCTTTGTAGGTCTACCCTTGGCTTTAAGCTTTGCTATGAGAGGTACAAAGGTAGTAGGTGTAGATATTGATACAAAACTAATCAAAGAGTTGTCTCAAGGAATCACCCATCATCTAGAAGCTTACCAAGGAGAAACAATACAAGATATATTGCAAAAACAGATAAATAACGGTAAGTTTCAAGCCATAGCCGATCCCTCCTATGCCCTAGAGCAATGCAGCAGCTACATTGTTACCGTAGGGATTCCTGTAGTAGAAGGAACGGGGTATATGGGACATTTAGAAAGTGTAAGTAAAACCATTGCCAAGGGTTTGAAAAAAGGAGATTTAGTTGTAATTAGAAGTACCGTGGTACCTGGAACTGTTAGAAATTTTATACAACCCATTCTTGAAGAAAGTGGCTTAAAGGCTGGAATAGATTTCCATTTGGGATATGCATCAGAGCGGATTGCAGAAGGCAAAGCCTTTGATGAATTTGAAAATATGCCAACATTAGTAAGTGGTGTTAATGAAGCTAGTGCAAAGGCCACAGAGGCTCTTCTGAAAATTGTAACCAAAGCAGAAATTGTTATCGCATCCTCTATTGAAGTGGTAGAGACATCAAAGGTATTAGAAAATTTATCGAGAGACATCAATATCGCTATGGTAAATGAATTTGCAAGATTCACAAAAGAAATGGGAATTGATATTTTTGAAGTTATACAAGTTGCCAATACCCACAAAAGAGTCAATCTATTGTATCCAGGTCCAGGGGTAGGGGGATATTGCATCCCTAATGCTTTTTACTATTTAAAACCAAAGGCAGATGATCTAAACATTGACCTAAAACTTTCTGCCACAGCCAGGGAGATTAACAGTGATACGCCTAATCGTATAGCAAGGATGGCCATTGGAAAGTTAACGGTACCAGCTTCAGAAGCAAAAATCTGTATACTGGGGATGGCCATGAAGGATTATTCTTCCGATGATCGAATGAGTCCAGCTTTAGATGTTATTAAGAATTTGCAAACTCAAGGGGTAAAGGTATCCGTTTATGATCCAGCTATCCCTCAAAATCATGATTATTTGACGGATACAATTGAAGAGGCATTGAAGGATGCCCATGGAATTATTGTTTTAGCAAAGCAAGAGGGCATTGATTTTGGGGATTTAGATAAGTTTAAAGCCTTGATGTGTGCTGACAAGCCTTTTATTATAGACACAAGAAATGTATATAAAAAGGATAGGATTGAAGCAGCGGGTTTTGTATTTGAAGGACTTTAGTGTGTCTACATTTGTTGAAGAACGGTTATGGACAGCGAATATAATCGCTTGGAAACTATTTAACGAGGGGTGTTCAAATGAGTTTGATAGATAAAAAGGGACGTTTATTTGGTATCATTAATATAATTGACTTAGCAGTTTTACTAATGGTTGCTGTACTAGTCTTTGGGGCCTATACTAAAATGGCAGCTAGGGCCCAACAAAATCAACAGGTGGTATTACAAGAAATAGAAATGGATATATTTATAAAGGATGTAATGCCCTTTGCATTGGATAGCTTTGCTGTGGGAGATGTTGTAAAGGATTCCAATACCAAAACAACTTTAGGTACTATTACAGAAATAAAATCAGAGCCCTACAAAGAACCGGTGGTAGATCCTCAAGGAAATTATGTATTAAAGGAAGTACCCAATAAGCTGAACATTACATTGACTGTAACAGGACAAGGTCAGGTCAATAAGGATAGTATCCGAATCCAAAAGGATGACGTACTTGTAGGAAATGTGCTCATTATTAATACCCATAGAAGTAAGGTTCAAGCAGTAATTGTTGGTGTAAGGACGGAATGAGGATAGGGCAGTGCTTTTGCGCTGCCTTTCCTATAGAAAAATATTCGATTTGGAAAGGAGGGTTTTTTCCCTTGGAAGAAAATCGAAGTCTAAAGATTCTCCATGTGATTAGTGGAGGAGATACAGGAGGTGCTAAGACTCACGTCATTGCTCTTCTTACAAAACTCAAGCAAAAAGTAAATGTAGACTTGGTCTGTTTTATGGAAGGTGTTTTTACAGAAGAAGCAAAAAGCAACGGTATCCATACCATTATTTATTCCCAGAGAAATCGATTTGATATTTTTTCAATTGTTAAGCTAAGCCATAGGATCAATAGAGAAAAGTATGACCTCATTCATTGTCATGGTGCAAGAGCTAATTTTGTAGCCATGTTTTTAAAACTACTATGCAAGGTGCCTATCGTAACAACTATACATAGTGATTATAAATTAGACTTTCAATCCAATTTGTTTAAAAAAATTGTATTTACTAACATGAATGCCTTGTCTCTAAGATTTATGGATTACTATATTGGAGTATCTAATAGCTTTAAGAACATGATGATCGAGAGAGGATTTCCAGAGCATAAAGTATTTACAGTATACAATGGGATTGAGATCAAAGAAAAAATTGATCATATTTCAAGGGAAGCCTTTTTCAATAAGTATGGTATAAGCTATAATAAGCCCCATATTTATGTGGGGATTATAGCGCGGTTACACCCCGTTAAAGGGCACAGAATCTTTATAGGTGCAGCGGTAAAAGCTTATGAAAAAAACAAAAATCTCCGTTTTATAATTGCTGGAGATGGGGCAGAAGAAGGGCGCTTGAAGGAGTATGTAAAGCAGTTGGGCATGGAGCATGTGATATATTTTGTAGGATTCATAGACAATCCCTATGACTATTTCAATGCCATTGATATCAATACACTAACATCCTTTAGTGAGAGTTTTCCCTATGTGCTGTTGGAGGGAGCCATGATGAAAAAGGCGACCATTGCATCCCGAGTAGGAGGAATTCGTGATATTATCATAGACGGAAAAACCGGTTATGGCTTTGAACCTGGGGATATCAATGGATTAAGTGATTGTATATTGCAATTGACAGCCTCAGAGGAAAAACGGACTACCATGGGAATAAATTTATATGACCATTTAGTGGAAAACTTTTCTATTGAAAAAATGATTGATACCCATATAACCATTTATAGGGAAATATTAAAGGATGAGAAATAAAAAGTCAAGATTAAACTTTTACTATAAATGAGGTTTTGAAATATGAATAAGAGAGGAAAAATAGATGAAAAGGGTGTTTATATTCGGCTACTATGGATTTCAGAACATTGGCGATGAAGCCATCCTTTCTGCCATTGTCTCAACTCTAAGAAAATACAAAAAAGGCATACAAATTTCTGCATTGTCCTATAATGCACAATATACAGAAAAACTTCATGGTATTCGTGGGGTAAGTAGAAATAGCCTTCGTGATATTATTCAAGAAATTAAGGGAGCAGACTTAGTAATTAGTGGAGGAGGATCTCTGCTGCAGGACGTTACCAGCAGTCGGTCTTTGATTTATTACTTAAGCATTATTTATTTGGCAAAGAAAATGGGTAAAAAAGTAATGTTCTATGGTAATGGCTTTGGACCTATTGTAAAGCCATGGAATCAGTACTTATTACAAAGGGCTATTCGCCAGGTGGATCGTATTACCTTAAGGGATCATGACTCTATGGCAGCTTTTCAAACTATGGGGGTTAATAGAAATGTTGAAGTAACAGCCGATGCGACCTTTGTTTTGCAACCAGAGAAAGAGGGAAATATACTAAAACTTCTAAAAGAGCAGGAAATACCTGTAGATAAGCCTCTTATCGGTATTTCTGTAAGACCTTGGAAACGGGATGATAGTGTGGTAAAGGTCTTGTCGTCAGTTTGTGATTATATTATGGATAGAAATATGAATGTAGTATTTTTACCCATGCAGTTTACAAAGGATCTTCCTTTGTCTGAGGAGATTTGTAAGAAAATGAAAAATAAAGGCTATATTCTTAAAAAACCGGTAAATCCAAAAGAAATGATTGGGATCATCGGAAAAATGGATTTTTTAATTGGGATGCGGCTGCATGCCCTGATTTTTGCAGCTCGTATGGCTGTACCGATGATTGGGATAGAATACGATCCTAAAATTAAAGGCTTTTTAGACATAGTGGGACAGACCAATATTGGTAAAGTTGAAGATTTGGACTTTATAAAACTCTGTAGCGAGTTTGACAGACTTTGGGCTAATCGAGAAAGCGCTCAAATAAGGTTAAAAGAGACCGCGGGATACTTAAAAGATAAAGCGGAAATCAACGGTGAGATTGCTATAAGATTGTTAGAGTAAGGAGGTGATAAAATGAGAGATCAAATAAAAATTATGGATATTCCTATTGATAAAGTAAATATTGAGGAGGCATTAGATAGGGTTAAAGGCTTTTTAATAGAAGATACCCTTCATGTAATCTATACGCCTAATCCAGAAATCGTGATGGCTGCTCAAGGAGATTCTGTGTTGAAAGAGGCAATTGAGGGGGCAGATCTCGTTATTCCAGATGGGATTGGCCTTATCTATGCATCTAAAATTATGAAAACGGGATTGACGCAAAGAGTTTCAGGAATAGATTTAATGGGAGAGATGTTAAACCTTTGCAATCGAGAGAAGAAGTCAATTTATTTACTGGGGGGTAAGCCTGGCGTTGCCCAGCTTGCCTGTGAAAATATACTTAAAAAATTCCCCAGTATTCAAGTAGCTGGTAAGCAGGATGGTTACTTTAAAGAAGGGGAGCTACCAAGGATTATCCAGGAGATAAATGATAGTAAAGCGGATATTTTATTTGTAGCTTTAGGTGCGCCAAAACAAGAAAAATGGATTTATTCCAATTATGATAAATTAAAAGTAAAGATAGCCATGGGTGTTGGAGGCTGTGTAGATATTTGGGCAGGAACAGCAAAAAGAGCACCTTTCATTTATCAGAAACTTGGAATGGAATGGTTCTATCGGCTGCTAAAAGAACCCTGGAGATATAGACGTATGATGGTTTTGCCTAAATTTATGTTGAAGATACTACTGGATAAAAGCCATTAAAAAAGGAATATTATGTGTTATAATAATGGAGGAAATAATATGGTTACAAGGTTGAAGTCATCGGTAATTTTGGAATATACCCTAATAACAATAGGCACTTTGCTAATGGCAATAGGACTTATATTCTTTCTTGAACCCTATACAATTGCACCTGGAGGTGTTACGGGGTTAGCTATTGTTATCTATAAAGTTATGGGCATACCTATTGATATTACCAATTTGGTGATTAATATTCCTCTCTTTATCATAGCCTTGATGACCCTAGGGAGAAGGTTTGGTTTAAAAACTGCCTATGGAACCCTCATGCTGTCCTTTTTTATTCGGATGTTGATGACGATTTTAGGGAAGAATATGATTATTGTGCAGGATCTGCTGTTGGTATCTCTATATGGAGGCGTATTATTGGGGATTGGTATTGGATTGGTCTTCCGGGCAGGAGGAACTACAGGGGGCACCGATTTGGCAGCATCTATTCTCAATAAATATTTTCCAACTATTAGTATACCAAAGATGATGATGGCAATTGATTTAATGATTGTGGCCTTGGCGGGTATCGTTAATCGAAAATTAGAGACATCCCTATATTCTATCATTGCCCTATACATATGTGTTAAAATAGCAGATTTTATTGTAGAAGATTTAAACTATGGAAAAGCATTTTTTATTATTTCCGAAGAGTCGCAGGCTATTGGAAAAGAAATTCTTACGGTTCTGGATAGAGGGGTGACCCTGTTAAAGGCTACAGGCTTTTATACAGGGAAGGACCGAGACGTTATATTATGTATTGTAGATAGATCCCAAGTGGCAAAATTAAAAAGTATAGCCTATAGCATCGATAAGAATGCCTTTATGATGGTTACTACCGTTCATGAGGTACTGGGAGAAGGTTTTAAAAAATTCGAATAGCGTATTAGGAGGGAATTGATTTGAGTATTATGGATTATGAAAGACTGGAGAAAATTGCTGTAGAAATTCGTAAAAGCATTATTCGTTCTGTTTATGCAGCAGGCTCTGGGCATCCTGGGGGATCCCTATCTGCGGTTGAAATTCTAACGGCACTTTACTTTGAAAAAATGAAAGTGAATCCTCAAGATCCCAAATGGGAAGAGCGGGATCGCTTTGTTTTGTCTAAAGGACATGGTGCGCCAGTATTGTATGCTGTATTGGCAGAAAAAGGATACTTTTCAAAGGATGAGTTATTGAAGTTAAGACATACAGGGGTGATGCTTCAGGGACATCCTGACATGAAGGGGATACCAGGTGTAGAAATGTCAACAGGGTCTTTAGGGCAGGGATTTTCTTCTACCATTGGTATGGCTCTGGCAATGAAAATGGATAATAAGCCTAATCGTATTTATGTACTTTTAGGAGATGGAGAAGTTCAAGAAGGGATTGTATGGGAGGCAGCTATGGCAGGATCCCATTATAAGCTAGATAATCTAACGGCTTTTATGGACTATAATGGCCTTCAAATTGATGGAAATACAGAAGAAGTAATGAACATCAATCCCATAGAAGATAAATGGAAAAGCTTCGGATGGAATACTTTGGTAATAGATGGCCATTCCTATAAAGAAATTTTTGCTGCCTTAGAAAATGCAGAAAAAACGAAGGATAAGCCAACGATGATTATTGCAAGGACAATTAAAGGGAAAGGAATATCCTTTATGGAAAATCAGGTAGGCTGGCATGGAAATGCACCGAAAAAAGAAGAAGCTGAAAAAGCCTTAGGAGAATTAGGAGGTGTACTGTAATGGCAGAAAAAATTGCAACCCGTGAGGCCTATGGGAAAGCATTGGCTGCATTAGGAGAACACAACAAGGATGTAGTTGTATTGGATGCAGACCTTTCCAAATCAACTAAAACTGCAGTTTTTCAAAAATCCTTTCCAAACCGATTCTTTAATATGGGAATTGCGGAACAAAATCTAATGGGTACGGCAGCTGGCTTTGCAACTGCTGGAAAAATTCCATTCGCCAGCACCTTCGCCATGTTTGCTACAGGAAGAGCCTTCGAAATTATCAGAAATTCTATTGGATATCCCAATCTAAATGTAAAAATTTGTGCTACCCATGCAGGAATTACCGTTGGAGAAGATGGTGCGTCTCACCAAGCTCTTGAAGATTTAGCCTGCATGAGAGCGATACCCAATATGGTTGTGATGAATCCTGCAGATGCGGTGTCAGCGGAAAAGGCGGTTTTTGCCGCAGCTGACTATAAGGGACCAGTATATATTCGATTTGGACGGCTAAATGTACCTGTAGTTTATGATGCAGCAACTTTTTCTTTTGAAATAGGAAAAGGAATAGAGGTAAAGGCGGGCAAGGATGTTGCCCTAATTGGAACGGGAATCATGTTGGCAGAAGCCCTTAAAGCCCGAGAAATACTTTTACAAGAGGGCATTGAGGCTCGTGTAATAGATATGCATACCATCAAACCGATTGATAAAGAAATCATTATTAAGGCTGCAGAAGAGACCGGGGCTATTGTAACTGCAGAGGAGCACAATATTATTGGTGGCTTGGGTTCAGCAGTAGCAGAAGTATTAGTTGAAAACAAACCTGTGCCCATGAAGCGAGTGGGGACCATGGATACCTTTGGAGAATCTGGAAAGCCTGATGCGTTAATGGAAAAATACGGCTTAACTGCGGCAAAAATTGTAGAAATGGCTAAGTCTGCCATTCAAATGAAATAAAGATAAAAGGCGATCAATAACTAAACTATTAGGATAGGTAGACGGCATGGCAAGCTATGTACGTTCTACCTATATTTTTTTATTTAAGAGATATAAGGAAGTAATCCAATTAGGAAGTTTATTTTTGTCTTTAAGTTAGTCTATCTTTTCAAATGAAATAATGAATGTATCTTGCACAATATCTTTAGTATCATGCTATCTCCCATTAATTGGGTGTATATCGCTATTATAGCCTTAGATAGTTGAGTAATAAGTAAAATGTAACAATTTTAAAAGGGGTTAATAC
>JBFNEZ010000002.1:0-86741 GCA_040797825.1 Thermotaleaceae bacterium | reverse complement strand
ATAATTGCTTATGTTACTTTATGCTTTACTGAAAATGTGAATTAAAGGTTATTTATATGCATTAAAGTGTTGATATATTTAGAAGAATAAAAGGTGAGGGGATGAATGTATGACAGTTTTAGATGCTAATAAAATTATAAATAAAAAACTAGAATGGATTATTCGAAGCTCTCAAGTCAGTGATGCTGCATCACTAATAAATTTCATCAAGAGGATAGAGGAAGAGACGGATTTTTTACTCCGTGAACCCGGTGAATTTAGAATGACAGTTAATGAAGAAGAGGAATTTATTCGTCAGAAGCTAGAAGACAGTCAAGCCCTGCATATTATCGCTGAGATAGATGGAAATATAGTAGGAGCTCTGGGATTCCAAGGTAATAACCTGAAAAGATACAGACATCAAGGAGAGTTTGGATTGTCCGTATTGAAACAATACTGGAATAGAGGCATAGGATCTAGTTTATTAGATACGCTTTTAAAATGGGCAGAAGGTAATAATTTTAGAAGAATTAGTTTACAAGTAGATGCAACAAATGAAAAAGCTAGAAGACTATATGAAAGATTTGGCTTTGTAACAGAAGGAAGATTAGTGGAGGATATAAATATGGGAAATGGGATGTATAGAGATTCCTTAATAATGGCACGTTACAGTAGGGGTTGCAGACCCTGCAACCCGCCTTATGACATATGATTCTTGCTAATGGGAAATATCATAAGTTTAACTTAGTCTTACACTGTCTATATGTAAACAAGGAGACAAGACCTAATGAAGCTAGGCTTGTCTTCTTCTTACTTTAGATGCTTCAGCTCTTCCTTTATTATTTCTATAAAATATCTTTTATATGCTTTCCAATAAGAACAGGGCTATTTTGAGGCTGTTGGATATTAAAAACAGGGATAATAGAACCGATGACTTCATTTAGATTGTTCTTTAGGGGAGAAGAAAGCCAAGGTTGAAGCATCTTTTCTTCATCTTCCGTTAGTATGCAAAGTTGTTTTAAAAGGTGGAGAACCACTGGATAGACTGCCCGTTCACTGCCATCTACAATTTTAATGCAAATTCCTAAATCCTGTTCCTTAATTCCCATACAATAAACAGCTTCAGAGCCTACCTTTCCAATTAGTTTTTGATGGGTATGCTTCATCAGTTCAGTACAGAACTCTCCTTCTCCGCTGACCATTTCAGGATAGGTCTGCATAGCCGATACAACTATGTTAGCGGCATGATAACAAGTGTGATTTATATCCTTTGCAGCATTTATTAAATTTGCATAGGAGAGGGCAATTTTTTTAATGGGCAGCAGGTAGATGGGAACGCCACACCCATCAATGCCTACTGGAATGTCAGCAGGATTCATTTCAGCAAAGTTAGCAATAGCTTGAAGAATTTGCTGCTGGACAGGGTGTTCCAAGCTTTCATATGTTTCAATGGGTAACTGCTGGTAGGCTGCTAAGGCCAACATAGCTGCGTGTTTTCCAGAACAGCTGCAGTGCAAAACAGTAGGCTCCTCATTATTTTGAATTAAGCGTTTGCTCTCCTCTGGGTTGTAAGGAAACATGATGCCACAATGAAGATGATTTGGATTTAGATGAAGCCTGTTTAAAATTTCCTGAGCAGTCTTCTGATGAATGGATTGACCACTGTGGGAGGCACAAGCCAGTGCAATTTCTTGCAGTGAAAAATCAAAGGCCTGGGCTGCTCCCGACAAAAGCAAGGGAATTACCTGTATGGGTTTAGCTGAGGAACGAAAAAAAATAGATACATTTGAATTACCAAGTTCATACAAGACCTTTCCAGCTCCATTGGTGATGCAGATGTAGCCATAGTGGATACTTTCAATATAGTCATTTCGTGTGACAACGGCCAAAGGTTCCATAATCATTCTCCTTTAAAAACAAATTTATCTCCTACTTGTATGGTTGGATAGTTATCATGAAAAATATTGAAAATGGGCAGTGTATATCCCTGAACATTTCCCCGGTGACTTTTAATAGGCGGGAAGGCCCAATTGATTAGTTGGTTTTCCATTTCAGGCTGCAATATTTCCAGCTGCTTTAAAATAGACATGGCCGCAGGATAAACAGCTCTTTCGTTACCATCGCCTATCTTGATAGCGATCCCAACTCCTTTGTGAGGAATGGCGAGACAATAGATTCCCTCACCACCAACTTTTCCAACAACCTTTCCTCTGGTGTAGTTGATTAATTCTGTGCAAAATTCTCCATCACCATTTATCATCCTGGGATAGGTAATCATAGCATCCCGAATAACCTCAAGTGCTTTTCCATAGGTTGCATGTCCCTTTTTCCCCATAGCTAATGCAGCATAAAGATAGGCAGTCTGTTCCATAGAAATCATAAAATTAGGAACCCCACAGCCATCTTCACCAATGTCTATTTCTTCTGGTGAGCAATTTAACAGTTCTGTTAGGGTTTTTAAAATAAGCTGTTGGACAGGATGTTCTTTATCTGTATAATTTTCTACTGGAAAGCCATGAAATCTACAAAGCGCAAGCATTCCCGCGTGTTTTCCGGAACAACAGTTAAAAAGCTGAGAAGGTTTTTCCTTGCCATTGATAATTAGAGCTTGCATTTTTTCATTATAGGGATTACAGATACCGCAGTTTAAAGCATCTTCACTTAAACCAATTTTATCTAAAATAGAATAAACAGTTCCCCTATGGAAGTCTTCACCACTGTGGGAAGAGCAAATAATAGCCAGTTCCTTTTTAGTGATTCCAAAGTGATCCATAGCTCCTGATAGTAGAAGAGGCACAGCTTGAAAAGGCTTTGCTGAGGAACGAAGGTATATTTTTCTACTGGGATCTCCAATACAAAAATGAAGTTTTTTATTGTGATCAGAAATGCATATAGCACCATAATGAATACTCTCTACTTGGTGACTTCTTGTAAGTATAACCAACGGTTTCATAAAAGGCTCCTATCTACTTATAAAATATAAGCTGTTCCTTTTTAATGTTTCCACATAGAGGTAAAATAATAATATCAAATTCTTTTTGTCTCTCTTTTTTCTTTTTACATAGAATATTTACGGGACATTCAGAATACTATTTAGTATATATTGAGGAATAAGGGGGGGATACGAGTGAAGTTTAAGTTTTCTTTTAACCTAAAAGGGATTAATTTGAGAACCATAGCAATCATAGCAATTATTCTGCTGATTGTGATTGCAGGGATTTATACGGTTAAATATTTTATGAAAAGTGATGACATTGTGACCTTTGAGGTGTTGACAGAAGAAGCAATACCGCAGAAAGTTCAAGAAATATTACCAAGATATAAAGCATTAGAAAGAGCTTTGGCATGCAAAGTGGATGGAGAAGTATATGTTGTTGCTACAAGGGGAGAAAAGCCTACAGGTGGATATACGGTTGATATAGATCAGTTAATAAAAGTAAAAGAAGAAGATAAAATCAAGTTGGTAGTATATGTAACATTCCAGGATCCTAAACCTGGAGATGTAGTAACACAGGTAATTACATATCCCTATGCAGTTGCAAAGACCAATCTAAAGGAACTTCCAGATAAAATTGAATTGAAAGTTAAATATGAAGAGTAAAAAATAGCCTGTATTTCCCAATACAGGCTATTTTTATGGCTTTGAACAACATGGGTTTCAAAATAACTAGTATAGATAGAAGATTAATTTTTATAGTTTGTACATAACAGGGTATAGATATTAACAAACTAAACTAGGGAGGTAGAAAGAATGATAGATAATTATAAAGTTCCAGTGGAAAAATTAAAAAGCAAATGCGATATAGAAAGCTTTGATTTTAATTCAACAGCTGATTTATATCCTCTCCAAGGGATCATTGGCCAGCAGAGGGCTGCAGAGGCCTTAGAATTTGGTTTGGATATTAAAAAGAAGGGATATAATATATTTGTTTCCGGACTTAGTGGTACAGGGCGTAATAGCTATGTCCTATCCATTGCAGAGAAAAAAGCAGAAACCAAAGAAACACCAGCAGACTGGGTCTATGTATATAATTTTAAAGCTTCGGACAATCCCATTGCTTTAGAACTAAAGAATGGCACTGCAAAGATTTTTAAAAAAGACATTGAAGATATGATTGATATTTTGAAAAAAGAAATACCTCAATTTTTTTTAAGTAAGGAATATGAAAACAAGAAAAGTGTTTTGGTACAGCAATATCAGAACTATACACAAGAAGTGATTGATCAACTCAATGAAATGGCTAAGGCCTATCAATTTGCCTTTAGTCAGACGGAGAGAGGCTTGTTGAGCATCCCACTAAAAGATGGAAGACCCATGAGTGAAGAAGAATATAAAAATCTGACTATTCCAGAACTAGATACTTTGCGGCAGAATTCCAATCAATTAAGCCTAGAAACAATTGATATTTTTAATAAGTTAAGAATATTAGAAGAAGAGTTTAGAAGCAAAATAAAAGAGATGGATGAAAAAACTGGACATGACGTGGTGCATTTTTATATCAATCAATTAAGAGATAAATTTAGTGATGAGGAAGCGCTTCAAGAGTTTTTATCACTACTAGAGCAAGATATTGTAGAACATATTGATAAGTTCAAGTCTGAACAGGGACAAGATATGAATAATCCCTTAGCAATGTTTCAAATGCGATCAACAGAAGCTTTTTTTGATCGATATGCTGTAAATTTATTTATTGATAATAGTGATCAAAAAGGTGCACCCATTATTAATGAGGCCAATCCCACTTACTATAACCTTGTAGGTAGGATTGAGTATAAAAATGAATTAGGCGTTATGAAAACAGACTTTACACAGGTGAAAGCTGGAGCACTCCATCAGGCTAATGGCGGATATCTAATCCTTCAAGCTAAGGATTTACTTGCCAATCCCTTTGCTTGGGATGCATTAAAGCGTGCATTAAAGACCAATGAAATCCATATAGAAGGTTTAGACAAGCAGATAGGCTATGTTGTTACTACCACCTTGAAGCCTCAGCCTATCCCACTAGATATCAAAGTGATATTAATAGGTGATCCTTATACCTACTATTTGTTATATACCTACGAAGAAGACTTTAAAAAATTATTCAAGATTATGGCAGATTTTGACATAGAAATGAGCAGAAATCAAGAGAATGTTTATAAGATGGCTCGATTTATTGCTACCCATTGTGAAAAGGAAGGCTTAAGGCATTTTGATAAAAGTGCTGTTGGCAGGATGATCGAATACAGTTCACGGCTGGCAGATAATCAACATAAATTGAGCTCCCGATTTAACCAGGTTGTAGAAATTCTCTACGAAGCAGATCGATGGGCAGAAATTATGGATTCAGAATTGGTCACAATTCTACATGTTGAAAAAGCAATTTTAGAAAAGATCAAGAGAAACAATAAATATGAAGAAAAGACCATGGAATTCTTTGAGGACGGGACCCTTCTACTGGATGTGGAAGGAGAAAAAATTGGAGAAATAAATGGACTGGCGGTAACAGGTACAGGCGAATATTCCTTTGGAAAACCAAGTAAAATTACGGTTACGACCTATAAAGGAAAGTCAGGAATTATTAATATTGAAAGAGAAATCCGTAAAAGTGGCAGTATTCATGACAAGGGAGTACTGATTCTCACCGGCTATATTGGAGATCAATTTGCACAAGACAAGCCCCTATCGTTATCAGCAAATATTGTTTTTGAGCAGCTGTATTCCGGTGTTGATGGAGACAGTGCATCTAGTACAGAACTTTATGCTCTGTTATCAAGTCTCTCAAAGGTGCCCTTGAAGCAGTATATTGCTGTAACCGGCTCCGTAAATCAAAAAGGCCAGATTCAACCCATTGGTGGTGTGAATGAAAAAATTGAAGGCTTTTTTAAGGTTTGTAAATTAAAGGGATTAAATGGGAAGCAGGGGGTCATGATACCCCATCAGAATGTAAAGAATTTAATGTTAAATGACGAGATAATCAAAGCCGTTGAACATAATTTGTTCAATATTTACGCCATCAAAACAGTAGAAGAGGGCATAGAGATTCTCACGGATAGGGCTGCAGGTGAAAAAAATCAAGATGGAGAATTTCCAGAAAACACGATATATTATCTTGTTAATAAAGAGCTTGAAAGATTTTTAGAAGAGCCAGAAGAAAATGAAGAAAAGAAAGAATCAGTATAATAAATAGAGCAGACTATGGTCTGCTCTATTTACATTGGATAATTCCAGATTCTGTAACAATATAATCCACAGCCTGATCAAAAGCATCTGTAGGAACGGAGTCAATAAGCTGAAGATCAAAGGCAAGGGCGAGGGACGGGATTTTTTTAGGAAGCTTTTCAAAAAAACGGTCATAGTAACCACCCCCGTAGCCGATACGGTAGCCCTTACGATCAAAGGCAACACCTGGAACAAGTACCAAATCGATATTTGAAGCATTAACGGGACGAATATATTCAGCCTTAGGCTCTAAAACGCCAAAATGTGCTGGTGCTAATTCCTCATGAGGATTTAATAACTGAGAGAGTAACATTTCTCTAGTTTTAGGAATACAAATGGGGACAATGGCTTTTTTATTAGAGGTGATTAGGTCGTCAATAATTCGGTCGGTTTTTACTTCATTTCTGAAATCAATATAGGCCATAACCGCATTGGCATTTTGATAAAGTGACGAATTTGTCAAGTGGCTAAAAATTGCCATACTTTTTTTTTCAAGTTCTTCTGGGGAAAGCGTTCCCCTAAGCTCGAGTACCTGCCTCCTCATTTCTTTTTTCACAAGATCATCTCCCATCCATTGTTTTGCTAATACTATTTTCTCTACGAGAACCTATAATCCTTCTTTTAAAGAAAAAATATTTATGTCAAGAGCTTTTGGTGATTGCTCCAGTTGGCAAGTATTAGCGTTAGAAAAAAAAATCAATTCATACTATAATAGTGGTAGGAACAACAAATTAAGTAGTTTTTTGTGTTTTTATTTAAATTTAGGACAAATCTATTATAAATTCATGTTACAATATTAGAGGATATTCTAATGACTTTGTAGAAATGTAAAAGAATTAGTAGGAGATGGTCATAATGATAGAATTGTTGAATGTATCAAAACAGTATAAAAATGGCACTTCAGCCCTTTCAAATATAAATATCCGTATAAATAAAGGAGATTTTGCCTTTCTTGTAGGACCCAGTGGTGCTGGAAAATCTACTTTTATTAAGCTTTTATTAAAAGAAGTAGAGCCTACAGAAGGAAGAATTGTGATTGATAATGTAGATGCAACAGCTTTGTCTAAGCGAAAAGTACCTATACTTAGACGGAAGATGGGGATTGTTTTCCAAGACTTTCGGCTGCTGCAGAATAAAACTGTTTTTGAAAATGTTGCCTTTGCCATGGAAATCATCGAAGCCAGTCCCAAAGAAATACGAAGGCAGGTGCCCACTATCCTGAGCATGGTATCATTAAGTGATAAGGCCAATATGTATCCAGAACAGCTTTCAGGAGGGGAACAACAACGGGTTTCTATCGCACGAGCTATTGTTAATAATCCTGCTGTACTGATTGCTGATGAGCCTACGGGTAACCTGGATCCGGAGACTGCCTGGGAAATTATGAAACTGCTTAAACAAATTAATCGCAGGGGAACCACCATTGTAATGGCTACACATGCCAAGGATATTGTAGATATGATGCAGCAGCGGGTGATTGCATTAGAGGCAGGACGCATTGTAAGAGACGATCAGAAAGGTGTGTATGGCTATGAAGATTAGAACCATATCCTATATGATTCGACAAGGTTTCAAGGGATTGTGGAGAAACAGAATGATGACCTTTGCTTCTATAGGCTCTGTGGCTTCTGCCTTAATTATATTAGGGATTGTATTTATGATTATTTTGAACATCAACAGCCTTGCCGAAACAGCCAAGGGCCAATTTGATTCCGTTCAGCTCTATTTAAAAGATGAACTAACTCAGCAGCAAATTGACGAAATTGGTAGGAAAATAAAAGGGGTAGAAGGTATTGAAACTACCTACTATATATCTAAAATGGAAGCTCTAGAAAATTTAAAAAATCAGTGGGGAGAGCATGGATATCTCCTAGAAGGATTAGAGACCAATCCATTACCTAATTCTTATATATTAAAATTAAAGGATATTGAGTATGCTGGTCAAGTAGTAGATGCCGTACAAAATATTGAGGGCTTGGAGGAAGTAAAATATTATAAGGATGTAGTGGACAGGCTGTTGCGTATCACCCATTTTATTCGTGTTGCTGGTTTAATCATTATTGGAATACTGATTATAATATCCATGTTTATCATTTCCAATACGATCAAGATTACAGTTACTGCCCGATATAGGGAAATCAATATTATGAAGTATGTTGGTGCAACCAATTGGTTTGTACGGTGGCCATTCCTTGTAGAGGGCATGGTGTTAGGTTTTGTGGGAGCAGGCATTGCTCTTCTTATCGTGAGTTATAGCTATAAAAGTATTTTTGATTTTATAACCGATAGACTCTATGTAATGATTTCTACCTATATGATACCCACATCCATGGTAGTTACTGATTTAGCCATTGTCTTTATGGTATTGGGCACTGGAATCGGTGCTCTAGGCAGTATCTTTTCCATGAGAAAATTTTTAGAAGTATAAAAAGTTGTAAAGGGGGACAACCATGAGTACAAAAGGAAACAGAATGATTCAGTTGTTGTTAGTTGTGGCTTTGCTGTGTGCCTATTCCTTAGAGGCCTTTGCTCAGGATGTGACCAGTGAACAAAATAAGCTGCGGCAGTTAAATCAACAAATTAAAAATGTTCAGACGAAGCTGGTGCAAAACAAGAATCAAGAGAAGAGTTTAAATACCCAGATTGTAGATTTAGATCATAAAATTGATAAAACAGAAAAAGAATTGGGAGAGATCAGTACAGAAATCACTTTAACCCAGCGTAAAATCAATCAAACTAAGGAAGAATTAAAACAAGCTGAGGAGAGCATTGACGACAAAAAGGATGTGCTTAATGCACGGCTTCGGGTGATGTATAAGAATGGAAATGTGGGCTATGCAGAGGTGCTTTTGGATTCAGCAAATATTGTGGATTTGTTTTCTAAGATGGATATGGTTAAGAAAATTTTTAATCATGATGTAGATTTGTTAAAATATATGAAGATACAAAGGGATTCTGTGGAAACAAAGAAGAAAACCCTAGAGAGTCATGAAAGCAGAATGGTAAGTATGTTGCAAAACATGGAGTCCAAGCAAAAAGAACTTGAAAGCAGCAGAGGGGAAGTCAGCAGGGCGAGGGAGAAGATTCAACAAGATAATAAGCAGCTTGAAACTCAAATTGACGAATTAAACAAATATGCACAAAAAATTGCTGAAGAAATTAGAAAAAAACAATCTTCTGGAGAATATAAGGGTGGTCAGATGGCGTGGCCTGCACCGGGATATACTCGCGTGACTTCACCCTTTGGCTATAGGATACATCCAATATTAAAAACTAAAAAGCTACATACAGGGATAGACATTGGAATTCCCTCTGGTAAAAACGTAGTAGCTGCAGGGGATGGAACGGTAATACACTCCGATTGGCTCGGAGGATATGGCAAAGTTGTTATGGTTGACCACGGTGGCGGAATTGTTACGTTATATGCCCACAACTCAAGCCTATTAGTCAAAGAAAAAGATACAGTAAAACGTGGAGATACTATTGCTAAGGCAGGAAGTACGGGAATGTCTACAGGCCCACACCTTCATTTTGAGGTTCGGAAAAATGGTGACTATGTGGATCCAATCCCTTGGGTAAAGTAGATAAATGAATAAATAAATAATAATGAGCTGTTATGAAGATTTAAAAAACATGTGTCCATGGGCATATGTTTTTTAATCCTAAAGATATTTTATATCCATCTAATTCTTTAAGAGCAGCATGAAAAGTACTGCTCTTTTCATAGAATAAAAAGGAAAAGGATTTTTCACATAAGACGCAGTAGATAGAGAACAGCTATTTTCAAGAATTAGTCTATGGAGGAGGAAACAGCAACATGATAAGAGAGCTGATTTTAAAGAATAGAACCTATAGGAGATTTTACCAAAATCAGATTATAGGAAAAGATATATTAGGAGACTTAGTAGATTTAGCACGATTAAGCAGCTCAGGGGCCAACCTGCAACCCCTAAAATATATAATATCCTGGGAGGAGGAAAAGAACAAAAAAATATTCCCCCATTTGAAGTGGGCAGGATATTTAAAAGATTGGGATGGTCCCATTGAAGGAGAAAGACCTGCTGCTTATATTGTAATCCTTGGAGATACTGCTATTAGTAGGAACTATTGGTGGGATCATGGTATAGCTTGTCAGAGTATTTTATTAGGAGCCTGTGAACAGCGGCTTGGGGGATGTATGTTTGGAGCCTTTGACAAAGATGGACTAAGAAAGGATCTCAATATTTCCGAACAATATGAAATTCTAGTGGTGATTGCTTTAGGAAAACCTAAGGAAAATGTAGTCTTAGAGAGATTAGAAGAGGGTGGAGATATAAAGTATTGGCGAGATGAAGCCGGTGTACATCATGTTCCGAAACGCCCCTTAAAGGATATCATACTGGATTAGAAGATCCCTTGAAGAAAGAATAAAAAGGCATATTAAAAACAATAATTGAATAGAAAACATGGGGAAATCAGTGAAAGCTCGACTCTCCATGTTTTTTAATGGGCATACAAGAATAAAATCATAGATTACAGAGGAGTATGGGGGAAGATGATTCCATATAAAATAGGAGATTGGGAAAATATTAAAGAAACTATCTTAGAAAATATACAAAAAAGTTTAGTTGATTGGTTTGAGAAAAATCATCGCAAACTTCCTTGGAGGGAAACAAAGAACCCTTATTTAATATGGGTTTCAGAGGTAATGCTGCAACAAACGAGAGTAGATACGGTAATTCCTTACTTTCATAAGTTTATAGAAGTATTTCCTAGCCTCCAGTCTTTAGCAGAGGCAGATGAAGAGGATGTGCTGCGGATATGGGCTGGTTTAGGATACTATTCCAGAGCTAGAAATCTTCACCGCGGTGCCAAGGTAGTTCAGGATAATTATGGAGGAACTATTCCTGAAAGCCTAAAAGAGCTTCTGAAAATTCCAGGTATTGGTACCTATACGGCTGGGGCAATTTTAAGTATTGCCTACGGAAAGCCTGTTCCTGCTGTGGATGGCAATGTTATGCGTGTTTTTTCCAGATTGTTTATCGTTGAAAAGGATATTAGCGAAAATTCAACGAAAAAGGAGATGGAAAAGATTGCAGAAAGGGTAGTTAGTCATAGAAACCCATCGGCCTTTAATCAGGGGCTTATGGAACTGGGCGCCATGATTTGCACACCCATTGAACCCAAATGTACCCTTTGCCCATTAGAGCACCAATGCGGTGCCCGTGAGCATTCCTTACAGAGTGGGCTGCCTTTTAAGAAAAAGAAGCAACCTATAAAAAAAGTTGAGATGGAGTTAGCCCTTCTAACCAAAGGAGATAGAATACTATTAGTAAAAAGGCCGTCAGAAGGACTCTTGGCCAATCTATGGGCGCTGCCAGCTGTGGCAAAAGCAGCACTAGACCCTGGAAAAACCTTAGAGCTTGAGTTAAAAGAAAACTATGGCATTGAATCTATAAAAAAAAGATATATTTTTGAAAAAAAACATATCTTTACCCATATGCAGTGGCGGATGAAGTTGTACGCCGTGGAGCTAGTATCTTTTAGCGAAATCGAATACCCTGAAGTACAATGGGTTCTGTTAGAAGAATTGGATGATTATCCCATAGGCACAGCTTTTAAGAAAGTTTTAAAGGCAATAGAACCTAAAGACCTGATAGTTTAATCTTTATAGATAAACAAAGATATATCAATGAATTATGATAAAACTTTAAAGAAAAAAATACAAAAAATAGTATATAATTAGAAAGGCGAAATAATCAGTAAAGTAGGGCGATGACGATGGGTGTAGAGATGGCAAAGGAAGAAATGAATACACAGGAAATACGAAAAAAGATATACGGAATGATTTTACCAATTAGTTTAGAGAGCGTGCTGCAGATGTTGGCAGGTTTTGTGGCTATGGCCATGATTGGAAGGATTAGTACGGTTGCCATTGGTTCTGTTGGTTTGTCTAACCGAATTACACAAATTGTATGGTCTATTTTTAAAGGCGTTACTACAGGAGCCACTGTATTTATTGCTCAAGCCTATGGTGCAAGGGACTTTAAACGTCTTAAACAAATCGTTCAACAAACTTTATTGTCTACTATTCTCTTAGTGATTCTAATTCAGCAACTGGTGTTTTGGCGAGCAGATATGTTTATTTCATGGTTGGGAGGTAAGGAGGATTTACTTTTAAAGGGCAGCCTTTACCTAAAAACCATATCTTGGGGTTTGCCCTTTGTAGCAATTATGTTGGTAGTTGCAGGAGTCCTTCAGGGAATGGGAAATGCAAAAACACCGATGAAAATTGCCCTCATCATGAATGGGGTCAATGTAGTTGGAAACTATCTCTTGATATCTGGCAACCTAGGATTTCCAGCGCTAGGCATCAAAGGATCGGCAATGGCTACAGCCTTTGCACAATTTGTAGGAGCCATGATAGGATTGTATATTATATTTGGCAAGAATGGACCTCTAGAGGGCGGGTTAAAGACCTCCTTTTTTAAGATTCATACAGCCAGTGTATTGGGTATCTATCGACTGGGGACACCTACAGCCATGGAATCTATCTTTTGGCAGCTCTGTACTATTTTACTAACAAGGCTAATTCTTACCTTTGGAGAGATTCCTTTGGCAGCTCACCAGCTGGGAGTGCAGGCAGAAGCAATATCCTATATGCCTGCTGTAGGATTTAGCATTGCGGCAACCGCCTTTGTAGGTCAATCCTTAGGGGCTAAAAAACCAGAATTGGCTAGAATATATTTAAAAGAAATCATAAAAGGGTCCGTCGTCATCACAAGTGTCAGTGCTGCTATCTTACTATTCCTACCCTATCAGGTCATGGGCATATTAACCAATCAGCAAGAAGTCATTGAGTTAGGGGTTATCTATTTAATGCTTATGGCAGCGGTTCAAATCCCACAGAACTTGGCAGGAGTATTGTATGGAGCGATGAGAGGAGCTGGTTTTACACAAGCGCCTATGGTTGTTGTTGGGACTGGTTTGTGGTTGATTCGGCTGCCAATTGCCTATTTATTGGCCATTGTATTTGGCTACAATATCTATGGGATATGGTATGCTATTACTTTTGACATGGCCTTCCGTTTCCTTTTGAGTTTTTGGTTATATAAAAGAAAAAACATATATGCAGCAAAGGATAGACTTGAATCCATGGGTTAAATAGAAAATAAAAATGGAAAGAAATGTTGCAAATTGGAGAAAGATAAATTATAATAAACACTATCGAAGAATAATTATTCATTAATTAGGAGGTATACATATGGAAAAAAATAAAACACTAGAGAACTTAATGGAAGCCTTTGCAGGTGAATCTCAAGCCAATAGAAAATACTTGGCCTATGCAAAAAAGGCCGAAGCTGATGGATGTATCAATGCAGCTAAATTATTTAGAGCTGCAGCCGATGCTGAAACCTTACATGCCCATAAGCACTTTGAAGTGGCAGGAAAAATCAAAAGTACTGTTGAAAATTTAAAGGATGCTGTAAATGGCGAGACCTATGAGTTTAAGGACATGTATCCTGATTTTTTAAAGGTTGCCCAGGAAGAGGGAAATCAAGCGGCAGTAAGAACCTTCGAGTATGCCCTAAAAGCGGAAGAAGTTCATGCAAGACTCTATGAAGAAGCTTTAGCCAATGTAGATAGCCAGGAAGAAGTATTTTATTATCTTTGTCCAGTCTGTGGAAATATTGAAAAGGCAGTACCTGAGAAATGTTTTATTTGCAATGTGCCTGGAAGTAAATTCATCAAATACTAATAGACTACGTTTTTGAGTGTGTAGAAAATTCCTTTGTCTGAATAAAAAATTCAGCAAAGGAATTTTTTTTATTGGAGCCTGTAATCTTAGAGAAAAGTGTAGTAAAATAAATGGGTATAATTAAAATATTCTAGACGAAGTATGGAAAGGATAGATTTTAAATATTTTGAAAACCTAAAGGGTAGGTGTGAAGGAATGAAACAAGAGGCAATTCTAGATTATTATATTGTAAATGGAGAGCTGCAGCCAGTAGAAAATCAAAAGATTTTTCAAGAGATAAGTGGGCCCCTCATTTATGAGGTAATCAGAGTAGTAGAGGGAACAGCCCTTTTTTTTGAGGATCATATGGATAGGATGAGAAAGTCAGCGGAGCTTTTAGGTTACACAATATCAACAAATAACAAGATTTTATTTAATGAAATCCAAGAATTAATTAGAGCCAATCACTATCCTCAATTGAATATAAAACTATTATTGGGAGATCTAGATAAAAAAGAACAGAAATTTCTTCTGTATTTTGTTGAGAGCAACTATCCTGCATTAGAGGTATATCAAAAAGGGATTCATACCATTTTATTTCTATCGGAGCGGGAAAATCCCAATGCAAAGGTAGTAGATAGCAATCTGCGCCAGAGAGTACGGGAGAGTATGGAAAAGCAGAGAGCTTACGAGGTACTGCTAATAAATCAGGAAAATTATATTACAGAAGGAAGTCGGTCAAATATTTTTTTTGTTAGAGAAAATCAGCTGATTACAGCACCTGAAGGAGATGTATTGCTGGGTGTGACCAGAAAAAGAATTATGGAAGTATGCAAAAAACTGGGAATCGATGTAAGGCTGGAATTGATCCACAGGAACCAGCTAGAAGAGCTGCAGGGAGCTTTCATGACAGGAACCTCCGTAAAGGTCCTGCCCATCTGTTCTATTGGAGAAATTCCCTATAATTCAGTAAAAAACAATATAATAGAAAGAGTTCAACAGGGTTATGAAGAGGATGTGAGAGATTATATTCATAAAAGGAATGTACATAGATAATAACCTTTGGATAATTTTGCAAATTTTAAAATGGATGATATAATGATGGGATATGAGGTTTTGTTATATTCTAGGGTCTTTAAGAATAATATATTATTATGGAAAGGACCTAATAAATACCGATAATGGGGTGAACTTCAATGATTAGCAAAAAAAGTGCCATAACGGGTGCTCTTATACTGGTGGTTCTAACGAGTGTGCTTACCTTTACTCTAAGCAATATCTTTGCATTAACTGTAGGGGAGAAGGTAGTAATTTCAAGAAGTGATTATAATTATTATAAGGACGTCCAAAAGAGCTATGGGAAAGTGCTAGGCTTAAAAAGCTTTATCAAGGAAAATTATTATAAAGATGTAGATGTAGAAAAGATGGAGGATGGAATCATTAAAGGTTTGTTTGAATCTTTGGAAGATCCTTATTCTGTGTATATGAATGCAAAAGAATTTGAGGATTTCATGGTACATACCAAAGGCTCCTATGGTGGCATCGGTGTGATCATGACACCTGGTGAAGACGGCTTTGTGACCGTTGTTGCGCCAATTGAAGATACACCTGGAGAGAAGTCAGGTCTTGTATCTGGGGATAAGATTACGAAGGTGGACGGCAAAGAAGTGACAGCTGACAAATTAGATGAGGCCGTGGCCATGATTAAAGGAAATCCAGGTACGAAGGTAGAGTTGACAGTTCTCCGCCCAGGAAGGGAAGAGACCTTTGCTGTAAAGATAACCAGGGAGGAAATTCGGCTTAAAACTGTAAAATCCAGAGTACTAGAAAATAATATTGGCTACATCCGAATCACCATGTTTGATGAACAGACGGCAGATGATTTTAAAGCCCAGCTTACGCAACTAAAAAAACAAAAAGTCACTGGCTTGGTAATAGATCTAAGGAATAATCCAGGCGGACTTTTGAGCGAATGTGTAAAAATTGCAGACGAATTACTAGGAAAACAAGTTATTGTATATACGGAGGATCGGGCAGGAAATCGTGAGTATGAACGTTCCAATGGAACAAAAGTAGAATTTCCCTACGTTCTTTTAGTCAATAAGGGCAGTGCCAGTGCATCAGAGATACTGGCAGGAGCTGTTAAGGATACAGAGTCGGGAACACTAATTGGAACGACCACCTTTGGAAAGGGATTGGTTCAGCGGGTGAAGCCCCTAGATGACGGAACAGGATTTAAGCTTACGACTTCTCAATACTTTACCCCTAATGGGATTAATATTCACGGAAAGGGTATAGAGCCCAATATTGTAGTTGAACTACCTGAAGAGCTGATAGAACGAGGGAATCTTACAGATGAAGAGGATATCCAGCTGCAGAAGGGGATAGAAGTTATAAAAAATAAGATAAATCCTTAAAAAATACTGATGCCGAGAATTATCTCTGCATCAGTATTTTTGCTTCTAAGGGCTCTAGCGTAAGAGAGCGTGTAGTTCCATTGAGATGTATTTCTTCATTTTTAAAGTAATCCATCAATGCCCCCCTGCACCAATTGTCCAAATTGAGTTCTATCACTGCTCGTTTTTCTGGATTTCGATTAAATAACACAATAGAAGTGCCATCCTTTTTTTCTTGCTCAAATACATCTTCACCTTTTTCGATTTGACGGACCATCCCATAAACATCCTCTTGGGCATAGATAGTTGACCAAGTGCCCGTTTGAAGATGATCCAGTTGATTGCGCAGAGGAACAATCGTTTTATACCAATCAAGAAGCTCATGCTCCTCTTTTCCCCATGGATAAGTACGACGATTAAGGGGATCGGCATAACCCTCCAAGCCAGCTTCATCTCCATAATAAATACAGGGTACTCCCGGAAAACTCATTTGAAAAAGGGAGAGCAGCTTCAGCCTTTTTATAGCTAAAGTTCTTTGTGTGGTAGACAGAGAATAGGCTTCCTGTTCACTTTTAGATAAAAGCTCCTGAGGAGGTGCTTCCCCTAGAAGGGTCAAAATTCGAGGTACATCATGACTGCCTATAAGATTCATTACCCCATAAAAATGGTGTATAGGATAATTTTCATATAGCTGCATCAGCCGAAAATGAAGTCCTTCAGCGTCAATATGACCTAGTAAGAAATCTAATAGATTTTTTCGAAATGGATAGTTGGTAACAGAGTCCAATTCATCTCCTAAAAAGTATTCTCTTACTTCTCCATAACTCAATTTATTAGAAGCATCCTCCCAGACTTCTCCGATTAATACAGCGGTGGGATCCGAATCCTTCATAACCCTGCGGAGATTTTTGATAAAAGAGCTGGGAAGTTCATCGGCTACGTCTAAGCGCCAACCTTTGACACCTAATTTCATCCAGTGCTTCAATACACTGTTTTCTTGAAACAACATAAAATACTGATAAGAAGACTCTGTTTCATTGACATTGGGCATGGTATCAATACCCCACCAACAATCATAGTGGTGAGGATGCTCTCTAAAGCGATACCAAGAGTAGTAAGGAGACTGGGTAGATTGAAAAGCTCCTAAGGAAGGATAGGTACCCTCACGGTTAAAATAAAGGCTGTTACTTCCAGTATGACTAAAAACTCCATCCAATATGATATGAATACCCATTTTTTTGCCTTCGCTGCAGAGTTTTAGAAAAATAGCCTCATCTCCATACATAGGATCAATTTTATGATAATCTCCAGTATCGTATTTGTGGTTGCTAGAAGATTCAAAAATAGGGTTAAGGTAGATAATCTGGATACCCAATTCTTTTAAATAAGGGAGTTTTTCAATTAACCCCAAAAGATTGCCTCCAAAAAAATCATACTGTAATACCCTGCCGCTTTCAGGGTCACGGATATAGGCAGGGGAATCAAACCACTCCCGCTTAAGAAAATGTGAAGGGACAGATGGTGCTTCGGATTTTGCCATAGGAGCAGCAGAAAAGCGATCGACAAAAACTTGATACATAACAGAAGATTTAAACCACTCTGGTGTCGTTGCGCCCTCTCTATAGACTGTAATTTGATAGGCAGGAGGTATGTGATCATAAATTTGACCAATGCCCCCCAACTGCTGTTCATTATTACCATAATAGTAAGTACGGTTTTTAAAGACGATGATGAAATAATACCACATAAGTTTTGGAGTCGAAGGGAGTAGTATCTCTGCTTTATACATCCATCTGCTTTCCACGCCCTCTGAGAGATTCATGGATATCCTTTCTTCATCTCCTTTCCAAAGACGCAGTAAAACCTGCTCCGGTTGTTCATCGGAAGTTATTTGTATGCCCAAAGAAAGCTTACTATTGCAAGGGACAGCACCAAAGGGGCATCGAAATAGCCCATGATGGGAATCATGAAATATCCATTCTTGGATCAAAAATTCACCTGCTTTCCTTATAAAAGTGAAGGGTCCGGTATGGGAAGAGCTTTGATTTTCCATATCTCTGTTGCATATTCTCCAATGGTTTTATCACTGGAAAATTTGCCAGAATGGGCAATGTTATGAATGCTCATTTTAACCCATTGTCTTCTTTCTTGATAAAGTTTATTTATCCGATGATGGGCTTCCACATAGGATGTAAAATCTTTTAGAACGAAGAATTCATCATTATGATATAAAAGATTATCATAAAGATTTCGAAAGGCATCAGGACCAGTGGGAAAGAATCCATTAATGAGTTGATCTAATACGCGCTTAATTCTGGGATCAGCATGATATAAATCCCACGCATTATAGCCCCCATTTCTGTAATATTGTAATACTTTCTCAGCAGTAAGCCCGAAAATGACAATATTCTCTTCTCCTACTGCTTCTTTGATTTCAATATTGGCACCATCCAGTGTTCCCAGGGTAATGGCACCGTTCATCATAAATTTCATATTACCTGTGCCAGAAGCCTCCTTGCTGGCAGTTGAGATCTGTTCACTAACATCGGCAGCAGGAAAGATTTGCTCCGCTAAAGAGACATTATAATTTTCTAGAAATATGACCTTAAGTTTCTGATGGATACGAGGGTCCCCATTAATTAAGGAGGCCACAGTATTGATTAATCTAATGGTCTCTTTTGCTAAATGATAACTAGGGGCAGCCTTTCCGCCAAATATAAATGTTCTAGGATAGATATCTAGATTCGGATTTTCAAGTAAACGATGATAGAGTTCCATAATATGAAGTACATTGAGAATTTGTCTTTTATAGGCATGGATTCGTTTTACTTGAATATCAAAAATAGAATGGGGGTCTACTGAGATTTGATGTTTCTCTTGAATAAAATTTGCTAGAGCAACCTTGTTTTGATATTTTATACGATCAATTTTTTCTTGAAGAGAAGTGTCTTCAATAAAATGCAGTAAATTCTCTAATTCTTTAGAATTCATCATCCAGTGGGGGCCAATAGTATCGGAGATCAGCTTTGACAAATTGGGATTGGATTTTAGAAGCCATCTTCTTGGTGTAATGCCATTGGTTTTGTTGTTGAATTTATAAGGAAAATAACTATAGAAGGGTTGTAGGACCTGCTGTTTTAAGATTTCTGTATGAATTTTAGCAACCCCATTAACACTATTGCTTCCTACAACTGCTAAATGAGCCATATGGACATACCCTTGGGATAAGATAGCCATGGAGCTAACTCTATCCCAGTCTCCTGCATAAGTCTGCCAAAGCTCCTTGCAAAAGCGTTCATTAATTTCATGAACAATCATATAGATACGAGGAAGGAGCGGCTGAAAAATGTCAATAGGCCATTTTTCCAATGCTTCTGGGAGAATAGTATGGTTGGTGTAGGATATGGTGTGGGTTGTAATATGCCAGGCTTCATCCCAATCCATTTCCTCTTCATCAATCAATATTCTCATGAGCTCAGGTATGGCTAGTACAGGGTGGGTATCATTAATATGTATCGCCACCTTCTCATGAAAGGCAGAAAGAGATGCATAGCGTTTTTTGTATCTGCGCAGGATACTTTGAATACTGGCAGAAACAAAAAAATATTGTTGCTTTAACCGGAGGAGTCTGCCTTCATGATGATTGTCATCGGGATAGAGAACTTGTGAAATCGCTTCAACTTCATATTTATATTTTACAGCATTGAGGTAATCTCCACGATTAAAGGTAGAAAAGTCGAAATCCTTCATCGCAGTCTCTGCACTCCAAAGCCTCAGGGTATTGACAGTGTTGCTTTTAAAACCTAAAATAGGGGTATCATAGGGAACTGCTAGGACGGTATCGTAGTTTTCATGAATATAAATCGTTCTATTTTCTACCCGATCCAGACGAACATTTCCCCCAAATTTGACTTCAACTGTTTTGTCAGGCTTTCGTATCTCCCATACATTTCCATACTTCAGCCAATTATCTGGGAGCTCAACCTGGTGGCCATCTACAATTTTTTGCTCAAAGAAACCGTATTTGTAGCGTATGCCACAACCATGACCAGGCATTTGTAAGAAAGCTAGAGAATCTAGAAAGCAAGCTGCTAAGCGGCCCAATCCCCCATTGCCCAGTCCCGCATCGGGCTCTAGGGCCTCCAGCTCTTCTAAATCAATCTCCAATTCTTGTAGTGCGGTATGGCAGAGTTCTTTGAGCTCTAGTTTTAGAAGATTGGCATCCATTAATTTTCCCAATAGAAATTCCAAAGAAAAGTAATAGACTTCTTTGCTATTCATTTTTTCGTAAATCTTATTGCTAGCAATCCATTTCCGACTGATATAATCTCGGATAACTGCGCCTAATGTCATATACTTATCTAATGGTGTTCCTTCTGAGATTTCTTTTCCATGAATAGATTGAAATTTTTCCAGATATAATTTCTTAAAATAGTTTTTCGTCATAAACATAGCCATCATCCTCCCAGGTTATTTGAGGCAGTTTTTTTCAGAAGGTTTTCAAATAAGAATAGATATTGTTCAGCAGATTTCTTCCAACTAAAATCTGCCTGCAGTGCGTTTTTAAAAATTGTATTCCATATCTTCTTATCTTGATAGTATTGTAGAGCCCGCTTTACGGTATAAAGCATATCATGGGCGTTATAGTGGGTGAAGCTGAAACCATTGCCTTCTTGGGTATATTCATTGTAAGACTGTACCGTATCCTTAAGACCTCCAGTTTCACGTACAATGGGTATACTGCCATAACGAAGGGCGATTAACTGACCAATGCCGCAAGGTTCAAAACGAGAGGGCATTAAAAACATATCGGAGGCAGCATAGATTTGATGGGCAAGCCCTTCATCAAATTCGATTTTTGCAGCTAATTTTTGAGGATAACGGACTGCATGGCTTCGAAAGAGATTTTCATACTTTTCTTCACCCGTGCCGAGAACAACTATCTGAAGATCTAAAGCTATCAAATCCTCCAGTACATGGGCGATCAGATCAATCCCTTTTGAGTTTACAAGACGAGATACAATGGCAATCATAGGGAGGTTTGGATCTACAGTCAGCTTTAAAGCTTCTTGGAGTTTTTCTTTATTTTTGACTTTTCTTTTATAAGAGCGAGCATAGTTTGAAAAAATAGAGGGATCTGTTTTAGGATTATAAAAATTTTCATCAATACCATTAATAATGCCGTAAAGATATTTTTTTCTTTTCCGCAGCAGTCCATCTAAGGTTTCACCAAAATAGGGAGTTTGAATTTCTTCAGCATAGGTTTTGCTTACCGTAGTTAACAGATCAGAAAAGATAATACCACCTTTCATGAAATTAATCTGTCCGTGATATTCTAATCCATCAATAGAAAAGTGTTTATGATCTAAGCCCAATATATCTTCTAAAATGGTATAGGGAAAAACACCCTGATACATAAGATTGTGGATAGTGTAAATGGTCTTGATATTCTGATAGTAGGGGTTATGTTGATAATGGGTCTTTAAAAATACACTAATCATGGCTGTATGCCAATCATGACAATGGAGGATATCGGGGTGAAAGTCTATGTGGGGAAGAATTTGAAGGACGGCCCGACTAAAAAAGGCAAAGCGCTCTCCATCATCAAAAAAACCATAAAGACCTTCTCTGGAAAAGTAATATTCATTGTCAATGAAATAAAAAAGAATGCCTTCATGCTCAAGGCTGTCAATACCACAGTACTGATTCCTCCAAGCTAAAGGTACAGTAATACTTTTTACGGGGTTCATTTTTTTCTTCCATTGTTCAGAAATCTGGCCATACTTTGGTAGAACTACACGAATGTCAAGCTCTTTCCCTTTTAGTGCCTTCGGAAGAGATCCAATCACATCAGCCAATCCTCCAGTTTTAATAAAAGGGGTACACTCTGCAGCAGCGAATAATAGGCGAGTCATTTGTAAAACCTCCTCTCTTATAATCTTGCTTTTTTTTCTATAATAATAGGGTAATCCCTTAGTCCAGCCAGCTGCTTTTCTGATGATACATAAACTTCTTTATCTAAAATCACATTTTCCAATTCGGCACATTCACCGATTACACAGTTTTCTAGAAGAATACTGTTGCGGATTTTGGCACCACTATGGATGCGAACGCCGCGAAAGAGAATACTGTTTTCTACAGAGCCATTGATAACACAACCATTGGCAACCAAGGCATTTCGAATGTTTGCATCTTCCATATATTTGACAGGGGCTTGATCCTTTACCTGTGTATAAATTAGACCTTTTTTGATAAAAATTTCTTCCCAGATATCTGGATTCAATAAATCCATATTGTGCTTATAATAACTTTTTACAGAATGGATCCTTCCAACATAACCCTGATGATGATAGCCATATACTTTGAGGAGATCTAAATTCTTTAAAATACCATCTCTTACAAAATCAAAACCCCCTTTGGATATACTTGCATCAACCAAATCGATTAAGAGTTTTCTTTCCAATACATACATTTCCATAGAAACGTTGTGGCTGCGTTGCTGCATGGGATTTATTTCTAAGGCTGTAATCCGGTCAGAACCATCTATATCCAGACAAATAGATCTAGACAAATCTAAAATATTTCCAGGCTCTTTTGTATAGATGATAGTAATATCACCTTCTTTTTTTTGATGATAGGCCAATACCTCTTCATAATTTATATTGCACACCATATTTACGCCGGAAACAACTACATACCTTTGACGGCTCCTGTGAAGATAGTCTATGTTAGCATGGAAATTTTCCAAATCTCCTTTCATGAGACCAAATGGGCAGCTAACATAGGGTGGCGGTAAAATAAAAAGTCCATCTCTCTTTCGATCCAGATCCCATTCTTTTCCTGAACGCAGATGATCCATAAGGGAACCATACTTTCCCTGAACTAAGATACCTATATTTCGAATACCAGCGTTAACCATATTGGATAAAACGAAATCAATCAGACGGTATCGTCCTCCAAAGGGAACAGAAGCTAGATACCTTTTTTCTGTCAATTCTTTTAGCTGATTTCCATTTTTGGTGTTGTTTATAATTCCCATTAACAGGCCCATGTTTATCACTCCATTACTTTCATAATTAAGAATCTGTTTATATACGCAGAATTACTGAAGCTATACGATAAAATGACTATTTGTTTGGATGTATACTGTATTCTTATAATGAGACCATTGCACCATTGGAAAGGATGGTAGCTTGTGGAATATCCATATTTTCTCCCACAACTGTTATCTTACCAGTAGATGGATCACTACCATAATAAAAGTCACCTAAATCATTGCAGCCAATAAAGCTGTGTTTACGAATTCGTGTGTTTTCTCCGATAATTGCTTTTTCAATACATACGTTTGTTCCAATCTTTACATTGGGCATAATAACAGAATTTCTCACTTTTGCGTTTTTGCCAATAAAAACACCTGGAAAAATCACTGCATTTTCAACTTCTCCTAAAATAACGCAGCCCTCATTGATGAGAGATCGACGGATTTTTGCATTTGATGCAATATAGTTGGGAGGTTGGGTCGGATTGACAGAGTAAATAGGCCAATCTCTATCATAAAGGTCCAGTTCTGGGTGATCGGAGAGTAAGTCCATATTGGCCTCCCAAAAACTTTCAATGGTTCCAACATCCTTCCAATAGCCTGAATAGGGATAGGCATATAGTTTTTCATTATTTTGAAGCATGGCAGGTAGGACATTTTTTCCAAAATCATGGCTAGAAGTGGAATTTTGTTCATCCAGAAGAAGATATTTTTTTAGGAGAGGCCACTTAAAGATATAGATTCCCATAGAAGCTAAATTGTTTTTGGGATTTACAGGCTTTTCTTCAAATTTGACGATATATCCCGAGGGATCTGTATTCATAATTCCAAAACGATGGGCTTGGAACCAGGGAACCTCAATGGCTGATATGGTTATATCAGCGTTTTTAGCCCTATGGGCATCCAACATAGAATTATAGTCCATTTTATAGATATGATCTCCTGATAAAATTAGAATGTTATCAGGAGAATATTGGTCAATAAAGTCGATATTTTGATAAATGGCATTGGCCGTACCTTTATACCACTCCCCACCTTCTTCTTTGACAAAGGGGGGGAGCACAGTAACACCACCATTCTTTCGGTCAAGATTCCAAGGACGACCGATGCCGATATAAGTATTTAGAACCAGTGGTTTATATTGTGTTAAAACCCCAACTGTATCAATGTCAGAGTTTCCACAATTACTTAAGGTAAAATCAATGATACGATATTTTCCACCAAAGGGAACAGCAGGTTTTGCTAAGTTTTTGGTCAAGATGCCTAATCGACTTCCTTGACCGCCAGCGAGTATCATCGCAATACAGTCTTTTTTTATCATAGGATTTTCCCCCTTAATATTTTAGAAAGTGCTTTCAGAGGCTGTTGAGACCTTTTTTAATTTTAAGAACAAGACAGCAAGGGGAGGAAGCTTTAACTGAAGAGAATAGGGCTGATTATGCCAGGGCAAGTCATCTACTGTTAATAGATCTAGATTTGATTGTCCTGAGCCGCCGAAGCAATCCATGTCACTATTCAACAATTCAATATATTGTCCTTTTGAAGGAACACCAATCCGATAGTCTTCATAGACAACAGGAGTAAAGTTGCAAATTATAAGGATAAAATCATCGGGTTCCAGTCCCTTTCTAAGGTAAGTGATAATACTTTGTTGATAGTTGTGGGGATCAATCCATTCAAAACCCCGCCAATCGTGATCATAAAGCCACAGGGATGGCTCTTGGAGGTAGAGGCGATTCAGTGTTTTAACATAATGTTGTAGTTTTTCATGCATGGCATAATCTAATAAAAACCAATCCAAACCTTGATTTTCATTCCACTCAATAAATTGAGCAAATTCTCCTCCCATGAACAATAATTTCTTTCCAGGATGGGATAGCATATAGCCATAGAGTGTTCTAAGAGATGCAAACTTCTGCCAATAATCGCCAGGCATTTTTTCAATTAAGGATTTTTTTCCATGGACCACCTCATCATGGGAAAAGGGTAGAATAAAATTTTCGGAAAAAGCATACATCATGGAAAAGGTTAATAGGTTGTGATGCCATTTGCGGTGAATTGGATCCATTTCCATATAACGGAGAATATCATTCATCCAGCCCATGTTCCATTTATAATTATAGCCGAGACCCCCAAGATAAGTGGGTTTAGAGACCATTGGCCACTGGGTGGATTCCTCTGCAATCATTAATGCCTGTGGGAAATAAGAAAAAATCACTTCATTCAATTTTCTCATAAAATCTACTGCTTCTAGATTTTCTTTCCCTCCGTAGACATTTGGAGTCCATTGTCCATCTTGTTTTCCATAGTCCAGATAAAGCATGCTGGCTACAGCATCAATCCGTAAGCCATCAATATGGAATTTATCAAACCAGAACACTGCATTGGAAATAAGGAAGCTTCTGACTTCAGTTTTGCCTAAATCAAAGGCTAAAGTACCCCATTGAAACATTTCAGCCTTTAAGGGATCTTCATATTCAAAAAGGGGAGTACCATCAAAAAGCCTTAATCCATGGCTGTCCTTGCAAAAATGGCCGGGAACCCAATCAAGAAGGATACCAATACCATGCAGATGACATTGATCCACAAAATACATAAAATCCTTGGGAGTGCCATAACGGCTGGTCGGCGCATAGTAACCTGTAGCTTGATAACCCCAAGAACCATCAAAGGGATGCTCCATAATAGGAAGCAGCTCGATGTGGGTATATCCCATGTCAAGTACATAAGGGATAAGTTCTTTTGCTAAATCTTGATAAGAATAAAATCCATTTTTAGTTTTACCTTTCCAGGATCCTAAATGAACCTCATATATCAATAGGGGTTCATCATAGATAGAGGATGCTTTTTTAGATTCCATCCAAGCTTTATCCTTCCAAGGATAGCCTTCTAAAAAATATATTTGTGAGGCTGTATTGGGACGTAGTTCACTATGCGTACCATAGGGATCGGCCTTCAGAAGAATCTCTCCATGGAGGGTATGAATTTCATATTTATAAAGCATGCCTTCTTCTAGATCGGGTATAAAAATAGACCATATACCAGATCCATCTTCCTGTCTCATAGAATGATTTTTTCCACACCAATTATTAAAGTCTCCTACTATCTTTACCTCTGAAGCATGGGGAGCCCAAAGAGAAAACCGAACACCCTTCATCCTCTTGCGATAGGCTTTATGAGCACCTAAAAAACGATAACTATGGTAATGGGTGCCTTGATGAAAAAGATAGCTATCAAGGGATCTTATTTCTTGAGAATTCATAAAAACTCCACTCCTCCCGATCTTTTGTGTTTGAGAAAGTATTTTTATATTTAGTAAAATTTAAATCCTATAAAATTCCTTAGGACACTCATCAAAAATTTTAGATGAATCAGAAAAGCTTTTGAATTAATGGAAAAAAATTCTATTTTAATGTAAACTATATATAGACAGGTATCTAGTAATCTTATCCTATAAGAATTATGATGATTAAATGAAGAATATTCCTAAAATAGTTGTATAAAAATAAAAACTGTCTCTATTTTTTAAGATCAAAGGAGGTCTGTTATTGAATTCCTGGTTGGAACTGTTTCAAAGGGCATTATACACATTGCTAAAGGGTGTATTGAACCCCCTGTTCTGGGTGGTAATCTACATTGTATACATACAGTATAGAAGAATCTTCAAAATGGAAATCAGTATACTGGGAAGGGCAAAGCATTCTTTGAAGGATAAATTGATAAGAGCTATATGGATGGGACTCTTTGGAGGAACCATTGGTACATTTTTAATAATATTATTGGGTATTACCATAGAATCGCTGGATTTTGTATTTCTTCTGCCCTTAGCTATTTTTTTGATGATATTCAATGTCAGATATGTTTGTTTTTCCTATGCAGGAGGGCTGATGAGTTTATGCAGCTTGATTTTTAAAGTTCCAGCTATCAATGTTTCTAGTTTAATGGCCATTGTAGCTATTCTGCACCTGATTGAAAGTGTGTTGATTTGGATTGACGGAGATAGAGATGCTACCCCTATATTTATAGAAGATAAATGCTATGGCGTTATAGGAGGCTTTTCATTACAAAGATTTTGGCCTATTCCCCTTACAATTCTGGTTATGATGATAGGTGTATTGGAAGGAGCACAAGAGATCTACCTACCTAATTGGTGGCCGCTATTTTCTATCAACCAGGTAGATAGGGAAATTAGCAATAGGATGTTCCAATTGTCCTTGATAGTAGCAGCCTTGGGATATGGAGATATGACTTTATCGCGTACACCAAAAGAAAAAAGCAAAAAATCATCCCTTCGCCTCCTTGGATACAGCATACTTTTGCTTAGTTTTGCAGGCCTTTCTACACAAATATATGTTTTTAAATGGATTGCAGCTCTTTTTGCTCCCTTGGCCCATGAGGCTTTAATTCTTTATGGGCAAAAAGAGGAACGACGATTGCCTCCTATTTTCAGAAATTATAAAGAGGGGATTACAATATTGGATGTTTTTAAGGGAGAAATCGGAGAAAAAATGGGTCTAGAGCAAGGAGACGTGATTCTTAGAATCAACAATCAGATAGTAGTGAGTCAAGAGAGTATTAAAGAAATATTAAAGGATTTTCCTCCCTATGTATGGATAGAAATACGCAATCGAAAGGGCATAATAAAAACCATAGAATACAAGGATTACAGGAAGGGCATAAGGAGTATAGGAATTGTAGTAGTTCCTCAACATCCCAATATTATTTTTCAAGCCCAGGATTCTTTCAGCATTGGAAAGCGATTGATACATAAAGATTTTGGAAATAAAAAAACAACGATGTAACCTTTATAGTTATACCGTTGTTTTTATGTGAACTTTATTTTCATACATCCTTTTATCTGCAATTTTAATTAGCAACTGACCATCCTGGGAATCAGAAGGAAAACAGGCAACGCCATAGCTGAATCCCACATGGAAGCGATGACCTTCATAGTATAAAGGATATTGTGAAAGAATTTGTAAAACTTCATAAAGCTTATGACAGGTAGTTTCATAGGTGCTATTTAAGAAAACCACAAGGAATTCATCTCCTCCATAACGGCCCATAATATCCGAATCGCGAAGATTTTGTTTCAATACCTGGGAAAAAAGCTTAATAGCTAAATCTCCAGCCATATGCCCATACCTATCATTTATATTTTTCAGATTATTTAAATCGATTACAGCAATAGTATAATGCTCATGATAGCGCTGGGCTCTTTTGTAAATATTCTGGTACAGCTCTTCAAAATAACTACGACTATATACCTGTGTAAGGGAATCATATCGAGATAGCTGTAAGGTTTTTTCAAACAAGCAGGCATTGTTAATGGCGATACCTATTTGATTTGCTAAATACTCCAGAATTCGAACATCTTCTTCATGAAAGGCGTTTTCGTCAGAAATATTGTCAATATTAATAAAACCGTACAATTCTTGATCCACCATGATGGGGGCGCAGATAGTAGATTGGATATTTAATGCTCTAGCATTTTGAAACTTGTGGAAATTCCCTTTAGACATATGTGCATGATTAAAATTTTCAGGATTTTTGATAATACAGGCCTTTAGGGGTTGACCTTCCGTGTAGGCATATAGATAGGTTTCTTCTAAAGAAAGTCGAATGGAAGAAAGAAACTGCATATCATAGCCATATACAGCGTGAAAGGCTAGTTTATTGTCATCCTGAAACAATAAAATACTGCCATTATCTGCGTTATCAATCAGGAGAACAGCTTTTTCTAAAATTTGTTCTAATAATTCATCAATATTATTAATTTGAACGATGGAGTTACTGATTTGCAGCATGGTTTCTTTAATCATATTCGTTTTTGCAAGCTGACGATTTGCCCGTACCAATATGTCCATATTATCCAACTGGTTTTTGGTTTGCCCAACATTTAGAAATAAATCCATAGATTTAAAATAGAATAGAGAAAAAATAAATAAGGCGGTAACTAAAGGATATAAATAATTGAAAGTGAATCCCAGAAAAGATAAGAGCCAGTGGCTAATAAAAGGAGCACAAATTAAAAGAGTAAAAAAAAGGGGAAAAGATATATTCTTTTTTTTCCACACGAGCTGTCACTCCCGAAAAAAGTTCTTGGTTTGTTATGGACATGTTGTTATTATTATATTTCTACAAAAAACCTTGATCTCCTGCTATAAGACACCTTAAAACAATAGAAAGTAATTTGTTGATTTTTTCAAAATACTTGGAAGAACAATTGACTTTCCAATGAGTGAGAGATATAATTTAGTATGCGAACAAACGTTTGATGCATGGTAGATTTTGCATGGGAATCATAGGTGCATGTATGCTATAATTTGATTGTATGTTATGGAAAAGAGGCGGTTAGCATGAAAAAATTTGAGATTGTCTCAGATTATAAACCAACTGGGGATCAGCCCCAGGCAATTGAAAATTTAAGACAGGGACTTCTTGCTGGTAAACGAAGCCAGACTCTTTTAGGAGTAACCGGATCTGGAAAAACATTTACCATGGCAAATGTAATAGAAAAGGTGCAAAAGCCTACCCTTGTCATTGCCCATAATAAAACATTGGCGGCCCAGTTATGCAGTGAATTCAAGGAATTTTTTCCAAATAATGCAGTTGAATATTTTGTGAGTTACTATGATTACTACCAGCCTGAAGCCTACGTAGCCCATACAGATACCTACATTGAAAAGGATGCTCAGATAAATGATGAGATAGACAAACTTCGCCACTCAGCTACAGCAGCCCTTTACGAAAGACGAGATGTTATCATTGTGGCCAGTGTATCCTGTATCTATGGTCTTGGAGATCCTATTGATTATGAAAATCTAGTGCTGTCTATGCGACCAGGTATGATTAAAGGTAGGGACGACATTCTGCGTAAACTGGTTGAGATACAATATATACGTAATGATATTAACTTTATTCGAGGTACCTTTCGGGTACGGGGTGATGTGATTGAAATATTCCCTGCCTCATCTTCAGAAAATGCTATCCGTGTGGAATTATTCGGCGATGAAATTGAGCGCATTACGGAAATTAATGCTTTGACAGGGGAGATCAATGGACTGAGAAACCATGTTTCAATATTTCCTGCTTCTCACTATGTAACCAGTAAGGACAAGCTGGAAAAAGCCATTATTGATATAGAGCAAGAATTAACAGAGCGGGTTCAATATTTTAAAGAAAATGAAAAACTTATTGAAGCCCAACGAATCCAGCAAAGAACCATGTATGATATAGAGATGCTGCGGGAGGTAGGTTTTTGTCAAGGCATAGAGAACTATTCCAGACATATTTCTCAAAGACCTGCGGGAAGTAAGCCCTTTACTTTGATCGATTATTTCCCCGATGATTTTTTAATGATTATTGATGAATCCCATGTGACTATCCCTCAGATTCGGGGTATGTATGCAGGGGATCGTTCTCGCAAGGAATCCTTGATAGAATATGGTTTTCGCCTTCCTTCTGCCTTAGATAATAGACCCCTCAATTTTGGAGAATTTGAAGGTCTAGTGAATCAGATTGTCTATGTCAGTGCAACGCCAGGACCCTATGAGAGAGAACAAAGTGATAATATTGTACAGCAGATTATCCGTCCTACAGGCTTGCTGGACCCCAAGATATTTGTGCGGCCTGTAAAGGGGCAAATTGATGATTTGATTGGAGAAATCAATAAAGTGATTGAACGCAAGGAAAGGGTATTGGTGACAACCTTGACCAAGAAAATGGCAGAGGATCTGACCGGTTATCTAAAGGACGTAGGAATCAAAGTGCGTTATTTGCACTCCGATATTGATACCCTTGAAAGAATGGAGATCATTAGGGAATTGCGTTTAGGGGTATTTGACGTACTGGTGGGTATCAACCTGTTAAGAGAAGGATTGGATTTACCAGAGGTTTCGATGGTAGCGATTCTTGATGCGGATAAAGAGGGTTTTCTCCGGTCCGAGACTTCTCTTATTCAGACGATTGGTCGGGCTGCACGACATCTGGAAGGGAAGGTTGTTATGTATGCCGACCAGATTACACAATCTATGAAAAGAGCTATTGATGAAACCGAGCGAAGAAGAAAATTACAAGAGAGTTATAATCAGAAACACAGTATTCAACCCCAAGGCATTGTTAAAAAGGTAAGGGATGTTATCGAGGCAACTAAAGTGGCGGAAGAAGGGGTAAAATATGGATTGGACAAAGCCCCTGAAGAAATGAAGCAAAAAGATTTGCAAGAGATTATCAGCCGTTTGGAAATAGAAATGAAAGAAGCTGCAGCCAATCTTCAATTTGAGAGGGCTGCAGAGCTAAGAGATAAAATTTTATCATTAAAGGAAAAGATAGGGTAGAGGTGAAAGCATGTCAAGAGACAATATTGTTGTGAAAGGTGCTAGGGAGCATAATCTAAAGGGTGTAGATGTAATCATTCCAAGGGATAAATTCGTAGTGATGACGGGGCTTAGCGGATCTGGAAAATCTTCTTTAGCCTTTGATACCATTTATGCAGAGGGGCAGCGTAGATATGTAGAGAGTTTATCTGCTTATGCAAGACAGTTTTTAGGTCAGATGGAAAAGCCAGATGTAGATTATATTGAAGGCTTATCTCCTGCAATTTCCATTGATCAAAAAACTACTAGTCGTAATCCAAGATCTACCGTGGGAACAGTTACAGAAATATATGACTATTTGCGTCTACTTTTTGCGAGAGTAGGAACACCTCATTGTCCTGTATGTGACAGGGAAATTAGTCAGCAGACTGTGGACCAGATTGTAGATAAAATTATGGCACTGCCGGAAGGAACAAAAATACAGCTGCTATCTCCCATTGTTAGAGGAAGAAAGGGAGAACATGCAAAGGTATTGGAGACTATCCGAAAGGACGGCTATGTTCGTGTACGGATAAATGGAGAGCTCCGAGAATTAAGCGAAGAAATCAAATTGGCAAAGACTAAAAAGCACACGGTTGAAGTAGTGGTAGATCGTATTGTAATCAAAGAAGGTATTGAAAAACGGTTGGCCGATTCTATTGAAACCACCTTATCATTATCAGAAGGATTGGTTCTGGTAAATATTATTGATGGTGAGGATTTGACCTTCAGTACTAGATTTTCTTGTCCAGATCATGGCAGTGGAATTGAAGAGCTAGAGCCGAGAATGTTTTCTTTTAACAGTCCCTATGGAGCATGTCCCCACTGTAACGGAATTGGATTTTTACAAAAAATAGATCGGGATTTGGTTGTTCCGAATCCTTCTTTGAGCATAAAAGAGGGCGGAATTGCTCCTATGGCCAACTCAGGAGAAGGAACCTATTATTTTGAAATGATAGAAGCGATGGCTTTGGAGTATGGCATTTCTATGGAGGTGCCTATCAAGGATTTACCTGAAGATTTCATGAATGCACTGCTTTATGGTACGGGAAAAAAGACTATTGAGTTTACCTATGAAAGCAAGTTTGGGGGTATGAGAAAATATCGTGCAGCCTTTGAGGGCATCATTAAAAATCTAGAAAGAAGATATAAGGAGACAGTTTCAGACTATTCTCGAGAAAAAATTGAAGAATATATGAGTCTCATCCCTTGTGGAGAGTGCGGTGGAAACCGTTTGAAGCCAGAGGTACTATCGGTTAAGATATCAGGGAAGAATATTTCCCAGGTAACAGAGTTCTCAGTAAGGGAAGGGCTTCGATTTTTTAACCATTTAGACTTATCAGAGAAAAATCAAATCATTGCCAAACAAATACTCAAAGAAATTAACGAGCGGTTAGGCTTCTTAGCCGATGTAGGATTAGATTATCTTACATTGAATCGTGCAGCAGGAACCCTCTCTGGCGGAGAATCACAGCGGATTCGCTTAGCCACTCAAATTGGAAGTCAGTTGATGGGTGTTCTTTATATTTTAGATGAACCCAGTATTGGCTTACATCAAAGAGACAATGAAAAATTGTTGAAAACCCTTCGAAACTTAACCGATATGGGGAATACCCTGATTGTAGTAGAGCATGATGAAGATACCATGTATGCTGCAGATCATATTATCGATATAGGACCAGGTGCGGGAGCCAATGGGGGGCATATTGTAGCTGCAGGTACTGCTGAAGAAATCATGGACAGTGAAGCTTCTATCACAGGGCAGTATTTATCAGGAAGAAAGAAAATTGAGATTCCCCAGGTGCGCAGACAGCCCAATGGCAAATGGATAGAGGTTGTCGGTGCTAAAGAAAACAATTTGAAAGAAATTACAGCAAGCTTTCCTCTTGGCTTGTTTATTTCCGTTACGGGAGTCTCAGGTTCTGGAAAAAGCACATTGGTCAACGAGATCCTTTATAAAAAAATGGCTATGGAGCTGCACCGAGCTAAGAGCAGGCCTGGAAAACATCAGGAAGTCCGTGGGTTAGAGCATATAGACAAGGTGATTGAAATCGATCAATCTCCTATCGGAAGAACTCCCCGTTCAAATCCAGCTACCTATACGGGAGTTTTTGATTTAATTCGTGATGTGTTTGCCAGAATACCAGAAGCAAAGATTCGGGGTTACCAAAAAGGCAGGTTTAGCTTTAATGTAAAGGGAGGCAGATGTGAGGCTTGCAAAGGTGATGGGATTATTAAGATAGAAATGCATTTTCTTCCCGATGTCTATGTGCCTTGTGATATCTGTAAAGGCAAGCGCTATAATAGAGATACTCTAGAGGTAAAATATAAAGGAAAATCTATCTCTGATGTGTTAGATATGACCGTAGAAGAAGGCCTGGTGTTTTTTGAAAATATTCCTGGGATTAAACGAAAGCTGGAAACCCTCTATGAAGTAGGCTTAGGGTATATCAAGCTTGGTCAGCCATCTACCCAGCTTTCTGGTGGCGAGGCTCAAAGGATTAAGCTAGCTACAGAGCTAAGCAAGCGCAGTACAGGTAAAACCTTCTATATTCTTGACGAACCGACCACGGGCCTGCATATTGCTGATATTCATAAACTAATTGGCGTATTGAATCGTCTTGTAGAAACGGGCAATACGGTTCTAGTAATTGAGCATAATTTAGATGTGATAAAGACCAGCGACTATATCCTGGACCTAGGTCCAGAAGGCGGAGAAGGTGGTGGAACCATTGTAGGGACAGGTACTCCAGAAGAAATTTGCACCATTGAAGCATCCTATACGGGAAAATTTCTTAAAAAGATATTGGATAAGGAAAGAAGGCTGCAAAAAGGCCCATCAGATAAGAAAGCTTGTATCTAAATGAAAACATTTGGATTTTATATAATAAAACACGTAAACATAGAAATAAGCAGGCAAATTCCAATGCCTGCTTATTTCTATGTTTATAGATTAAGCATTTAAAATGATTCCCCGTACACTGCCTTCAGCAGTTACGACCATTCCCACTACATCACCAATTTTCAAATCTTCAAAGGATAGATTCATTTGTTTATCATTTCGCTGCAGAATGACAATTACATCAGGACATACCCCTAGATGAGGTTCTACATAGGTATACTGATCGTCATAATGCTCTTCGATGGACAAGGTAAAAGCTTCTTTATCGATAGATAAAATTTCTCCATAGACAAATTTTTCGCCAACAAGAGGTTGGGCTTCTTCAAAATCCTTAAATGAAGAATGATGGATATGGAGAAGTTGATTTTCTTCATGCCACTGAATAGGTATGTGCAGTGTATCTTCCAAAAAATACACAGGAATATACATATGATTCCCCAAAAACAGTACATCTTGATCCTGTAAAGGGCGGTTATCGGTGGAGGTGCTTATTGTCTTTTTTAAGGCAGATACTTCAAAAATTTCTGATAGACCGAAGCTTGCCAGGGTATTCAATAAAAGACAGATCATAAGAATGATGATAAATCTTGCATAGTATTTCATATAAAAGCCTCCTAGAAAAAATTGGTATTTTTTTTATTTCTATTTTAGACAAAAAAAAGATAGTATATACCCCAAAAACATGTTAAAATATTAACGGATATATATTATTCATAGATAATGGAAGTAATTTACAGAATTTAGCTACAATAGAGAACTATTATAGCTTCATAGGGTAGAAAATAATGGTATTTTTATAGATAAATAAATATAAATCAAGCCTATAAAGAAAAGGAGAGATAAGATGCCAAAGGAAATATTAACAAAAGAGAATTTTGAGAGGCTAGAGGCAGTAATAGAAAAAAATAAAGGCAAAAAAGGCTCTTTAATGCCTGTGCTTCATGAAGGTCAAAAGATTTTTGGATGTCTGCCCTTAGAAGTGCAAAAGAGAATATCCGATGCTTTGGATATGCCACTGGCTGAAATCTATGGAGTAGTTACATTTTATTCTCAGTTTACTTTGGATCCGAAGGGTGATTATACCATTGGTGTATGTATGGGAACTGCCTGTTACGTAAAAGGTTCACAAAAAATAATTGATAGAATTAAGAAGGAAGCAAAGGTAGAAGTAGGCAGCACTTCGGCAGATGGAAAGTTCTCCTTAGAAGCTACTCGCTGTATTGGAGCCTGTGGTCTTGCACCAGTGCTTACTGTAAATGAAGATGTATACGGACGACTGGTAGAAGCAGATGTACCAGGAATTATTGCAAAATATTAAAAATGATTTATTGGATTGGGAAAACGTTAAATTACTCTAAATGTCAGGAGGAATGGTTCCATGAAATCACTGGAAGAATTGTCAAGAATCAGAGATGAAGCTTTAAAAAAAGTAGATTTACGAAGTGAAAGAGAAGGCACTCGAATCGTAGTAGGGATGGCTACCTGTGGTATTTCTGCAGGGGCAAGGCCTGTGCTCATGGGTCTGGTTGAAGAAGTGAAAACCAGAAATCTTAAAGATGTTACTGTAAGCCAGACGGGATGTATTGGTATTTGTCGGTTAGAACCCATTGTAGAAGTCTACAAGCCGGGAGAAGAGAAAGTAACTTATGTGGATATGAGTCCGGAAAAAGTGAAGAGAGTGGTTGCAGAACACATTGTAAATGGTCGTGTTGTTAGTGAATTTACCATTGGTTCAGTGAAATAAAACACTATTTTGTAAGGAGGTTAACTCATGGAATTATTTCGTTCTCATGTACTAATCTGTGGGGGTACAGGATGTACTTCTTCAGGATCTATAAGCATTGAAGAAGCCTTTAAACAGGAATTGGCAAAACATCATATTACTGACGAAGTAAAGCTGGTTAGAACGGGATGTTTTGGTCTTTGTGAAGCAGGACCGATTGTGATTGTATATCCTGAAGGGGCTTTTTATAGTAGAATCGAAGCAAAAGATGTGGCCCGTATTACAGAAGAGCATTTGTTAAAAGGAAGAGTTGTTACAGATTTATTGTTTAAGGAAGCTGTGATAGAGGATCAGATAAGATCAATTAATGAAGTAGATTTCTATAGAAAACAAAAAAGAATTGCTTTACGGCTGTGTGGGATAATTAATCCCGAGGATATCACCGAGTATATTGCCTTTGATGGTTACAAAGCTTTAGGAAAAGTATTGACGGAAATGACCCAAGAAGAAGTTATCGACACCATTAAGAAATCTGGACTGAGGGGTCGCGGAGGCGGAGGATTCTCATCTGGATTGAAATGGGAATTTACCTATAAAGCTGCGGGAGAACAAAAATATGTAGCTTGTAATGCCGATGAAGGGGATCCAGGGGCTTTCATGGACAGATCTATACTAGAAGGAGATCCTCATTCTTTGATTGAGGCCATGGCTATTGCTGGTTATGCCGTAGGAGCCAATCAAGGATATGTCTATGTAAGAGCTGAGTATCCAATTGCAGTAAACAGATTACAAATTGCCATTGACCAGGCAAAAGACTATGGTTTGCTAGGTGAAAATATATTTAATACAGGCTTTGATTTTAATTTAGAGATCAGACTGGGTGCAGGAGCCTTTGTTTGTGGAGAGGAGACGGCTCTACTAAATTCTATCGAAGGAAAAAGGGGTATGCCAAGACCAAGGCCGCCTTTCCCAGCTATTAAGGGATTGTGGGAAAAACCTACTTTATTAAACAATGTGGAGACTTATGCCAATGTGGCCCAGATTATTTTAAATGGTGCCCAATGGTTTGCTGAAATCGGTACAGAAAAATCAAAGGGAACGAAGGTATTTGCCTTAGGAGGAAAGATTAACAATACAGGGCTTTTGGAAGTTCCAATGGGGACAACCCTTAGAGAAGTTATTTTTGAAGTCGGAGGAGGAATTCCTGGTGGTAAAGCCTTTAAGGCGGTACAAACAGGGGGACCCTCTGGTGGATGTATTACCACTGAACATCTAGATACACCTATTGACTACGATAATCTAGTTGAATTAGGATCGATGATGGGTTCCGGTGGAATGATTGTCATGGATGAAGACAATTGTATGGTTGATATTGCCCGATTCTTTTTAGACTTTACTGTAGAAGAATCCTGTGGAAAGTGTCCGCCTTGCCGTATTGGAACCAAAAGAATGTTAGAAATACTGGATAAAATAACAGAAGGCAAGGGCGCCTTAGAAGATATAGATAAGTTAGAAAGATTGGCGGAAAGTATTAAGGTTTCTTCTCTGTGTGGTCTAGGACAAACGGCTCCAAATCCTGTACTGTCGACGTTAAAGTATTTTAGAGATGAGTACGAAGCCCATGTGAAGGAAAAACGATGTCCAGCAGGAGTTTGTCAAGAATTATTGACCTATCATATTACCGAGCAGTGTAAAGGGTGTACGTTGTGTACAAAGGCTTGTCCCGTAAATGCCATTTCAGGAGAGAGAAAGGGACTGCATGTTATTGATAAGAATGCCTGTATCAAATGTGGGGCTTGTGTAGATAAATGTCCTTTTAAAGCCATTATCAGAAAATAGGAAGAGGAACTTTTATCTAAATAGAAAAGGAGAGGGTAAAAGGTGGAAAAAGTAACTTTAACCATAGATAATATCAAAGTTGAAGTGCCCAAGGGACATACAATCCTAGAAGCGGCTAAGATGGTTGGAATTGATATTCCAACCCTATGCTATATGAAAGATATCAATGAGGTTGGGGCTTGCCGTGTATGTCTTGTTGAACTGCAAGGAGCAAGAGGATTACAGGCTTCTTGTGTACACCCCGCAGCAGAAGGCATGGTGATTAAAACCAATACAAAAAAAGTCAGAGATGCAAGAAAGGCAACCGTAGAACTGATTTTATCCAATCACAATAGAGAATGTCTTACCTGCTTTAGAAATAAAAACTGTGAACTACAAAATTTAGCTGAAGAATTAACGATTAGTGACATTCCTTTTGATGGAGAGCTCTCAGAAGCGGTTATCGATGATTTATCTCATTCTATTGTAAGAGATTCCAGCAAATGTATTCTTTGTGGACGCTGTGTCAACGTATGTAGAGATGTGCAAAAAATAGGTATTTTGGATTTTACCAATAGGGGTTTTAAAACAGAAGTTGCTCCAGCCTTTGGTAAGAGTATGGATGAAGCGCCCTGTATCTACTGTGGACAATGTATTGTAGCCTGTCCTGTGGCCGCCTTAAGAGAGAAGGAAGATATCGAGAAGGTTTGGGAGGCTATTGAAGATCCAGAGGTTCACGTGGTGGTACAAACAGCCCCTGCTGTTAGAGCTGCCCTTGGAGAAGAATTCGGCATGCCTATTGGCACAAGGGTTACGGGTAAAATGGTAGCTGCTTTAAAGCGACTGGGTTTTGACAAAGTATACGATACAAATTTTGGTGCAGATCTCACCATTATGGAAGAAGGTCATGAGCTGCTGGGTAGAATAGAAAATGAAGGGAAATTACCGATGATTACCTCCTGTTCTCCTGGATGGGTAAGGTTTTGCGAGTTTTACTATCCTGAGTTTATAGAGAATTTATCCAGCTGTAAATCGCCCCATCAAATGGTAGGTGCCATGGTTAAGTCCTACTATGCTGAAAACCAAAATATTGATCCCCAAAAGATATTTACGGTATCTATTATGCCCTGCACTTCTAAAAAGACAGAAGCTGCAAGACCTGAATTAAACGTTAACGGTCTAAAAGATGTAGATGCGGTATTGACTACAAGAGAATTGGCAAAGATGATTAAGCAGGCGAGAATTAACTTTACTGCTCTGAATGATGAGAAGTTTGACCAAGATTTAATGGGAGAGTACACAGGGGCTGGTGTAATCTTTGGAGCAACTGGCGGCGTAATGGAAGCGGCTTTAAGAACTGTTGCCGATGTTCTAGAGGGCAAGGACTTGGAAAGTATTGAATATACTGCTGTCAGAGGGTTAGAAGGAATTAAAGAAGCAGAAATTGCCTTAGGCGGAAAAACAATCAGGATTGCAGTAGCCCACGGCACAGCTATGGCTGCCAAGTTATTGGATATGGTGAAAGCTGGGGAAAAAGATTATCATTTCATCGAAATTATGGGCTGCAGCGGTGGTTGTGTAACCGGTGGTGGCCAACCCCATGTATCGGCTAAAGTATTGATGGACTGTGATGTGCGATTAGAAAGAGCCAAGGCGTTGTATGAAGAAGATACTGTCATGGAATTTAGAAAGTCCCATAAAAATCCACTAATTCAGAAGCTCTATGCAGAATATTTAGGAAAACCAAACAGTCATAAAGCTCATGAATTGCTGCATACTCACTATGCTGCAAGGGAGAAATATGGAGAAAAGGCAGCCGTAAAGGGACCCCATGAAGCTGCTGCAGGTAGAGAAAGCTAAATATAAGTTTAAAAAACTTTCCTAATCGTTTTTAGGAAAGTTTTTTTATATGATAGGAAAGTTTTACTTTTCTATCATATAAAAAAAAGGGGTTGTAGGGGATGAAATCCCCTGCCGCCTTCAGGAAGGTGCTCAGACAGCTTTGCTGTCGTCGAAGGAAACCTAGGGTTTCCTAGCGAAAGCGTCGCAGATGCTATTTTTATTGCTCAAAAATAGATTACTAAGGGTATTTTAGTTTTGGTACAATAGAATATATAAAATAACAATGAACGCATGGGTGAACAAAGGGAAGGATGGAGACATGTTTGATATCAATGAACAATTAAAAAAATTGCCTGATAAGCCTGGAGTTTATTTAATGAAGGACAAAGTGGGAGAAATAATCTACGTTGGAAAGGCAATATCTCTGAAAAATCGAGTTCGGCAATACTTTCAATCCCTTAAGAATCATCCTCCAAAGGTACGGGCAATGATTTCTAACATTGAAGAATTCGAATATATCATCACAGATTCGGAAGTAGAGGCTTTGATGTTGGAGAGCAACCTGATTAAAAAGCATAGGCCCAAGTACAATATCTTATTACGAGATGATAAACAATATCCCTATTTAAAAGTAACCTTAAATGAAAAGTACCCCAGAGTTTTAAAGACAAGAAGAGTGATCAAGGATGGAGCTCGTTACTTTGGACCTTATATCAATGTGGGTGCAGTTAATCAAACCGTAGAAATTTTGAAGAAGTTCTATCCTTTGAGAACCTGCAATAAGAATTTGGATAAATCAAAGGAGAGGCCCTGTCTCAATTATCATATTCATAGATGTCTTGGCCCTTGTCGAGGAGATTTAAATCATGAAGATTATATGAAGATGATTCAGGACGTTATCCTGTTCCTAAGCGGCAAGCAGGAAGAACTGGTAAAAGCGTTGAGCCTTAGAATGGAAAAGGCAGCTATGGCCATGGATTTTGAGCGGGCTGCAGAGTATAGAGATCAGATTAAAGCTATAGAGAGTATCATGGAAAAACAAAAAGTTGTTCTTGGAAGTGATGTGGATCAAGATATTATAGCCTCTGCTAGAGAAGGACAAGAGGTCTGTGTTATGGTATTCTTTATCCGAAGTGGCAAGCTTATGGGGAGAGAACATTATATGCTGGATTGTGGTGTAGAGGATGAACAAAAGGAAGTAATTAGTTCTTTTATTAAACAATTCTATGGAGGAACTGCCTTTATTCCAAAAGAAATTATCATTGAGAGTGTCATTGAAGATCAAGTGTTAATTGAACAATGGTTAGCCACAAAGCGGGGAACAAAGGTAGCATTGATACATCCTCAACGGGGCGAGAAAAAAGAATTGTTGGAATTGGCCCAAAAAAATGCCCGAGAGGTTTTTGAGCAATTTAGAGAAAAATTAACAAGAGATAAGGAAAGAAGCGAAGGTGCTCTAGAAGAGCTGGCTGAGCTTTTAGGTTTAGATGAAATACCCAGCCGCATTGAGGCCTTTGATATCTCTAATATTAGAGGGACAGATTCTGTAGCATCCATGGTAGTATTTGAAAGAGGAAAGGCCAAAAATAGTGATTACAGGAGATTTAAAATCAAGACCATTGAAGGAGCCAATGATTACGGAAGCATGCAAGAAGTGGTATTTAGACGTTTCAAAAAAGGATTCGAGGAGCGAGCTGCCATAGAGGCTAAAGGAATTCAAGATCTGGAAGGAAAGTTTTCCAAGATGCCCAAGCTGGTCTTGATTGATGGAGGTTTGGGTCATGTAAATGCGGTCTTGGATGTGATGGAAGCCTTAGATATTCGTATTCCTGTTGCAGGAATGGTCAAGGACGACAGGCATCGTACCAGAGATCTGGTTTATCAAGGGAAGGAATTAGGATTAGGTCAACATGGAAATGCATTTCAATTGGTAGGCAGGATCCAAGAAGAAGCCCATCGCTTTGCTATTGCCTACCATAAAAGTCTGAGAGGTAAAACCAGTGTTCAGTCTATTTTAGATGAAATACCTGGTATTGGGGCAAAAAGAAGATCGGCCTTGCTTCGACATTTCGGTTCTATTGATAAGATAAAAAAAGCTACTATAGAGGAGCTCTGTGAAGCAGAAGGAATGAATCGGAGAGCTGCTCAGCAAATAAAAGAATACTTTCAAGAGAAAGTGAAGGATAGGTGATAACATTGATACATGTAGAGATTGAAGAGCTTATGAAAGATTTGGATTTAGAAATGATCTATAGGCCTGAAACAGAAACGATTCCAATAGAAATCAGCGATGTCAATCGCCCAGGCTTACAGTTTGCTGGTTTCTATAAATACTTTGCCTACGAAAGAGTTCAGGTAATTGGCAAAGTAGAATGGACCTATTTTGCATCCTTAGCACCACAGGTGAGAAAAAAGAGAGCAGAAGAACTATTGGCCCATCCAATACCTTGCGTAGTTTTTTCAAGGAATTTGGAAATTTATGATGAAATTCTAGATGCAGCTAAAAAGTTTCATAGGCCAGTTTTAAGAACCAAAATTTCTAGCAGCCGATTGATAAGCAAATTGACAAGTTATCTAGATGACAAGCTGGCTCCTGTGATTACCAGACATGGGGTCTTGGTAGAGGTATACGGTATCGGGATATTGATGCTAGGGGAGAGTGGTGTAGGAAAAAGTGAAACAGCCCTAGAGCTTCTTAAAAGGGGTCATCGCTTGGTGGCCGATGACGCTGTAGAAATTAAAAAGGTAGATGAAAATCATGTGGTGGGCTGTGCACCAGAGTTAATACGCCATTTTATGGAAATTCGGGGCATTGGCATCTTGGATATTGTCAAACTTTTTGGGGTAGGTTCTGTGAGAATTGCTAAAAAAATTGAGTTGGTCATTGAATTAGAAAATTGGAGGAACGATAAGCAATATGATAGACTGGGATTAGACGAGGAATACATGGATATACTTGGCAGTAAAATCCCTAAGAATACCATTCCTATCAAACCTGGGAGAAATTTGGCCATGATTATAGAGGTAGCTGCTCGGAATCATCGACAAAAGATAATGGGACATAATGCCGCTGAGGAACTCAATGCACGATTAATGAACCACATAAATATAAACAAGGAGATAGAATAAAAGCTGAGAAAACTATCTCAGCTTTTATTTTTATAATTTCATTATTTTCTAGCACATTCTGAAGCAGAACCCTTTAAAATTTCTAAGCCGTGATCTATATGGGGAAGGATATAATCAAGGCTCTCGCGGACAGCCTTGGGGCTTCCTGGGAGATTGATAATGAGAGTATCCTTCCGAATACCGGATATGGCTCGTGATAACATAGCCCGAGGAGTAATTTGAAGGCTGTGATAACGAATGGCTTCTGAGATACCTGGAGTTAGTCGTTCTACTACGGCTAAAGTTGCTTCTGGAGTAATATCTCTTTTAGAAAAACCTGTCCCTCCAGAGGTTAGCAGCAGGTCTACAGACAATTCATCAGCCATATATATCATTTCTCTGGAAAGCAGCTCCTTTTCATCAGGCAAGATGGTATAGCGTTTTACAATATATCCTTTCTGTGACATCATTTCTTGAATAACTTTGCCACTTTCATCGGCGCGTTCGCCCTTTGAGCCTTTGTCACTGGAAATCAAAATACCAAGTGTAAACATAAAGGTCCTCCTATCTTGAATTAGTAATTTAAAATTCTATTTTTGTCTTGCGATTTTTTAAATACAATCCATCAGCTATTACAAAATCCTTTAATCTTCTTCTCCTAAAAGGATACCAATAGATTTCTAGAGGGAATGATAAAGAAAGAGAATGTTCTAATAGGGAAGAACTTTTGAGAAAACAGATTGTTCCATCTCTGAAGCTTGTTCCAAGGCAGAAGCATCTATATTGTATTTTTCGATTTTGCGATACAGGGTGTTTCTCCCAATACCCAGGGCTTCGGCAGTAAGGGTGATATTTCCACGGAATTTGTGGAGGGTTTTTAAAATATGCTGATGTTCAATTTGTTCTAGGGTTAGATTTATATTGGAGGCACTTGGGACTACAATCTTTTGACGGAAGTTTCCATTTTCTATATTTAGGGGTATAAATTCAGTATTAATGATAAGCTCAATGACGTTTTCCAATTCACGAATGTTGCCCGGCCACTGATGGTGAATAAAATGCTGCATATGCTCTGGAGGAATTTCTACAGGGCGTTTGTTGAGACGTCGGGACAAGGTGCTCATAAAATATTCAAACAGTAAGGGGATATCCTCTTTTCGCTCTCTTAGGGGAGACAGATAGATAGGAAGTACATTTAGTCGATAATATAAATCCTTTCGGAAATTTCCCTTTTCAACCTCCTGGCGCAAATCTTTGTTGGTTGCAGCAATAATACGAACATTTACTGGTACTTGTTTAGAACCACCTACACGGATAACAGTGCTTTCTTCAATAACTCTCAGTAAATTGGTTTGCATATCTATGGGCATTTCTCCAATTTCATCTAGGAAGATGGTCCCTCCATCAGCAATTTCAAACTTTCCTGCATTTCCACCTCTGCGAGCACCAGTAAAAGCTCCTTCCTCATAACCAAATAACTCAGATTCAATCAAATTTCTAGGGATGGCACCACAGTTTACGGCAATAAAAGGCTCATCTTTCCGACTGCTGTAATTATGAATAGATTGGGCAAAAACCTCTTTGCCCGTACCGCTTTCCCCTAAAATCAATATGGTAGATTTGCTATCAGCAATTTTTTTTGCATATTCAATGGTTTGAAGAAAACGCTCATTTTTACCAATTATTTTATCAAAGGTGTAAATAGCTTGTCGTCCAATAATTCTGGTAGCTAGTTTTCTTGCTTTCTTAACTTCTTTAAAAACATAAGTGATCTCTCGTACGACTCCTTGAGCATCTAAAATGGGATAAGCGCTTAAATTTAGCTGAAGCTTGTTTTTTCGAGCATTCACGTAGACATCTTCGTCCAAAAAGGTGCTTTTATTGCAAAGACAATCCTTTACCTGGATCCAGCCTTCAAAGAGCTCCCATATTTTCATTTGCTTCATCTCGTATTCTTGAAAACCAAAGATTTCTGTAACCGATTTATTGATAGCCTTAATATTTCCGTCTAAGTCAGAGGTTAGAATTCCTGAAGGCAGGGAATCGATAATAGTTTCTATATGGTTTTTAGCAATGGCTAGCTTATTGTTATAGCTCTTTATTTCTAAAACCTTTTCAATGGCCTTAGCAGCAGCTACCACCATTCCCAATGTATGAGAATGAACAAAATCACTATAACCAGTTAAATCTAGAGTTCCTATAATTTTACCTGTTGGATTATGGATGGGAGATGCAGAACAGGTCCAACGATGATAGGCTTCAATAAAATGCTCTTTACCTGAAATTTGCACAGGAATTCCCTCTGCGATAGCTGTGCCCATAGCATTTGTCCCAATATTGGATTCATCCATATAGGCCCCTGGAATCATTTCCAATTCAAAGGCTTCTGATAGGATAGCTTCGTCACCGATTACACTGAGGATACAGCCTTGATTGTCTGTAAGAATGGCAAAGAAATTAGAACCTTTTACAAAATTATATAACTGATTCATAAAGGGTTCTGCAGCTACAATCAATTCTCTGTTATCCTCTAGTTTTTTCTGAAGGAAATGATCGGTTATAATGTTATTGCTATAAACCTGTGTAGGTGAAATGCCAAATCCAATACACCGTTGATGGGAACGTTGTATATAATCTTTTTGCAATAGTAGGGTTTCTCTATTATTCAATAGTACCGCCTCCACATGTTATGAATATCCTTTCATATCCTAATACCATTATAGCATTTTATGAGGGGAATGATAAATCAAAAGTTCTTTCTATATTTTGAAAAGGAAAATTGTAGAAATAGACAAGCATAAAGAACAAATATAAAGAAGGAAATGTTATCCAAAAATTTTCCAAAAGTGGCTAATAAAAAAACTACAGCCAAAAATTTGAAAAGTGTTATAATGATGGTAATTGTTAGAAACTTTAGACAACTTAGGTCGACATAAGATATCGTGTATGCAGAATACGTAGAGGTATATTATGAATACAGGATACGTAAGTGTACACCATAAGAATTATTTTATCAAAAAAGAGGGGGAGGAACTATGGCGAAAGAGATTTTAACCCAGGACAACTTTGAAAAATTAGACCAAGTTATTCAAAAGCACAAAGGGCAAAAAGGAGCATTGATGCCTATTTTGCATGATGGGCAGAAGCTTTTCGGATGTCTTCCATTAGAAGTACAAAAAAAGATTTCCGAAGAACTCAATGTACCCTTGGCAGAGATTTATGGAGTGGTTACCTTTTATGCTCAATTTACTTTGGAACCAAAGGGAGAGTATGCCATTGGGGTATGTCTGGGAACAGCCTGTTATGTAAAAGGTGCTCAAAAGATCATTGACCGAATTAAAAGAGAGCTTAAGGTAGAGGTGGGAACCACGACGGCCGATGGAAAATTCACTTTAGAAGCCACACGCTGTATCGGAGCCTGTGGATTGGCACCTGTACTCACGGTGAATGAAGATGTATATGGTCGTCTGGTTGAAGGAGATGTAGCAGATATTATAGCAAAATACTAGAGAGTATGATTTGCTATTCCTTTTTAGGAAAACGTTAACAAAGCCATGAGATGGAAGGGGGATATGGATGAAATCCATAGAAGAGTTAGCGAGAATCAGAGAGGACGCCCTTAAAAAGGTAGACATTCGGCATGATCGAGAGGGTACTAGAATTGTAGTAGGAATGGCAACCTGTGGAATTTTGGCAGGGGCAAGGCCTGTACTGATGGCCTTGGTAGAAGAGGTGAAGAAGAGAAATCTAAAGGAGGTTATTGTAAGTCAAACAGGATGTATTGGCATCTGTCGTTTAGAACCAATCGTTGAAGTATACCGTCCTGGGGAAGAAAAGGTCACCTATGTGGAAGTAGATCCTGAAAAAGCAAGGAGAATTTTGCTAGAGCATATTGTGAATGGAAGAGTTGTAGACGAATTTACCATAGGCGCTGCAAAATAGCAGAAAAATTGCGAGATAAGGGGGATAAACTATGGAACTATATCGATCCCATGTATTAATCTGTGGGGGGACAGGATGTACTTCTTCGGGGTCAAAGAACATTGAAGAAGTCTTTCGTGAAGAATTAATAAAGCATAATCTGACAAAGGAAGTAAAGCTGGTTAGAACGGGATGCTTCGGACTTTGTGAAGCGGGCCCTATTGTAATCGTATACCCAGAGGGAACCTTCTACAGCCATATCAAGGTAAAGGATGTCCCAAAAATTGCAGAAGAACATCTTCTTAAGGGAAGAATCGTTACAGAGCTGTTGTTTAAAGAAGCGGTGGTAGAGGATAAGATTCGTTCCATCAATGAGGTAGATTTCTATAGAAAACAGCAGCGGGTTGCACTAAGAAACTGCGGTGTAATTGATCCTGAGGATATCACAGAATACATTGCCTTCGACGGCTATCAAGCCTTAGGAAAAGTCGTGAAGGAAATGACTCGGGAAGAAGTTATTGATGCGGTTAAAAGGTCAGGATTAAGAGGTCGTGGGGGCGGAGGCTTCCCTACGGGAATGAAATGGGAATTTACCTCCAAAGCACCGGGAGAACAAAAGTATGTGGCCTGTAATGCCGATGAAGGGGATCCAGGAGCCTTTATGGATCGTTCCGTGCTAGAGGGAGATCCCCACGCCGTAATTGAGGCCATGGCTATAGCCGGATATGCAGTAGGTGCCACTCAAGGATATGTGTATATAAGAGCCGAATACCCTATAGCTGTTCACCGTTTGCAGATTGCCATTGACCAAGCAAAGGAATATGGCGTGCTTGGAAAAAATATTTTTGACAGCGGGTTTGACTTTGATCTTGAAATCCGATTGGGAGCAGGGGCCTTTGTTTGTGGAGAGGAAACAGCCCTATTGAATTCCGTTGAGGGTAAGAGAGGGATGCCAAGACCGAGACCGCCATTCCCTGCTATCAAGGGTCTATGGGAAAAACCTACCCTGTTGAATAACGTGGAAACCTATGCCAATATTCCTCAGATTATTTTAAGGGGACCTGAGTGGTTTGCAGGCATAGGAACGGAAAAGTCTAAGGGAACCAAGGTATTCGCATTGGGGGGAAAGATCAACAATACAGGACTGCTAGAAATCCCAATGGGTACAAAAATAAGAGATATCATTTTTGAAATTGGTGGAGGCATTCCCAATGGAAAGGCCTTTAAAGCAGTACAGACGGGAGGACCTTCTGGAGGATGTATTACCGCTGATCATTTAGATACTCCTATTGACTATGATAATCTAATTGCATTGGGTTCTATGATGGGTTCCGGTGGAATGATTGTTATGGATGAAGACAATTGTATGGTAGATATTGCCCGATTCTTTCTAGACTTTACCGTAGATGAATCCTGTGGGAAATGTCCACCTTGCCGTATTGGGACCAAGCGTATGCTAGAAATCCTCGATAAAATTACATCTGGTAAAGGAGAAATGGAAGATATCGATAATCTGGAGAGATTAGCACAGAGTATTAAAGCATCATCTCTTTGTGGATTGGGGCAGACAGCACCTAACCCTGTATTATCTACCTTGAAATATTTCAGGCATGAATATGAAGCCCATGTGAAGGAAAAAAGATGTCCAGCAGGGGTTTGTCAAGAATTGTTGACCTACCATATTACAGATTTATGTAAAGGCTGTGCATTATGTGCTAAGGCATGTCCTGTAGGTGCTATCTCCGGAGAGAAAAAGGAATTACATAGTATCAACACAGATACTTGTATCAAATGTGGAGCCTGTCTTGATAAATGTCCATTTAAAGCCATTATCAGAAAATAGGGGAAAGGAGAGGGTCAAAGGTGGAAAAAGTTACTTTAACCATAGACAATATAAAAGTTGAAGTACCCAAGGATTATACAATCCTGCAAGCGGCTAAAAGCATCGGTATAGATATTCCGAGTCTATGTTATATGAAGGGTATCAATGAAATTGGTGCCTGTAGGGTATGTCTTGTAGAGCTTCAAGGAGCCAGAGCACTGCAAGCTTCTTGTGTACATCCAGTAGCAGAGGGTATGGTAGTAAAGACCAATACTAAAAAAGTTAGGGATGCAAGGAAAGCAACCGTAGAATTGATATTATCCAATCACAATCGGGAATGTTTGACCTGTTATAGAAATAAAAATTGCGAATTGCAAAATTTGGCAGAAGAACTAAATATTCGTGAGATTCCCTTTGAAGGAGAGAAAACTGGAGGAACCATTGACGACCTATCCCATTCTATCGTAAGGGATTCAAGTAAGTGTATTCTCTGTGGACGATGTGTTAGTGTTTGTAGAGAAGTACAAAAAATTGGTATTTTAGATTTTGCCAACAGAGGATTTAAAACTGAAGTTGCCCCAGCCTTTGGTAAAAGTATGGATGAAGCCCCCTGTATTTATTGTGGGCAATGTATCGTAGCTTGTCCTGTGGCTGCTCTTCGGGAAAAAGAGGACATCGAGAGAGTATGGGATGCTCTTGAAGATCCAGAGATCCATGTAGTTGTTCAAACAGCACCTGCTGTGAGAGCTGCTCTTGGGGAAGAATTTGGCATGCCTATAGGAACTAGAGTTACTGGTAAAATGGTAGCAGCTTTAAAACGATTAGGATTTGATAAAGTCTATGACACTAATTTTGGTGCAGATCTTACGATAATGGAAGAAGGACATGAACTGTTGGGAAGGATTCAAAATGGTGGTAAGCTTCCTATGATCACTTCCTGTTCTCCAGGATGGATAAGATTCTGTGAGTTTAATTATCCTGAATTTATAGAAAATCTGTCCAGTTGTAAATCTCCTCATCAAATGGTAGGTGCCCTTGTAAAATCCTACTATGCGGAAAAACAAAACATAGATCCGAAAAAGATATTTACTGTATCGATTATGCCTTGTACCTCGAAGAAAACAGAATCTGCACGACCGGAAATGAACGTGAAAGGTCTCAGGGATGTAGATGCTGTATTGACTACAAGAGAACTGGCAAAAATGATCAAGCAGGGTCGGATTGATTTTGGATCTTTGGCAGATGAAAAATTTGATCAGGACTTAATGGGAGAGTATACAGGTGCTGGTGTAATCTTTGGAGCAACTGGTGGGGTAATGGAAGCTGCCTTAAGAACGGTTGCCGATGTGTTAGAAGGAAAAGATTTAGAAAACATCGAATACACTGCGGTCAGAGGATTAGAAGGAATTAAGGAAGCAGAGGTTACTCTAGGGGGTAAAAACATCAAGGTTGCAGTAGCCCACGGTACAGCCATGGCTATAGAGTTATTGAATATGGTGAAGGCTGGAGAAAAGGATTACCATTTCATGGAGATTATGGGATGCAGTGGCGGTTGCGTAACTGGTGGTGGCCAGCCTCAAGTATCAGCCAAGGTACTAATGGACTGTGATGTGAGACTAGAAAGAGCGAAGGCCCTATATGAAGAAGATACGGTGATGGAATTGAGAAAATCTCATAAAAATTCACAGGTTCAAAAATTGTATGAAGAATACCTAGGAAAACCAAATAGCCATAAAGCCCATGAATTGCTTCATACCCACTATGTAGCAAGGGAAAAATATGGAGAAAAGGCAGCTGTAAGCGCAACACATGAGGCAGCTGCTGGTAAAGAATAATAGAGAAGGATAGAGCCTTTGAGCATCTAAACTTCAAGAATATAAAGGAATACCTAGATATATTTTATCGAACATTCATTTCATCATTATTTACTCTCACCAATGAATGAACCTTTATTGGAAGGAACATCATTGGATTCTAATTGCAGGGATTTTTTCTGAGCAAGAGGGCAAAAAATGAATATATGTTTAAAACTTTCCTACTTTTCAATTAGGAAAGTTTTTTTTAGTAAAAGCAAGAAAGATAAAAAGCAAAAAATAAAAGTAATAGCATAATAATAGCAAAGAATTCAATTTTCAAATTTAGTAAATCTTTAAAAATACATAGGACAAAATGTACACCCCCTAGAAAAAAATGGTATAATAAAGATGGTTATTGGAAATTTATGAGAATTCTAAATACAAAATACAAAATATACATTTGCAAAAATGATCAAAAAAAGGGGGAGAAAGATGGGGAAAGAGGTTTTAGTTCAAGATAACTTTGAGAAGCTCGATCAAATCATTCAGAAGTACAGAGACAAAAAGGGAGCATTGATGCCCATTTTGCATGATGGGCAGAAGATTTTTGGTTGTCTTCCGTTGGAAGTACAGAAAAGGATTTCCCAAAAACTCAATGTGCCCTTGGCAGAGATTTATGGAGTGGTCACCTTTTACTCTCAGTTTACCTTAGAGCCCAAGGGAGAGTATACCATTGGGGTATGCTTGGGAACCGCCTGTTATGTAAAAGGTGCACAGAAAATTATTGACCGAATCAAAAAAGAAATCAACGTAGAAGTTGGCGCCACATCCCCAAATGGTAAGTTTTCTTTGGAAGCTACACGCTGTATAGGCGCTTGTGGATTGGCTCCCGTGCTTACCGTAAATGAGGATGTATATGGAAGATTGGTTGAAGGAGATATACGGGGAATCATTGAAAAATATCTATAGAAAGGAGCGATATGCATGAGAACCATGGAAGAATTAAAAAAAATCAGAGAAGAAGCATTAAAGAAAGTGGACATTAGACACGATCGTGAAGGTACTCGAATTGTAGTAGGAATGGCAACCTGCGGAATTTCAGCAGGAGCAAGACCTGTACTGATGGCCTTGGTAGAAGAGGTGAAGAAGAGAAATCTAAAGGAGGTTATTGTAAGTCAAACAGGATGTATTGGCATCTGTCGTTTAGAACCAATCGTTGAAGTATACCGTCCTGGGGAAGAAAAGGTCACCTATGTGGAAGTAGATCCTGAAAAAGCAAGGAGAATTTTGCTAGAGCATATTGTGAATGGAAGAGTTGTAGACGAATTTACCATAGGCGCTGCAAAATAGCAGAAAAATTGCGAGATAAGGGGGATAAACTATGGAACTATATCGATCCCATGTATTAATCTGTGGGGGGACAGGATGTACTTCTTCGGGGTCAAAGAACATTGAAGAAGTCTTTCGTGAAGAATTAATAAAGCATAATCTGACAAAGGAAGTAAAGCTGGTTAGAACGGGATGCTTCGGACTTTGTGAAGCGGGCCCTATTGTAATCGTATACCCAGAGGGAACCTTCTACAGCCATATCAAGGTAAAGGATGTCCCAAAAATTGCAGAAGAACATCTTCTTAAGGGAAGAATCGTTACAGAGCTGTTGTTTAAAGAAGCGGTGGTAGAGGATAAGATTCGTTCCATCAATGAGGTAGATTTCTATAGAAAACAGCAGCGGGTTGCACTAAGAAACTGCGGTGTAATTGATCCTGAGGATATCACAGAATACATTGCCTTCGACGGCTATCAAGCCTTAGGAAAAGTCGTGAAGGAAATGACTCGGGAAGAAGTTATTGATGCGGTTAAAAGGTCAGGATTAAGAGGTCGTGGGGGCGGAGGCTTCCCTACGGGAATGAAATGGGAATTTACCTCCAAAGCACCGGGAGAACAAAAGTATGTGGCCTGTAATGCCGATGAAGGGGATCCAGGAGCCTTTATGGATCGTTCCGTGCTAGAGGGAGATCCCCACGCCGTAATTGAGGCCATGGCTATAGCCGGATATGCAGTAGGTGCCACTCAAGGATATGTGTATATAAGAGCCGAATACCCTATAGCTGTTCACCGTTTGCAGATTGCCATTGACCAAGCAAAGGAATATGGCGTGCTTGGAAAAAATATTTTTGACAGCGGGTTTGACTTTGATCTTGAAATCCGATTGGGAGCAGGGGCCTTTGTTTGTGGAGAGGAAACAGCCCTATTGAATTCCGTTGAGGGTAAGAGAGGGATGCCAAGACCGAGACCGCCATTCCCTGCTATCAAGGGTCTATGGGAAAAACCTACCCTGTTGAATAACGTGGAAACCTATGCCAATATTCCTCAGATTATTTTAAGGGGACCTGAGTGGTTTGCAGGCATAGGAACGGAAAAGTCTAAGGGAACCAAGGTATTCGCATTGGGGGGAAAGATCAACAATACAGGACTGCTAGAAATCCCAATGGGTACAAAAATAAGAGATATCATTTTTGAAATTGGTGGAGGCATTCCCAATGGAAAGGCCTTTAAAGCAGTACAGACGGGAGGACCTTCTGGAGGATGTATTACCGCTGATCATTTAGATACTCCTATTGACTATGATAATCTAATTGCATTGGGTTCTATGATGGGTTCCGGTGGAATGATTGTTATGGATGAAGACAATTGTATGGTAGATATTGCCCGATTCTTTCTAGACTTTACCGTAGATGAATCCTGTGGGAAATGTACCCCTTGCCGGGAAGGAACAAAACGGATGCTGGAAATACTGAATAAGATTACAGCAGGTAAAGGCGTTCCTGAAGATTTAGGAAAACTAGAAAGTTTAGCCAATACCATCAAATCCACATCCTTGTGCGGCTTGGGGCAAACAGCACCTAATCCTGTATTGTCCACCTTGAAATATTTCAGGCATGAATATGAAGCCCATGTGAAGGAAAAAAAATGTCCTGCGGGTGTCTGCAAAGAATTGTTGATCTACCATATTACAGATTTATGCAAAGGATGTACACTATGTACAAAGGCTTGTCCTGTAAATGCCATTTCTGGTGAGAAAAAGGAACTGCATGCCATTGATACCAATGTATGCATTAAATGTGGAGCCTGTCTGGAAAAGTGTCCATTTAATGCTATTATCAAAAAATGATGTTATTCGATTGCTAGAATACTGGAATTGGAGAGAATAGAAAAATTACGTAAAGGGGAAGAGCAGATGATTAACATTACCGTTAATAGTCAGAAGGTCCAAGTGGAAAATGGAACCACAATCCTTCAAGCTGCTGAACAAATAGGTGTTCAGATTCCAACTTTCTGTCATGACAAAAGATTAGTACCCCATGGTGCATGCAGAATATGCGTTGTGGAGGTAGAGGGAGCAAAAAATCTTATAACAGCTTGTAGTACCCCCGTGACAGAAAATATGATTATATCTACAGATAGTGAAAAGGTGTGGAAAGCAAGGAAAGAGATACTGGAATTAATGATTGAAAACCATCCTTTGGATTGCTTAACCTGTGGAAAGGCTGGAGACTGTAAACTGCAGGATTACTGTTACCAATATGATGTAAAAGAAGGACCTTTTCAAGGGGAAAAGAAAAATTATGCAGTTGATGAGAGTAACCCTTTCTATGTGAATGATCAAAATAAATGCATATTGTGCGGAAAATGTATTCGTGTCTGTAATGAGCTCCAATGCACTGGGGCAATTGGACAATTTGAACGAGGGTTTGATACCCATATAGGAGCCCCCTTTGATAAAGGAATGGATCATTCTATCTGTGTATCTTGCGGAAATTGTGTATCCGTATGTCCAGTAGGAGCTTTAATGCCTAAGAGCAAAGAACGATTTAGATATTGGGAAACTCAAAGGGTTACAACAACCTGTTCCTATTGTGGCGTTGGATGTCAGTTGGAACTATTGGTAAAGAATAATAAAGTGGTAGATGTAAAGCCCGTTGACGGTCCATCCAATAATGGACTCCTCTGCGTAAAAGGAAAATTTGCCTATAACTTTATCAATCATCCTGATCGGTTGAAAAAGCCTTTGATAAAGGAAAATGGTGAATTTAGAGAAGCTTCATGGGAAGAGGCCTATGAATTAATTGCCAGCAAAATAACCTATACAAAGGAACAATATGGACCCGATGCACTGGCGGGCCTTAGCTCTGCCCGATGTACCAATGAAGAGAATTATTTGATGCAAAAACTATTTAGAGCTGTAATTGGTACCAATAATATGGATCACTGTGCCCGCCTCTGACATGCAGCTACTGTTGCAGGTCTTGCAACAACATTAGGTAGTGGTGCTATGACCAATAGTATTGGTGAAGTGTTGAATAGCGATGTGATTTTTGTAACCGGGTCCAATACTACGGAGAGTCATCCTGTAATCGGAGCTCAAATCAGGCAGGCATTGCAGAGGGGAGCAAAGCTGATCTTAGCAGAGCCGAGAAAGATTGATCTAGTTAAGGATGCAGAAGTTTTCCTGCAGATAAAACCTGGGACCAATGTGGCCCTCTTAAATGGAATGATGCATGTTATTTTAACAGAAGGTTTGGAAAACAAAGAATTTATTGCGGAGAGAACTGAGAATTTTGAAGCCTTTGAAAAAGCAATGCTGCAATATACACCTGAGAGAGCAGCCGAAATTTGTGGTGTAGCAGCTGAAGATATTCGTAAGGCAGCTAGACTCTATGCAAAAGCTGATAAGGCAACCATCTTTTATTGTATGGGAATTACCCAGCATAGCAATGGAGTCAACAATGTAATGTCTACCTCTAATCTAGCCATGCTTTGCGGGCATATAGGGCGAGAATCAACGGGTGTCAATCCCCTTCGGGGACAAAACAATGTACAAGGAGCCTGCGATATGGGAGCACTGCCCAATGTCTTTACGGGCTATCAGCCAGTCAATAAACCGGAAGCTGTAGAAAAATTTGAAAAGGCTTGGGGAACTTCCTTATCTCAGAAGCCGGGCCTCACTGTACCAGAGATTATGAATGGTGCCCATCATGGAGATATTCGCTTCCTCTATATTATGGGAGAAAATCCAATGGTTTCGGATCCTGATACAACCCATGTGAAGCATGCTCTTGAGCATACGGAGTTTCTGGTAGTACAGGATATTTTCTTAACGGAGACAGCAGCCTTTGCCGATGTGGTGCTTCCAGCAGCATCCTTTGCAGAGAAGGAAGGTACCTTTAGCAATACGGAGAGAAGGGTACAGCGTGTTCGTAAGGCTGTTGAGCCAGTGGGAGAAGCAAAACCCGATTGGAAAATATTGATGGAGCTGATGAATCATCTAGGATATGAAAAAACCTATGAAGGACCATCAGAAATCATGGATGAAATTGCTTTGCTAACCCCTTCCTATGGAGGAATAAACTACAGCAGATTGGAGAAAGGCAGCATTCAGTGGCCTTGTCCGACGGCGGACCATCCAGGAACCAAGTTTTTGCATAATGGCAGCTTTGCCAGAGGCAAGGGTCTCTTTGCAGCAGTTGAACATAAGGAACCAGCAGAAGCAACGGATCAAGATTATCCATTTGTTTTGACTACGGGAAGAATTCTGTACCATTATCATACCAGAACGATGACAGACAAAACTGATGGTATCAACGAACTAGCTCCTGAAAGCTATGTAGAAATCCATCCAGCTGCAGCAGCGAGGCTGGAAATCCATGACGGAGAGATGGTAGGTCTATCCTCCAGACGAGGGAAGATTGTAACAAAGGCCAAGGTAACCGATGTAGTGGAAGAAGAAGTTGTATTTATGCCCTTCCATTTTGCTGAAGGATCAGCCAATCAGTTGACCAATACGGTTTTGGATCCAGCCTGTAAAACACCAGAATTAAAAGTTTGCGCTGTGGCTGTAGAAAAGTTATCATAGATTAAAGAGATGTCCTAAGGGGCATCTCTTTAACCACTTTTAGCAGGCAAGCATGTTCAGTCCAGAGGATAAAAGAGAAGGCACTGGAGGGAAGGCTTATGGAATTAACAGGTACAGCAATCATACTAGCAGGTGGAAAAAGCTCGAGAATGGGATTTGATAAACAGCATCTTCATATTAACCAACAGAGCATTATAGAAATGCAAATGGGAAGGCTTAAAAAGATTTTTAGAGAAATTATCATCGTTACCAATACCCCCGATTACTATACCCATTTATCCTGTATTGCTGTAGCTGACGAAGAAAAGGACTTTGGTCCTTTGGGTGGTATGCATGCGGGACTTAAAAACGCCAGCAATCAATTCAGTTACATAGTTGCCTGTGACATGCCCTGTTTAAATTTGAAATATATCCTTTATATGCAGTCTGTTATTGAAAGAAAAGGAGAGGATATTCAAGCCGTTGTGACCAGATTTGGAGACTGGTTAGAACCCTTTAATGGATTTTATAGCAAAGGATTGCTGCCCAAGCTTGAAGAAAATATTCAATTGGGAAAAAGAAGGATACTGAATTTACTGGAGGGATCTACTGTTTTTTATATTGAAGAAAAGGTTGCTAGAAAATATAGTCCCAATTGGGAGATGTTTATCAATCTGAATACAAGAGAGGATATAGAACAATATCTTTCAATAGAGGAGAGGAAGGAAGAGGGATGGAAGGGACCCAAAGGATAAAGATAGAAAAATATGAACTGGGGGAACGAAAAAACTGGGAGGATATAGTTATATTGGAGTATCCCTTTACCATAATTGTCAATGGAGAAGAATGGATAACCCTTCTTTGTTCACCGAAAAATCTGGTGTATCTTGCTCTGGGATTCTTGCTATCAGAAGGATTGCTGCGAGATTCTGCTGATATTCGCAATTATCAGCTAGATGAAGAAAAGGGCTTTTTTGAGATAGAACTAATAGAAAAAGCTTCTCTTGCTAAAAGGCTTTCAGGAAAAAGAACTCTAACAACGGGTTGTGGAAAAGGGACTCTCTTTTACCATGTTATGGATTCCTTTCATAGTAAACCAGTTAAGAGTGATTTGAGGATGTCGGCTGAGGTGCTTATCCAATTGGTGAGGGCATTCAATAAGAAATCTTCTCTATTTATCCAAACCGGGGGAGTCCATAGTGCCTGCCTTAGTGATGGGAAGGAGATACTGCTCTTTCATGAGGACGTAGGAAGGCACAATGCCTTAGATAAAATTGTAGGAGAAGCCTTTTTAAAAAAAATAGATTTACAGCACAAACTATTGATAACCAGTGGACGCATTTCTTCAGAAATTCTGATTAAGGCAGCAAAACGAGGTATACCCATTCTCATATCCCGTTCTGCGCCTACCCATTTGGCCTTAGAGCTGGCAGAGAAGCTTGAAATAACAGTGATTGGATTTGCCAGAGGGAATCGGATGAATATATATACAGGAGGACATCGGGTGATACATGATTTGAATGCATAAAATGTCTATAGTTTTTTTCTAGCAGTCATGCTATAATTTTAACATGAACAGAAAAATTGAATATAGAAAAATTCCGAGTCTTACTTTCTAAAGCGAGAGCCATGAAAGTGTGACCGATGGGTATCGAGAGAAATCTTGATGCCTCCCGTGGTTGGAAAGGAAAAGGTTTTTTTAAAAGAATTATGAACAATCCTTTTCTGGATTGTTTTTCTTTTTCTAGCCAGGTCATCTTATCCAAGTTGTATTTTGACACAGTCAATCTACATATCTCCGATTTTATACACCTACGGTAGCCGGCACTAGGGTGTGTAAAACCATGGGCCTAGGGAGAAATCTATAGGCCTCCCGTTATTTGGAAAGGGGATAAACCTCTTTCTTCATTATTGAACTAGAATGGAGGAAAGATGATGAAATTTTGGAAAAATAAGATTTTGCTTTGTTGCTTGATAGGAGTACTTTTCCTATCCTTTGCAACGGGATGCACAAAGGCTGATGGGCCTAAACCTGCAAAGGCAGATGTTCCTGAAAAGCCAGTGATTCAAAACACAAATCTAATTATGGCGACCACTACCAGCACAGAAAATAGTGGATTGTTGACCTATTTGCTGCCTCTTTTCAAAAAAGATACAGGAATTGATGTAAAGGTGGTTGCAGTAGGAACAGGGCAGGCATTGAAGCTTGGAGAAGATGGAGAAGCAGATGTTTTATTGGTACATGCCAAAAGCTCAGAGGAAGAATTTATCAAAGGCGGGCATGGATTAGAGCGCTTTGATGTAATGTACAATGACTATGTGCTTATTGGACCCAAGGAGGATCCTATCCTGCTAAAGGAAAAAGCAGGTAGTGATATTGCAATGGCCCTTCAACAAATACAAGAGCAAAAACAAAAATTTATATCCAGAGGGGATGATTCCGGTACCCACAAGGCAGAATTAAAGTTGTGGAAAGACATGGGTATTGAACCAGAAGGAAAATGGTACCTTTCTGCTGGACGGGGGATGGGAGAAGTGATTCAAATGGCTGATGAAACGCAAGCCTATACCCTCTCTGATAGAGCAACCTATTTGTCCATGAAAGACAAGGTTGATTTAGAGATTGTGGTTGAAGGAGATAGTAAGCTCTTTAACCAATATGGTGTTATTGCTGTGAATCCTGATAAAAACGATAAAATCAACTTAGAAGGTGCCCAAGCCTTTATTGATTGGGTTCTTTCGGAAAAAGGGCAAAACCTGATTGCAGAATTTGGTAAAGAAGAATATGGACAATCTTTATTTATTCCCAACGGAAAAAAATAGATAGGGGTGAAGGTCGTGAGCGAAATATGGATGGGATTGCAGGAAGCAGTGAAACTGCTAATTTCATTAGATCAAGAAGTATATAGAATCATCCTGCTTTCTCTCTATGTTTCTCTTACGGCTACTGCTATTGCCGCTCTATTTGGAATACCTATAGGGATTCTTCTAGGTATTGCAGAATTTAGCTATAAGAGAATTGTTGTAAGGGGTTTGTATACTTTAATGAGCTTGCCTCCTGTGATTGCAGGATTGGTAATATTCCTATTGATCTCTAGAAAAGGTCCCTTAGGATTTCTAGGCTTGACGTATACGCCTGCTGCCATGATTATTGCACAGACTTGTTTGATTACACCAATTATTATGGGAATTGTTTATAATGGAACAAAGGAAATGGGTAAAACCATAAGGATGATAGGTAAAACCCTAGGAGCAAATGCTGCTCAAACAATGCTCCTGATGATTCGAGAGCTCCGAATCCATATTCTGACGGCTATTGTTACAGGATATGGTAGAGCTGTATCAGAGGTGGGTGCAGTAATGATTGTAGGAGGCAATATTCGCGGCCATACGAGAGTGATGACAACTACTATTGCTATGCTGCAAAGCATGGGGGATTATGCCATGGCTATGGCTATTGGCATTGTGTTATTAACCTTGTCTTTTGCAATTAATTCTATATTATACCATTTTCAGCAAGGAGCATAAAAATGGATATTGTACTAGAGAATGTGACAAAATTTTATGAGCAAAAACAAGTGCTCAATGTATCCAATCTTTATATTCCAAAAGGGACATGCTGTGGCATCATTGGGCCCAATGGGGCTGGAAAAAGCACTTTGGCAAAAATCATTGCAGGATTGGAGGAGCCAACAACAGGAGAGATTTACTATGGAGGAGAAGCACTTAAAAAGGTTCAAGAAAATATTACCCTTGTGTTTCAAAAACCTTACCTGCTGCGTACCACAGTATGGAAGAATATTGCCTATCCCTTAAAGCTTAGAGGATTGCAGCCAGAGAAGATACGGCATCAAGTAGAGGCTATGATAGAGGAAATGGGACTTCAAACCATTGCCCATCAAAAATCATGGACTCTTTCAGGAGGAGAAGCCCAGAAGGTAGCCTTGGCAAGGGCTCTGATATTTAAACCCAGATTGCTGATTTTAGATGAACCCACTGCCAACATTGATCCCAGAGCGGTGGAGGTAATGGAACGTATGATTCGAAGGGTCCATGAGGAGGATAAAACCACAGTGCTGCTTGTAACCCATCAGTTGCAGCAGGCTAGGAGACTGTGTACAGAGGCAGTTTTTATGCATCAAGGCAAGCTTGAAGAAACTGGGGAAATAGAAAAGCTTATTTTTAAACCAGATAGTAAAATTACCCAAAAATTTATCAGAGGAGAACTGCTGATTGACTAGGGGGAGAAGGATATGAAACTATTAAAAGTAGATACTGTAGAAGAAACAAAGAAAAAAATTGATCAATACTTTAATGATAGGGTGCTAGAAATTGAAATGGTTGATATTGGTGAAGCATTAGGAAGAGTTGTAGGAGAAGATGTCTATGCCCAGCTGGATGTTCCTGAATTTCCCCGTTCAACTGTAGACGGCTACGGAATTGCAGCAAAGGATTCTTTTGGAGCCAGTGAAAGTCTGCCTACTTTCCTACAGATGAAGGGAAGGGTAGAAATGGGTGAGGCCGCAAAACTAACCGTCTCTTCAGGCTATGCAGTCTATGTGCCTACGGGAGGAATGCTTCCTCAAGGGGCAGATGCGATGATGATGATCGAGTATGTTGAGACCTTAGATCAAGATACCATCGCTGTTTATAAAGCAGCAGCACCAGGTGATGGGATTATCCAAAAAGGTGAAGATATAAAAAAAGGAGAAATCATTGCTGAAAAAGGCAGGAGGCTCAGACCCCAGGATATTGGTGTTTTAGCTGCGGCAGGTGTCCATCAGGTAAGGGTTTTTCATAAACCAAAGATATTTGTCATATCAACGGGAGATGAGATTGTAGATCCTAGAGAGGAAATAAAGCCTGGACAAATAAGAGATATCAATACCTACACCTTAACGACTATGGCAAAGGAAATTGGAGCAGAGGTTGTGGGACAGGTAGTGGTTAGAGACGACTATGACCTGCTAAAGAAAACCGTACAGGAAGCTGTGGATAAAAGTCATATAGCCATTATTTCAGGAGGAAGCTCCGTTGGGGTCAAGGATGTTACGGCAAAGGTCATCGATGATTTGGGAGAGCCAGGGGTATTCGTTCATGGGGTAGCAGTTAAACCTGGAAAACCAACAATTCTTGGAAAGGTAAAGGATACAGCTCTATTCGGTCTTCCTGGTCACCCTGTTTCTGCTATGGTTATTTATAAGGTTTTTGTAGATTACTATATTCGCAAGCTGCTATGTTTGCCTCAAGAACAGGAGTTGGCTGTGCCTGCCATCTGTGAGGTCAATATCCATTCCTCTCCAGGGAAAGAAACCTATCAGCTGGTACAGATTGAAGAGAACAATGGAGAATATAAAGCAAAACCCATTTATGGAAAATCCGGTGCCATTTCTCTTATGACCAAAGCTCATGGATATATTAAAATTCATACCAACCAAGAAGGTATTCACAAGGGAGAAAAGGTAAAGGTTGTTTTATTTTAGAACGGTGATGTCATAGGAAAGTGAGGGATGTATTTGAAAAAGGATGAAAGAAATTTATATTTATCCAATATGGCAGTAGAGGATGCTTTAAAGTCGTTCTTTGAGAGGATCGGGGAACAGGGTAAAGGTAAAAAAATAGAGAAGGTTAAAGTGATTGATGCTCTGGGAAGAATCACAGCCCTTCCTGTTTTTGCAAAACTATCCTCACCCAATTATAATGCATCGGCTATGGATGGTATTGCCGTAAAAGCAGAAGCTACCTTTGGGGCTTCTGAAGCTACACCGCTGCAGCTAAAGAAAAACATAGACTATATGCCCATTGATACGGGGGATCCTATTTTAGATCCATATAATGCAGTAATTATGATAGAAGATGTGGTTGAGCTTGAGGAAGGAAAGGTAGAAATCATACAGAGTGCAGCTCCTTGGCAGCATATTCGCCCCATTGGGGAAGATATAGTGGCCCATGAAATGATTCTGCCAACAAAACATAAAATTCGTCCTATGGATATAGGTGCGCTGCTAAGCGGCGGGATTCGCCAGGTGGAGGTTTATGAAAAGCCTAAGGTAGGGATTTTGCCTACAGGCAGTGAAATTATAGAGCCAGAAGAAGAAATGGCTCTTGGAAAGATTATAGAATCCAACTCTCGGGTTTTTGAAGGTTTAGTAAAGGAATTGGGAGGAGAGCCCTTTCGATACAGTCCTGTGCCTGATGATTATGGTTCCTTGAAGGCTCAAATCAAAACAGGAGTTGAAAGCAATGATATACTTATTATCAATGCAGGTTCTTCCGCAGGCTCAGAAGATTATACAGTTAAGCTAATAAGGGAATTGGGAGAAGTTTTTGTCCATGGGATTGCAACCAAACCAGGGAAACCTACTATTTTAGGAATGATTGCAGGGAAGCCTGTTGTGGGCATTCCTGGTTATCCTGTATCCGCCTATTTTGTATTTGATACCTTTGTAAAACCTCTAATCGCCTATTATTTGGGACAAAATACCGAAGAAAAAGTTAGAGTCCAGGCTCTTTTATCAAAGCGGATTATATCTTCATTAAAACATCGAGAATACATTCAAGTAAAATTAGGAAGTGTAGAGAATCAACTGACAGCTACGCCTCTAAATCGAGGAGCAGGAGTAACCATGTCCTTAGTAAAAGCCGATGGGGTATTGGTTGTTTCACAAAATAGTGAGGGTATAGAAGCTGGTGAGAAAGTAGAAATAGAGCTATTAAAGGGAATTCACCAAATAAAACATACCCTTGTCTCTATTGGAAGCCATGATTTGATTTTGGACTTAATAGCCAATGGCATGCAGGGGGATTTTGGAGGGTATACCCTCTCCTCAGCCCATGTGGGAAGCCTTGGTGGAATTATGGCTCTTAGGAGAGGAGAGGCTCATATGGCTCCAATCCATTTGCTAGACGAAACCACTGGAGAATATAACATTTCATTAATAAAACGTTATCTTGGAAATATACCCATGGCATTGATAAAGGGAGTAAAAAGGATACAAGGTTTTATCGTCCCCAAGGGAAATCCCAAAAATGTACAGCATTTTGAGGATTTGCAGAGAGAGGACATTCTATTTGTCAATCGTCAAAGAGGCGCTGGGACCAGAGTTTTAGTAGATTATGAATTGACAAAGAAGGGCATAGAGACTGAATCCATTATGGGTTATGATAGAGAATTAACTACCCATATGGCAGTAGCAGCAGCCGTTGCTTCTGGCACTGCCGATGTAGGAGTGGGGGTATGGTCTGCAGCTCAAGCCTTAAATTTAGACTTTGTACCCATAGGAGAAGAGGATTATGATTTTGCAATTCCGATGAAGTATGTTAAGGAAAAAATGGTGGAAATTTTTATTTCCATTATTCAATCTAAGGGTTTCCAACAGGAAATCAAAACAATGGGTGGATATAGATTTGAAGATACAGGGAAAATTATAGAAATCGTTTAAATTAGGAAAGGATGTCTATTTAAAGGAGGGATGGGTTATGGAGGACATGCTGGGTAGGAAAGTCAATTACTTGAGAATATCCGTCACGGATTTATGTAATATGCGCTGTAAATATTGCATGCCTGAAAGGGGTATACCCAAAAAAGCTCATGATGAAATATTGAGTATTGAAGAGATCTTTCAAGTAGTAAAGGCAGGATATAAGTTGGGCATTGATAAGGTTAGGATAACTGGTGGAGAGCCCCTGATAAGGAAAGGGATTTTAAAATTAATTGAGAGTATTGCTTCCTTAGAGAGTATCAAAGATATAGCCATAACCACCAATGGTGCCCTTCTCAAACAATATGCCGCCAGTCTGAAAGCGGCAGGATTAAAACGGGTCAATATTAGTTTAGATACCCTAAATGAGCAAAAATATACAGAAATCACCAGGGGTGGGAGATTAGGTGATGTCCTAGAAGGAATTGAAGCAGCTAAGGCTGTAGGACTATTTCCCCTTAAGCTGAATGTGGTTGTAATCGGGGGCTTTAATGATAACGAGGTTGAAGATTTTGTAAAATGGACACAGGACGAGGCCATTGATGTCAGGTTTATTGAGCTTATGCCTATTGGTCAGGCCTCTAATTGGGCAAAGAGTAATTTTATTTCCAATGAAGTGATTAAGGAGAGGCTGCCAGAATTGATTCCCATTTATACAGGAGATAGATCCAGCCCAGCAAAGTATTTTAAATTATCTAATGGATCAGGGAAGGTAGGCTTCATTAACCCTATTAGCAGCCACTTCTGCAAATATTGCAACCGTATCAGACTAACAGCCGATGGCAGATTAAAGCCATGTCTTCATTCCAATCAGGAAATTGATATAAAAACAGTCCTAAGAGAGGATGAGGAGAGGCTAGAGGAAGTGCTGCAGAAGGCTATTCAAGCCAAGCCTGCGGCCCACCATTTAAATGAAGCCGATAATCAGCCCATATATAGGGATATGTTTCGGATAGGAGGATAAAAGCATGCTTACCCATATGGATGAAAAGGGAAGACCAAGGATGGTCGAAGTAGGAGAAAAGGAAGATACCAAAAGATTGGGAATAGCAAGAGGAACCATTACGATGCAAGCTGAAACCTTAGCAAGGATTAAAGAAGGGAAGATTGCAAAGGGAGATGTTTTGTCTGTTGCCCAGATAGCAGGAATCATGGCTGCAAAAAAGACCAGCGAGATGATTCCCATGTGTCATAATATTTTTATTTCTGGTGTAGAAATGGATTTTATAATAGATGAAGAAGAAAATGCTGTCCATATTGAAGCCGCAGTAAAAACCACAGGAAAAACTGGTGTAGAAATGGAAGCCCTGCAAGCTGTTTCAATTGCTGCTTTAACTATTTATGATATGTGCAAAGCGATGGACAAGAGTATGGTAATTTCTAATATTAGACTGGTGAAAAAAACTGGCGGAAAATCAGGGACCTATACAAGAGAGGGGGAAAAATAGATGGCCCGTGTAATCGCAATCAATATTAGTGAAATGAAGGGTGTGCCCAAGAGAACCATAGACGAGGGATGTTTTGAGGTGGACCATGGACTAGTAGGGGATGCCCATGCTGGAAATTGGCATAGACAAGTAAGCCTTCTTGGAAACGAAAGCATAGAGAAAATGAAAGCCATTGGCATTGAAGGCCTATGTACAGGGAAATTTGCAGAAAACATCACGACGGAGGGGATAGAGCTGTGGAAGCTCCCTGTTGGAACAAAGCTGCAGATTGGAGAAACGGTACAGGAAGTCACACAAATAGGAAAAGAATGTCATACCAAGTGTGCGATTTTCCATCAGGTGGGCAACTGTGTCATGCCTACAGAGGGTATTTTTACGAAAGTTCTAAAATCTGGAAAAATAAAGACAAATGATCTAATAAAAGTCATAGAAGAGTAAAAATATACCCTATATAATGGATAAAGCATACTTTATAAAAGTAGCTTTATCTTTTTTGTTTATACTGCATAAAGTATGCAATATAATTTAGGGTTCATTTCACTGAACCCATAAAAGAAAGGAGAAGGTTATGGAAAAAAGAATGTTGGTTCCCAAAGAAATTGCTGAGGCAATCGTTGCTGCCAGTGTAGGTAGGTCAAAACTATCTATGATCCAAATGCTTGTATTGAGCATATTTGCAGGAGTGTTTATCTCCTTTGGAGGCGTAGGGGCAATTATCATTTCTCAGACATTGGCATCCATCGATCCAGGTTTGCAAAGGTTTGCCTTTGCAGGAATTTTCCCTGTGGGATTGATGCTGGTTGTCATCTGTGGGGCAGAACTATTCACAGGAAACAACTTAATGACATTAGGCCTACTCGATGACAAACTTAGCTTAACCAGTTTATTAAGAAGTTGGACCGTTGTATATTTTGGAAACTTTATTGGATCTATTCTTATAGCAGGCATGGTCTGTTATTCAGGGCTAATGAGTGGTCCCATAGGGGAGCGGGCAATGGCTATTGCATCTTCCAAGATAACGATTTCTCTAGGTCCGATCATCGTCCGGGCAATCCTGTGCAATATGCTTGTGGTGTTGGCCGTATGGATGGCTACTGGTGCCAAAGATGTGACAGGAAAGCTGTTAGCCTGTTGGTTCCCTATTACCTTATTTGTGTTATCGGGATATGAACATAGTGTTGCAAATATGTTTTTTATCCCAGTAGGGAAATTTTTAGGATCTGATATCACCTGGGGTCAGATGTGGATAAATAATGTTATCCCTGTTACCGTGGGAAATATAATCGGTGGGGCCGTTATTGTTCCTGTGGTATACTATGTCGCATATATCCAACCGAATAAAGCAGTGATACCAGTCCCTAATGAAGTAAGTCAAGAAGCAATTGTAAAAGGTGTCTAACTACATAAATTTGCAATTATACATTTTATAATTTCTAAACCTTCCTATAGCTAGGGAAGGTTTTTTCTTTGTATAGAATTCATTATGCTGTCTGTGCAAGCCCCTTTACATGCTCTAATACTTCCCTGATTCTTTTGGTAGATAGAGAAATATCTTTTTCTTTTATGACCTGCAGCTTGGACAGAATGTCAATGGCATCTTGTTTCACCCCTGCTAGAACAAAGGTTTTTCCTTCCGCCTCTAAAGTTTCTTTAATATTCTTTAGAGAAAGGGCTCCTGAGGAATCGATGGTAGGCATGTTCATCAGATTCAAGACCACGATGTCTGCACCTTCCGATTCAATTTGAAGTTTGCTTAGAATGGCATGGGCGACGCCAAAGAAGAGAGGTCCCTCAATGGTATAGGATGCAATTTTTTTATCGCAGTCCTCATCTTCTATAGCATATTGCTTCAGATAGACCTCACCCATCCGGGTTACAAAAAAGAACATGGATAGAAGGGTACCAAAGGCAACAGCAATGGTTAAATCCGTAAAAATAGTCAGTAGTGTGGTGACAATAATCGTAGTGCCAGCTCGTTTAGAAGCATAGGTAATTTGGTGAGTGGTGTTATATTCCACCATTTTTATGGCAGTACCCATCAGAATACCTCCTAAAACAGCCAGCGGTATTTGTGATGCTAAATGGCTAAATTTTAAAGTAATCAGCAAAAGAATGAATCCATGAAGCACACCGGATAATCTGGTACGGCCTCCTGCGTTGACATTGACAACAGAGCGGACGATGGCACCTGTACCGATAAGTGCACCAAAAAGAGCGGCTACAGTATTTCCAATACCTTGTCCAATCAACTCACGATTGGAGTGGTGCTTTGTTTTTGTCATTTCATCTACTACTAAAGAAGCCAAAAGGGATTCAATACAACCAAGTACAGCCAATATAAATCCAGAGCGCAGGATATCAAATAGCTGTCCCATTGGAAAAAAAGGTATTGAAAAATGCGGCAATCCCTCAGGGATAGCACCAACTACAGCATCGCTGGGCAGAAAATATGTGCCAATGGCTGTACCTAAAATAAGAGCAATAAGAGAGGCTGGTATTTTCTTTGTGGCAAAGGGACAAAGAAGCATGAATCCAATGGTTATGAGTGCCAGAAGTGGATTTGTTTTGAAATAGGGAATCATTTTAATAAAAATTAAAAATCCGATCCCATTGGTAAATCCCACAATAACAGGTTTAGGAATGAAATAGATATATTTTCCCAACTTCAAAGTGCCAATTAAAATTTGCATCAATCCAGCAGTAACCATAGCTGCAAATAAAGCCTCAACACCATACTTTTCAAATAGCTCGATTAAAACAACGGTCATAGCTCCTGTAGGACCGTTTACTTGAGATGGTGTTCCTCCAAAAAGGGTTGATAAAATTCCTGTGATAATTGCGGAATAAAGCCCTGCTTTTGCCCCAGCTCCAGAAGCTACACCAAAGGCCAAGGCCAGCGGTAAGGCAACAATAGCAGTGGTGAACCCTCCCATCAGATCTCCCTTGAGGTTTTTTGTATCATAGGGTTTTAAGAAAGGTACCTTTTCCAATTAAAAATCTCCTTCTTTCTCTAGATGATTTTGATATATTGTCTACTTGTATATTGTATACCCATAAAATGGTTTTATCAACTGCCAATAAAAGAGAATTTTAGTTTTTTTTGTAGTTTTGTGGAAAATAAATAACAATAAATTACCCTATGAAAAAGTTTCATTATTTTGAAATATCTGGTAAGATCTAACCATAGTCCGGTAACGTTACCGGTAACGTTACCAATTCAAGGAGGATATATGGCGAATACAAATATAAAAGACATTGCAGAGATGGCGGGCGTTGGCATCAGTACGGTATCCCGGGTTATTAACAACCATCCTGATGTAAGTAAAGAGACAAGGAAAAAGGTAATGGAGATCATCGAGCAAAAAAATTACATACCCAATAATAGTGCGCGAAATTTAAAAAGAACAGACACGAAAGATATAGGGGTTCTTGTAAAAGGGATTTTTAATCCTTTTTTTGCAAAGATTATACAATCTATTGAAGAAGAAGTAGCCCTTCAAGGATATACCATGATCCTTCACTATAACAATTACCATGCCAATGATATTGAAGCCGCTATCGAATTTGTAAAAGAAAAGAGATTGAAGGGGTTAATCTGTCTTGGAGGAAACTTCTGTAATTTGAATGAAGAGCATTTTAATGCCTTAGAGGCTCCCTTGGTATTGGCTTCAACAGATGTTGAAGAAAAATATAAAAAGGAATTATTCTCCAGTGTAACCATAGAAAATGAAAGAGCAGCCTATGAAGCCGTTGACTATCTATGCAAATTAGGACATAAAAACATAGGCATTATTACCACTGGAGAAGAAGATTTGTGTGTGGGAAATTTAAGATGGAAGGGATACATGAAAGCATTGAAAGATCATGGAGTTCAATATAATCCATCTTATAAAGAAATTGGTGAATATACCTTTGATTCCGGTTTTCGTGCACTCAATCAACTGATAGAGCGCATACCGAAACTAACTGCAGTTTTTGTGACCAGTGACATCATGGCTATTGGTGCAGCAAAGGCCGCTCTAAACAGAGGTTTAAGGATTCCCGAGGATTTGTCCATTATGGGCTTCGATGGTATTGATTATGCTAGATTTTTTCATCCTTCTATCACAACCGTCAATCAACCAGGAGAATATATGGGAAAGAAGAGTGCTGGCATACTTATTGATATAATCAAGAAGAAAAAAGAGCATCAACATATTCTATTAAAAACGGAGCTTTTGATAAATGACTCTTGTAGGGAACTTTACGAATAGAAAATAGACTTACAAAAATGGAAAAGGTTTTCAAGAATAGAAAAAAGTTTTTTTAAGTTATAAAAATGGGAAAGGGGGAATCCATGAATAGGTATAGATGGATTGCGTGGATAGGAGATTTTTATCGAAAAAAACAAAGAGGGAAAGAGGGGGATGTTAATGAAAACATTAAAAAGAGGGATTGCTTTAAGTTTGATGACGCTTTTGGTATTATCTGTTTTCTTGCTATCAGCCTGTGGACCGCAGCAGTCTGCACCACCAGCGACAACGGAAGAAGGTGCTGAGGATGTGACATTAAATATTTTTCAATTCAAAGTAGAAATCGCCAAGGAGTTGGAGGAAGCTGCTAGGTTATATGCATCGGAACATCCAAATGTAAAAATCAATATTCAAACAGTAGGCGGAGGAGATGATTATGGGGCAGCCTTAAGAGCCAAGGTGCAATCGGGTGTAGAACCGACTATTTTTAATATTGGGGGACCTCAGGATGTAGAAGACTGGATGACACGGCTTGAAGATTTATCGGATCAACCATGGGTAGCACAGGCATTAGATGGGGTATTGCTTGATGTAACTGTTGATGGAAAAGTATTTGCACTACCTTTTAATATAGAAGGTTATGGTTTTATATACAATAAAGAAATTTTTGAAGCTGCAGAGATTGATCCTTCCCAAATTACTGATTTTGCCAGCCTAGAAACTGCAGTAAAAGCTTTGGATAGCAAAATTAAAGCTGGAGAATTAAAGGAGAAATTTCCAAACTTGAAAGCAGCCTTTGAAGTAGCAGCGAAAGAAACCTGGATTACAGGACTTCACTGTTCTAATGCTGTTATATCCCAAGAATTCGAAAGTTCCTTGGATGCATATGCAGCAAAAAAAATAGCATTTAAATATGGTGATGGATTGAAGGCATTGTTAGATTTACAGAGTGATTATTCCGCTAATGCAAAATCAAAGGGAAAATTAAATGCAGTAGATTATGCAACACAGGTCGATCAAGGAATTGCCATAGAAAGAGTTGCAATCATACAACAAGGAAACTGGATCTATGGCGGTGTAAAGGCTGTTGATGAAGCTGTTGCAAATAACTTAGATATATTGCCAATGCCTGTTAAGGGCGGTAAGGAAGATGGGATTCCAGTTGGAGTACCTATGTATTGGGCGGTAAATAACAAGGGGAGTGATGCAGAAAAGGCTGCGGCTAAAGATTTCTTAAACTGGCTGTATACTTCTGATAAAGGCAAGGATTTTATTGTTAACAAGTTTTTCTTCATTCCCCCTCTAAAAGGATATGAAAATCTAGAGCCAAAGGATCCTCTTGGAAGAGCTGTGAAGCGATATGCAGAAGCAGGAAAGACAATGTCATGGGTGTTTATGGGATATCCAACGGGATGGGGAATGAATGTCCTTGGAGTAGAAATTCAGAAATATTTAGCTGGTGAAATTAAGTGGGAAGATCTTCTTAACAATGCTCAGAACCAATGGGAGGAAATGAGATAATTGAACGGAAAAGATTGAGGAGGGAGGAACCACCCTCCTCAATACTATAAACAGTAAAAGTTGAGGGGCATAAGATAATGGGAGGATATTATGAAAAGATTTAAGTGGGAGTTTGTTTTTTTTATTGGACCCATATGGATAGCTTTTCTAACAGTGGTCATTGTACCTGCTCTCTTGGGAATATATTATTCTTTTACAGATTGGAATGGAATTGTGAATGATGCCAATTGGGTAGGGCTGAAAAATTATATTGATACATTTCAAAAAGATAAGGAATTCCTAAACGCATTTATATTTACTGCAAAATTTGCCTTTGTATCTGTTATTACAATTAATATGATGGGATTTGGATTGGCCCTCTTGGTAACAAGGGGGATGAAAATGAGTAACATGCTAAGAAGTATATTTTTTATGCCTAATCTAATCGGCGGCTTAATCCTCGGCTTTGTATGGCAGTTTATCTTTACGAAGGCTTTCGACGATCTTGGCATAAAGTTAGGATGGGAATTTTTAGAGGGGTGGCTTTCTACCACATCTACAGGATTTTGGGGTCTGGTAATATTAATGTCCTGGCAGTTAGCTGGGTATATGATGGTTATTTATATTGCAGCCCTAGAAAATATTCCAGAATCCCTTAAGGAAGCTGCAGAGATTGATGGTGCAAATCCTTTTCAGAAACTGATTCACATTATTATTCCTTTGGTATCACCTGCCTTTACTGTGGGCATGTTTTTGACTTTATCCAATTCTTTCAAACTTTTTGATCAGAATCTTGCATTGACCAATGGAGCACCTTTCAACTCTACACAAATGCTTGCCCTTAATATTTATACCACAGCTTTTACCTTCAATCGGTTAGGTCTGGCCCAAGCAAAGGCAGTATTGTTTTTGATTGCTGTTGCAGTGATTACTTTAACACAATTAGGCTATAACAAGAGAAGGGAGGTAGAGATGTAATGATAAAAAAGGGTAAAATAGGATGGGCTATTATAGGTACTATCTTGGGAATTCTCTTTTTATCTCCCTTCTATATTGTATTCGTCAATTCTTTAAAAACTCAGAAGGGGATTTTCATAAATGTAATGGGATTGCCTTCAAAGGAATACTTTACATTGAAAAATTATACCCAGGCCTTTATAGAATTAGATTTTTTCCGTTCCTTTTCAAACTCACTTTTGATTACTCTATCCAGTACAGCAGTAATTGTTGTGTTTGCTTCTATGGCTGCGTGGATGATGGTTAGAACAAAGTCGAAATTAAGTACTTTGCTATTTTTTATTTTTGCAGGAGCCATGTTAATTCCCTTTCAATCGGTAATGCTGCCCTTGATCAACATCATGGGAAAATTGGGCCTATTGAATCGAATAGGGATAATATTTATGTATTTGGGTTTTGGTTCCAGCCTGTCTATTATGCTTTATCATGGCTTTATCAAAGGAATTCCTTTGGAGCTGGAAGAAGCAGCAATACTAGATGGATGTAATGTATTTCAAGTTTTTTGGTATATTGTTTTTCCCATCCTTAAGCCAATTACAGTTACTGTGTGTATTTTAAATATCATGTGGATATGGAATGACTTTTTACTTCCTCAATTAGTTATCAATAGACCAGAATGGCATACCATTCCATTAAAAATGTTCTATTTCTTTGGACAGTATTCAAAGCGTTGGGATTTGGCTTTAGCAGGTTTGATAATTGCCATGGTTCCAATCATTCTTTTCTATTTTATAGCTCAAAAGCACATTGTTAAAGGAGTTACTCAAGGCTCTATAAAATAATAACAGGAAGTGAGAAAATGAAAACATATAGGATCCGTGATGAAATTGTACAATATAGATTTGGAGAACCTCTTAATACCCATAGTGTAGTACTGGATGGAAAAGCAATAGAGAAAAGGGAGTTGGATTATTTTCAGTTTAAAGCAGCCGATTCTAATTTTCAATTGCAATATAAGATGGACAAAGAGGATATTGTCTGGGGGTTAGGAGAAAATCAAAGGGGAATGAACAAAAGAGGAGGCATTTATGTGTCCTATTGTATGGATGATCCCCATCATACTCCCGATAAAAAATCTTTATATGGTGCCCATAACTTTTTTGTAGTAGACGGAACAGAAAGTTTTGGGATTTATATAGATTTTCCTGGAAGAGTAACCTTTGATGTAGGATTTTCCCATAAGGATGTTCTGTCTATAGAACTAGTAGGCAAAGATGCAGATCTCTATATCATAAAGGGAGTCAACTTAGCACAGATTGTGAGAAATTTCTTGATGTTAATAGGAAAAAGCTATGTACCGCCAAAGTGGGCCTTTGGCTATCAACAATCTCGGTGGAGTTATCCTGATAGAAAAACTGTGGAAGAAATTGCAGAAAGCTTTGAAAGCTATGATATGCCCTGTGATGCCATCTATCTAGATATTGATTATATGGAGAGTTATAAAAATTTCACTATTGATAAGGAAAAATTTCCAAACTTCCAGCAGTTTGTAGAGAATATGAAGGAAAGAGGATTGCGATTAATACCTATTATTGATGCAGGTGTGAAGATTGATGAAGGCTATAAAGTCTATGATGAGGGAATAGAGAAAGGATATTTTTGTACCGATCAAAATGGCAAACCCTTTGTTGGAGCTGTCTGGCCTGGACGTGTCCACTTTCCGGATTTTTTAAATCCAGAGGCAAGAAAATGGTTTGGGGAAAAATATAGGGAGCTGACAGACTATGGCATAGAAGGCTTTTGGAACGATATGAATGAGCCTGCCATATTCTATACAAAACGGGGATTGGATCATGCAATACAGCAGGCAAAGGATTCGGAAAATACAAATTTAGATATACATTCTTTTTTTTCACTACAGGAGGCATTTATTGGCTTGTCCAATCATCTAAAGGACTACCAGAGCTTTTATCATGATATAGAGGGCAAAAAAGTGAACCATAATCAAGTCCATAATCTCTATGGCTACTATATGACAAAAGCAGCAGCTGAAGGACTTGAAGAAATAAACCCTAACAAAAGATTTCTTTTATTCTCCAGAGCCTCCTCTATCGGTATGCATAGATATGGAGGAATATGGACAGGGGACAATCATTCATGGTGGGAGCATATTTTGCTAAACCTTAAAATGCTGCCTTCTTTAAATATGTGTGGCTTCTTATATATTGGGGCGGATACAGGAGGGTTTAGTGGAGATACAAATGCACAAATGCTCATCCGATGGATGCAGTTAAGTCTTTTCACTCCATTATTTAGAAATCATTCTGCAATGGGTACAAGACAGCAAGAACCCTTTGCCTTTGATGAAGAAAGTGTGGATATCATGAGAGGGCTGCTTCAACTGCGATATAAATGTATTCCCTATATTTATTCGGAATATATGAAGGCAGCTTTGAAAGGAGATATGTATTTTGCCCCACTAGCCTTTGCATACAGTGATAAAATATCGAGACGGATTGAAGATCAACTCCTGGTTGGAGAATCCTTAATGATCGCACCCATTTATGAAGAAAATGCAGTGGGTAGAACTGTATGGCTGCCGGAGGAAATGCTCTTGTGGTATTTTGAAAGTGACGAAGGAGAAAAATATAGAATCCTACCCCAAGGATTTCATTATATAGAGGGGAATTTGGATCGGCCCTACATCTTCATTCGTAAAAATAAACTTTTTTTAATGGGCAATTCTGGGAAAAACGTCGAGGAGCTTAATGCTGAAATCCTGCATATCATTGGGTTTATTCCAGAGCAAGGAAGCTATTTTTACTATGATGATGATGGGATGAGTAAAGATTATCTAAAAGGGATCCATGATGAATTAAATATCATTATTGAAAATAAGAAGGATGGATATAGCATTCAAGTAGAGAAAAATGGAAATCCAGAGGTTAAGGAAATTCAGTTTGAAATTGTGAATGGATGGGGAACGCTGGAAAAAAAGACTGTTCAAATCTTCTAGACAGTTAAGTAAGCGTTCGGAGGGGAAGGATGACAATGAAAAGAAGCAGTGGGATTTTGATGCATATTACTTCTTTACCTGGGCCCTATGGGATAGGGACTCTGGGCAAAGAGGCCTATGCCTTTGTTGATTTTTTAGAGATGGCAGGTCAGAAGTATTGGCAGATACTACCCTTAGGACCAACGGGTTTTGGAGATTCTCCCTATCAATCCTTTTCTTCCTTTGCAGGCAATCCCTATCTGATAGATCTGGAATTGTTAGCGGAAGCAGGATTGTTACAGATAGAAAATTTTAATTATGTAGATTTTGGAGTATGTGAAGAAAAAGTAGACTATAAAAAAATATATGAATATAAGCTCCCCATTCTCAGAAAGGCCTATCAATGCAACAAGAGAAACAATCTATATGAAATCGAAAGCTTTAAAAGGGATAACCATCATTGGATAGAAGATTATGCTCTTTATATGGCTTTAAAGGGATACTTCCAGATGAAGCCTTGGAGAGATTGGGAAAAATCTATTAGACAAAGAGAAGTAGATGCTTTAGAGCAGTATAAAAAGTTATTAGAAGATGAGATGAATTATTGGATATTTCTTCAATATTTATTTTTAAAACAGTGGAAAGATTTAAAAAAATATGCCAATGAGAGAAAAATACAAATCATAGGAGATATTCCTATCTATGTGGCAGAGGACAGTGCCGATACTTGGGCCAATAGTCATATTTTTTCCCTAGATGAGGAGAAAACACCGAAGTGGATAGCTGGATGTCCCCCTGATGCTTTTTCTGAGATTGGTCAGTTGTGGGGGAATCCTATTTATCGATGGGATGTGCTGGAAAAGAGTGGTTATGATTGGTGGATTGAACGGATTCGCAGCACTTTAAACCTCTATGATGTGATCCGTATTGATCATTTTAGAGGCTTTGAATCTTACTGGGAAATTCCCTATGGAAGTTCTACCGCAGCTACAGGACGCTGGGTAAAGGGACCAGCCATGAAGCTTTTTGATGCTGTGAAGGAAAAGCTTGGAGATATTGCTATCATCGCAGAGGATCTCGGTTTTTTGACTGAAGAAGTCATACAGTTTCGAAAGAACTCTGGCTATCCAGGCATGAAGGTATTGCAATTTGCTTTCGATAGTCGGGAAGAAAGTGACTATTTACCCCATAATTATGAGAAAAATTGTGTGGTTTATACGGGTACCCATGATAATGATACCATGATGGGATGGATGAAAAATGCTAATCCACAAGATGTAATATATGCAAAAGAATACTTGCAATTGACAGAAGAGGAAGGGTATCACTGGGGATTTATACGGGCTGCTTGGGCATCGGTAGGAGTGTTGGCCATTGCTCCTATACAGGATTTTTTGGGACTGGATAGTGGGTGCCGTATGAATATTCCTTCTACCATAGGAGGTAATTGGCAGTGGCGTATACAAAAGGAGGCACTGACGAAGGAGCTGGCGAAAAAAATATATCAGATTACGAGACGATATGGGAGGTAGAAAACCAATCATGGAGAGAGAAAGATTTCAGGATATCTTTATCAAGATATTAAGGAGCAACTGGGGAAAGAGCTTGGAGAAGGCAACAGAACAGGAAAAATATTACGCCCTTGTAAAGGCTATCCTAGATTATATTCAGGAAGATTGGCAAGCTGCAGAAGAGGCTTATGCAGAGGGGAAACAGGCCTATTATTTCTCAGCAGAATTCTTAATGGGTAGAGCTTGTAGAAATAATCTAATTAATTTGGGTATTTATGAAGACGTGAAAAGGACACTAGAAGCAATTGGTATCGATCTATCCAGTCTTGAGAAAGTAGAAGAGGATGCAGGCTTGGGTAATGGAGGACTGGGAAGATTGGCTGCCTGTTTTTTAGACTCTTGTGCTACTATGAATCTGCCTGTAACAGGCTATGGGATTCGCTATCGCCATGGATTGTTTAGGCAGCTATTAAAAGATGGGTTTCAAATAGAAACTGCAGATACTTGGCTTAAACAAGAGGACCCCTGGTCACTGCGACGGGAGGAAGATAGTGTGATGGTTGCATTTGGAGACGAAAAGGTAAGAGCCATTCCCTATGATATGCCAATTATTGGATATGATACAAAAAATGTGAATAAGCTGCGTTTATGGGAAGCAGAACCAATTGAAGAATTTGATTTTTATTTATTTAATGAGCAAAAATATGATCACGCTATAAGGGCAAAAAATAGAGCTGAAGACATTTCCCGGGTGCTTTATCCCAACGACTCAAAACGAGAGGGTAAAATCCTTCGTTTAAAGCAGCAGTATTTTTTTGTATCTGCATCTCTTCAAGATATGGTGAAAAAATTTAAGAAGACCCATGGCAACAGATTGGAAGTTTTTCATCGATACCATAGGATTCAGCTAAATGACACCCATCCTGTAGTAGCAATTCCAGAATTAATGAGGATATTGGTTAATGAAGAGAAAATGGAATGGAAGAATGCTTGGGACATTGTAGTAGAAACCTTTGCTTATACCAACCATACGATTTTAGCAGAAGCTCTAGAACAATGGGACACTTCTCTTTATTCTAAGATATTGCCTGAAATATACCAGATTATTAGAGAGATTGATAATCAATTTGTAAAACAATTGAGAAGAAAAGGGTATGAACAGGGGAAAATTCAAGAAATGAGAATCATTTCGAAGAATCGTATCCGAATGGCATGGCTTGCTATTCACGGTGCTGCTACTACTAATGGGGTGGCAGCCCTTCATACAAAACTTCTTAAAGAACAAGAGTTGGCTGACTGGTACGGGTTATATCCAAATAGATTTCAAAATAAAACCAATGGTATTACCCCAAGAAGATGGTTATTATCATGCAATCAAGAATTATCAGCTTTCATTACAGAGCTTATAGGAACAAAGGAATGGGTTACCAATCTAATAATGCTGAAGGAGCTAGAACAGTATTCGGAAGATAAGGACGTACTCAAAAAATTTATGGCAATCAAGGCAATGAAAAAAAAGCAGCTTGCAGAATATATGGATTGCCATGAAGGAATCAAAATAAATCCTTGTTCTATATTTGATATACAAATTAAAAGGCTTCATGAATATAAACGGCAGCTTCTAAATGCTTTTCATATTTTGGATTTATACTATCGCTTAAAAGAGAATCCAGATATGGATATTTATCCTAGAACCTTTATTTTCGGTGCTAAGGCAGCACCCGGCTATTTTCGGGCAAAGGCAATTATTAAATATATCAATGAGATAGCCAATCTCATCAATGAGGATCCCCATACCCGCCAGAAGATTCAGGTTGTGTTTATACAGAACTATGGTGTATCCTATGCAGAAAAATTATTTCCAGCAGCAGATGTATCAGAACAAATTTCTACAGCAGGAAAGGAGGCATCGGGTACAGGGAATATGAAATTCATGTTAAATGGGACGCCAACCTTAGGAACCTATGATGGTGCCAATGTAGAAATCGTAGAAGAAGCAGGAGAAGAGAACAATTTTATTTTTGGGGCACGGGTAGAGGAACTAGAGAAATTAAAGGAGAGCTACAATCCTATAGACTATTATGAACAGGTTCCAGGATTGAAAAGAGTGATCGATTCTTTAATAGATGGGACCTTTGATGATGGAAACACGGGTATGTTTCGTGAATTATATGACTCTATTCTGAAAGGAACTTCTTGGCATCAACCAGATAATTATTTTATCTGTAAAGACTTTGATTCCTATAGAAGGACCCAAGAATCTATTGATAAAGCCTATAGAGATAATTTTGCCTGGGCTAAAAAATGCTGGATGAATTTAGCCAATGCTGGAAAGTTTAGCACCGACAGAACTATTGGAGAATATGCCGAGGAAATATGGCATATTAGACCAATAAAATTATAACTTTTATTTCGCTCCCAGTCCCTAGGGTCAAATCTCTAGGGACCTTTATTATTTGAGAGAAGAGAGAAAGTTGTTGCGCATATCCACTGAATTACCATAATAAAATAGAGTAGGAGGTGGAGGCATGAAGAATAGGAAGCTTGGACCTTTTAATCTTTTTTTGATTTTCCTTCTATGGGGCTTTGTTGTTTTTGGGCCCATCTACTTTTTTCTTTGCAAGCCGACTCCCGATTATTTGCAAGAAAAAGAAGATAGTAACTGGAAAGGTGTGATTACACTTTGGGACTATCCTCGTTTAGATAACAGCAATGGGTCTCGATACGGGTGGATCACCAGCAAGATAAAAGAATTTGAACGAGAAAACCCAGGAGTTTACATAGAGCTCAAAGCATTGGATTGGTATACTGGAGCCATTGAGCTGGAAACTGCTGTACAGACAGGAGAAGTGCCCGATATTGCACCAGTAGCTGGAAATTATACCTTCACTTCTAAAGGGGTATTAGAATCTGTAGATGCCTATATGACAAGGGAAGAAGTATCTGATTATAGGACCCAGGCGTTGTCCGCTGTAAGATACAATGGAAAAACCTGGGGATTTCCATGGATGATGACCACCCATACCCTATTGTTAAATACAGAACGCTTTCGTGAAAAAGGGGTGGATCTGCCTAAGGATGGCAACTGGACCTACGAAGAATTCATAGAAACCTTAAAAGCTCTTACCTATGACAAGGATGGGGATGGTAAAAAGGATGGGTTTGGATTCAATTCCTTCATAGATAATCAGGCCTATAATTTGTGGGGGATCCTTCTTTCAGATGGAGGAGAGATATTCGATGATGAAAATCTTATCTATCGATTTTATGATGAAAGAGCAAGAAAAGGACTTCAAAAGCTGGTAGATTTAAAACAACTTCATCAGGTGGTACCGGATAACTTTGGAGAGAACACAGAGAATGAGGCTTGGCAAAGTTTTTATAAGGATAAGACTGTAGCTGTGTATCCAGCAGGTACTTGGACGGTCAATGTACTTAATCGATTAAAGCAGCAGGGTGCAGGATTCGAATTTGCAGTGGCCAATTATCCTATAGGAGAAAAGGGAGTTCCAGTTACCGTGTCAGCAAATGTTTCAGCCTATGGTATTTTTAAACAAGAGGATCCTGAAAAACTAGCCATGTGTGTTGCATTCTTAAAATTTATTACCCAGGAAAAATACCAAAAGGAGCTTTATCGTTTAGGGGTTTTTCCTGTAAAGAAAAGTGCAGGGGATATTTATGAAAAAGATCCTATTATGAGCATCATCGAAAAAAGTCTTCCCTATACCCAAAATCCTCCATCCCATTCCCAATGGACGGCCATTGATGAGATCCTGCAAAGTCAAATAAGGCAGGCAGTTCTTGGAAAGAAAACTGTGGAGGAAGCTATTGCCGATGCAGAAGAAAAAATAAAGACATTTTTAACGCTAAAGGAGAATGAGGATAGAGCAAAGCAACAAAAGATTGAGGATTAGGTGTATAAGATAATACCACAAGGTTAAACAATAGAGGTAGATGAAGATAATAAAGGAAGCTGCAATGCCTAGGGTGGATATTATCCTTGTATTTAACAAAGCAAAACGATATACTAAAGGTGGCAAAATCAAAAGAGCAATTTTTCAATGGATGAGGAGTGGAATATGTGAATAATGAAAGGATTCAACAGATACTTCAGGAGAAGGTTCATATAGATCATATTAGAATGAATGAGATGATGGAAAGGCATACATCCTTTAAAATCGGAGGACCTGTGGATATAATGGTACTGCCTGCTTCTATTGAAGAACTGAAACATACCATTGTTGTGTGCAGAAATTATGGTATTCCCTACTATATTATAGGAAATGGCAGCAACTTATTGGTTCGAGATAAGGGGATCCGAGGAGTTGTAATAAAAATAGCTGACAATTTCAGCCATGCTGAAATAACAGATAATTTAGTAACTGCCCAAGGGGGGATTTTACTTTCAACCCTATCCAAAAAAGTTATGGCAGCTTCTTTAGAAGGCTTTGAATTTGCCAGTGGCATCCCAGGAACCTTGGGGGGTGCCATTGCCATGAATGCCGGGGCTTACGGCGGCGAGATGAAGGAAGTCATAAAAGGGGCTACTTTGATGGATGCAGATGGAAAGGTTTTTTATTTAGATAAAGAAGAACTAGAATTGTCTTATCGAAACAGTATCGTATTAAAAAAAGGATATATTGTACTGAGTGCAGAAATTCTGCTTCAAGCAGGAGATTATGAGACAATTCGAGAAAACACTAAAAATTTGACAGAGAAAAGAACATCAAAACAACCCTTGCATTTACCAAGTGCAGGAAGTGCTTTTAAAAGGCCTCCTGGATATTTTGCAGGAAAACTAATTGAGGATTCTGGATTAAAGGGAGTACGGGTGGGAGATGCTCAAGTGTCAGAGCTGCATTCTGGATTTATTGTCAATATTGGAAAGGCATCGGCAGAAGATGTGCTGAATCTTATTGGATTGGTGCAGAAGGTTGTGCGAGATAAATTTGGAGTAGAACTGCATCCTGAAGTAAGAATTATTGGGGAAGTTTAATGATATAAAGAAGAGGGGGAAATATACGCATAGGAGTGAAGCAAATGAAAATATTTGCAGATTACCATACCCATACAAAATATAGTCATGGAAAAGGTACGATCCAGGAAAATGTAGAAGAGGCTATTAAAAAAGGATTAAAAGAAGTAGCAATTTCAGATCATGGTCCTAGTCATATAGGATTTGGAATCAAGAAAAAAGATCTGGAAAAAATGAGAAAAGAAATCGATCAAATCAATCGTTCTACAGATCAGATCAAAGTAAAACTAGGAATAGAAGCAAATATTATCGGTCTAGATGGAAAAATTGATGTAGATAAGGATATGCTCAAACATTTAGATATTGTGCTGGCAGGATATCATTTTGGTGCTATGCCTGAAAATATTGTGGATGGAACAAAAATCCATGCCTATAACTTGCTAGCCAAATACCTGCCTTCTGTTATCAATCGTTCAAAGGCATTGAATACAAAGGCGGTGATAGAGGCCGTATACAATAATAAGATAGATGTAATTACCCATCCGGGAGCGAAGGCCCATATTGACACACGAGAATTGGCAAAGGCGGCTGCTCAACGAAATACGGCTTTAGAAATTAACAGCAGCCATGGACATTTAACTGTAGAATATATTAAAGTTGCTATGAAAGAAGGAGTAAAATTTGTGGTCAGCAGTGATGCCCATAAGCCTGAAGATGTTGGCAACGTAAAAGCAGGACTAGACCGCGCTATCGCTGCAGGTTTACGGGCAGAACAGATTTTAAATGCAAAAGAATAAGGGGGATATTATGAAATTTGTAATCATTACTGGATTGTCAGGGGCAGGAAAAAGTCAAGCCATGAAGAGTATGGAGGATATGGGCTTTTATTGTGTAGACAATCTGCCTGCATCCTTAATGCCCAAGTTTGCAGAACTATGTTTTCATGCAATGGGAGATATTGACAAGGTAGCTTTGGTGATGGATATTCGAGGAGGACGGTTTTTCGACGATTTGTTTGAGACCTTGGATACCCTGCAAAGGACAGGATATGACTATGAAATTTTATTCCTAGAAGCTACCGATGATGTGCTCATTAAGCGATTTAAAGAGTCAAGAAGAGATCACCCTCTAAGCCCTGGGGGGAGATTGATCGAAGGAATTACTGCTGAGAGGAAAAAACTGGCTCCTCTAAAGGAAAAGGCCGATTATATTGTGGATACATCTAACTTAACACCCACGAATTTAAAAGAAGAAATTCATCAGATATTTTTAGAAGGGGTCAAAAAAAGAAATTTAACCATTTCTATTCTTTCTTTCGGATTTAAAAAAGGAATTCCCTTGGATGCAGATTTAGTATTTGATGTTCGCTTTTTACCCAATCCCCATTATATTGACGATCTAAGAGAGTTTACAGGCAATGATCAAAATGTAAGAGATTATGTGATGAAGTGGCCTGAGAGCATAGCATTTGTGGAGAAACTAGAAGATATGATTGATTTTCTGCTGCCCCTTTATATAAAAGAAGGAAAGTCTCAACTGGTTATTGGGATTGGATGTACAGGAGGTAAGCATCGTTCTGTTACTATTGCCAATATATTGTATGAAACCCTTAAAGAGAAAGGTCATCGTGTTATGATCAATCACAGAGATTCCTCTAAAACGATAAGGGAGTAAAGTAGAATGAACCTGATGGATTGGTTAAAGCCAGGATTAAATATCAAAAGATGGATTAGCTTAGGGGTATTAGGAATATTTTTAGTGAGTATGGGAGCATATCCGATCATTAACTATATCCTAGGAGAAAATAGGCTCTCTAACTATGTTTTTGTCATGCTCTTTCTCGGAGCCCTTTGCGTAAGCATCGCTGTTAAAAAAGGTATTGGATCTATTCTAGCTATTTTAGATATTTCCAATGGAGATTCCAATTATGGGAGTCGCATCGATAAAAAATTATACGAGCAAAGAATTCTCATGAGAGGCCCTAAGATTGTTGTAGTAGGAGGCGGAACAGGGCTTTCGGTTTTACTAAGAGGTCTTAAAAAATATACGTTAAATATTACGGCTGTTGTAACTGTTGCAGATGATGGAGGGGGATCTGGAAAATTAAGAGAAGATCTAGGGATGCTACCTCCAGGGGATATTCGTAACTGTATATTGGCTTTAGCAGATACAGAACCTATTATGGAACAACTTCTCCAATATCGCTTCTCAGAAGGCAGCCTCAAAGGACAAAGCTTTGGCAATTTGTTGATCGCAGCTATGAATGGTATATCCGATAATTTTGAGGAAGCGATCGGAAAGATCAATGATGTACTGGCAGTTACGGGAAAAGTGCTGCCTGTTACAACGGAAGATATTATTCTCTATGCAAAACTAAAAAACGGAAAGGTTATTAAGGGAGAATCCCAGATACCTATAAAAGTAAAGGAGTATGAAAGTGAAATCCAACAGGTTTTTATTAAACCTGAGCAGGCAAAGCCTCTAAAAGAATCTCTGGAAGCTATTCAAAATGCAGATGTAGTAATTTTAGGACCAGGGAGCTTGTATACCAGTGTAATACCAAACCTTTTGGTAGGAGACATTGCAGAGGCTATCAAAAAATCCCAGGCGCTTAAGGTCTATGTGGCCAATGTGATGACCCAGCCAGGAGAAACCGATGGTTATGGGGTCTGGAAGCATATTGAAGCTATCTCAGCCCATATGAAAGAGCAAGTAGTAGACTATGTTTTTGTCAATAATGAGCCAGTTCCTTCTGAAGTTTTCGAAAAATATAGGGATGATGGAGCTGAGCCAGTAATACTGAATGAAGTAGATAGAGAAATGATACTTAAGAAAGGCATTAAACTTAAAGAAGGAAAATTTCTTGAAGTGAGGAAGCAGTATCTTCGTCATGATGGGGGCAAACTTTCTGAGCAAATCATCAAACTGGCCATGGAAGAAAAGTATGCCACGGACAAAATAAGAATTTTGGATTATTATTTTCTAAATGAAAAATTTAAAAAAATAAACCTATAAGACCTCTTATGTAAAGTGATGAGAGGTTTTATTGTGCAAGAAATGGAATAATTGAAAAATTTTAGAAAAAGGGAAAAGTCGAATAATGTCGAAAAATATAATATAATGCAGAAAGACTAGGGCTGTATATTTGATCAAAGGGTGGGTATAAATATCCTATCTTATAAGATGAAATGGATTGAAATAAAGGGGGGGACAGTATGAAACTCAAACTGCAAGGAAAAATCCTGTTTATAGTAATCACACTCCTATGTGTACTGGGTCTATCAACCATGATTTTTGCTCGGTATGGATTAACTAGAATTGCTTTGCATGAGATCAGACAAAATTTAGAGGGAGATGCCAAACTGGGATACAGCCTATTGGATACCAAGTATCCTGGGCCATGGAAAATAGAAGGGGGTAGTTTTTATAAAGGAGATACATTTATAGGAGATGGAACTCGAGAAAAGGGAAACTATATCCTGGTAGATGAAATAGAAAAACAAACAGGTTCTTTAGCAACCATATTTATGAAAAACGATAAAACCACGTCATCAGAGGAAGGCCCCTATATGCGGGTTTCCACCAATGTAAAGCTGAAGGATGGCAGCAGAGCTGTGGGTACATATGTTTCAAAAAGGGTGGCAGATGTCATTGAAAAAGGGGAAATCTATATAGGGGAAGCCCATATAGCTGGTATTCTTTATGAGACCCAATACACTCCAATTCAAGATGCTAGCGGAAAAACAATCGGTATATGGTTTGTGGGTGTGGAAAAGGAGCAAGCCTATCGGGCAGTGAATGGAGTTACTATCCTTATATTATCAGTTAATTTATTCATTATTTTATTGGGCATACTGTTCTCAATATTGTTTATTAGAAGAATATTGGCGGGAATTAAAAAAATCGTTGAAACAATTAAAGAGGCAGAAAATCAAAATCTTACGGTTTATTGTGATGTAAAATCTACCGATGAAATCGGTGAAATCGCCCATAGTTTAAATAACATGATTCAAAGCCTCAAGGGATTGATACAGAAATCCGGGGACTCTGCTGTTCAAGTCTCTGAAACTTCAACCCATTTATCAGAGATAACCTATCAAACGACCACTGCTGTTGAAGAAGTGGCAAAGGCCATCGAAGATATTGCCAAGGGGGCTATGGAACAGGCCAGAAATATGGAGGAGAGTATGCTCCAAGTCAATGGGTTATCTGAAAAAATTGAACTGGTAGCAGGGGATGCAAAGCATATTCGTCAGATTTCCAAAGATACTGCCGATCTGACCAGTAAAGGATTAAATACTGTAGAAGTATTAACAGAAAAATCCCGAGAAAATGCAAACTCAGCCAAGGCGATTAATGAAATTGTCTTGGAAGTAGATAAACGATCCCAAGAGATTGGGACGATTGTGGATACCATAGGTCAAATTGCACAGCAGACCAATTTGTTGGCATTAAACGCATCCATTGAAGCTGCCCGCGCAGGAGAACATGGACGAGGATTTTCCGTAGTTGCTGAAGAAATTCGAAAATTGGCAGAGCAATCCTCTAAAGCAGTTACTGATATTCACCAGATAATAGACGGTATACAGAATCAATCTAAGAGTGCTGTTCAAGCCATGGATGGATCTAAAAAAGCAGTTGATGAAAACAATAGGGCTGTAGAAGAGACCCGCTCTATCTTCCAACGAATTTTGGATTCTGTGGAAGCTTTAGTAGTTAAAATAAAAGAAGTAGACAAATTTAGCTTGGACATGCAGTCTAGTAAAAATGAATTGGTAAATATTTTAGTTCATCTTTCAGCCATTGCAGAAGAAACCTCTGCTTCTACAGAAGAGGTGTCTGCATCAACCCAGCAGCAATTGGCATCCATGGAGGAAATTACATCTTCCAGTCAGCATTTGGCTGAAGCGGCTAAGCTTTTACAGGATGAGATTAAACTATTTCGAATCTAAATAAGATAAAAAAACCTATGGCTTCTTTTGCAGCCCTAGGTTTTTTTATTGGGAACTACATATAATAAAAATGCTTAGGAAAAGGTTTTTTATAAAGAAACTAGAATAATATAGAATATAAAAAAATTTTAGTAAATCAAATTATAGCATAGTATCGATTGTATGAAGTAGGAAG
>JBFNEZ010000001.1:0-93165 GCA_040797825.1 Thermotaleaceae bacterium | reverse complement strand
TTTGTACCTTGCAACCATGAGGAGGACTGGGGCTTAGTAGATCCTTCGGGAGGACCTATTGAAGATTTTAGAAATACAAGGGATTTGATTAAGGATAAAGTGATTGCTTTAATAGAAAAAGTGAAAAAAAACGAGCTGTAATTTAAAGCTCCTCTAAATCTTTTGATGGATTTGGAGGAGTTTTTTAGATTTCCTAGAAGGATATTGAGATCTATCAATAGAAGTCTACAATTAAAAAGCAGATGGAGGGATTGTTGTACAGTGTATAGACTGGACAAATGAAGGATAGGGGGAAGGAATGATGGGAATATATTTGGACAATGGGGCAACCTCTTTTCCAAAGCCTCCAGAGGTAGCCAAGGCCGTATATGATTTTATGGTACACAATGGAGCTACTGCTGGAAGGGGAGCCTATGAACGAGCCATGGAATCGGACCAGCTGGTCTTTGAAACACGGAGGCTGCTGGCAGACCTCTTTCATTTTGAAGACCCAAAGAAGGTTATCTTTACATCCAATGTAACGGAGTCGTTGAATTTAGCCATAAGGGGTATATTAAAGGAAGGGGATCATGTCATTACCAGTAGTTTGGAACACAACGCCGTGTGGCGATGTTTGAAGACCTTAGAAAGAGATAGGGGGATACATATTTCTATTATTGGTGCAACACCTGAGGGTTTTACCAATCCAAAGGATATAGAAAAAGAAATAAAACCAAATACAGCATTGATCGTATTTACCCATGCTTCTAACGTTTTAGGAACGATTCAGCCTATTGGAGAAATTGGAAAGATTGCTAGAACGTATAAAATCCCGTTTTTAGTAGATGCAGCCCAGACTGCAGGGGCTTATCCCATTGATGTAGTAAAGGACCAGATCGATTTATTGGCCTTCACAGGACATAAAAGCCTGCTGGGGCCAATGGGAACAGGGGGACTCATCTTAAATTGGGAAGGGGAAATAAACCCCTTAAAGGCAGGGGGCACTGGAGGAGATTCTGCCTACGAATATCAACCCAATCATTATCCAAACCGACTGGAGACGGGGACCCTAAATGTCAGTGGCATTGCAGGTCTCAGGGAAGCCCTGCGTTTTATTCATGGGCAAGGGATTGACAAGATTCACCAAAAGGAAAAGGATATCCTGTCCTATGCCTTTGAACGGCTTCAGGAGGTGAAGGATATTATCATCTATGGACCGAAGGATCCAGAAAAAATTATTGGCGTTATTTCTTTTAATTTAAAAAATATCTCGGGAGAAGATGTGGCCTATGAATTGGATCAGGAATATGGGATCATGCTTCGAGTAGGTCTCCATTGTGCGCCAAATGCTCACCGATTGATTGGGACAGAAAAAGACGGAACCCTCCGAATTGGAATAGGGTATTATAATGAAAAGGAGCATATTGATAGGCTGGTAGATGCATTGAAGAAGATTAATGCACAAGCTTAGGAGAAAAGGGAGATGGGAATATGTTTTTAGAGGAGATAAAAATGACCCGAATACAGCCCTGTACTGCAGATGAAGGAAAAATGCGGTTTAAGGCGAAATTTTCCAGGGATGTATCAGAGGTTTTGCCCTATATCAACGGTACAATGAAAATGGCCATTTACAACAAAGCGGTAGGCTCTTTAACTTTTAAAAAGGAAGTTCGTATGATTACTATTTATGCAGAAAAAATGGCTGTAGCAAAGGTAACGAATGAAACCGATGCCTTTGAAATTATTCAAATGGTCAAAGAACTTATTAACGATACCTATGAGAAAAGAAATGAAATAGAACCTCTGCATGAGATGCGTCAAACCGTAAGTCCCGTTGAACTTTACAAACAGCTTCCAAAGCTGAATTGTAAAAGGTGTGGAGAAGCTGCTTGTATGGCCTTTGCATCTAAGCTGTTAAGTGGCGCCCAACAGATTAAAAAATGCCTGCCTCTTTATGAAGGCGCTTATAAAGAGCAATTGGAAAATATGGAGAATATACTACATTCCTTAGGGTATGAATAAAAGAGTTTGTACACAATATAAATAAAAGGAGGGTTATCATGAGTAATGTATTGATTTCAGAAGCCGCAAAACTAGAATTGCAAGAGCAGCTAAAAGAGCATGATATGACCAATAAAGGACTTCGTTTGTTCATTTCAGGCTATGGATGAGGAGGCCCAAACTTTGGGATGGCTCTGGATGAGCCAAAGGAAGAAGATTATGTAGAGGATTTTGGAAGCTTTAAAATCATCGTTGAAGAGGAAATTATAAAAAATTTGCCTGAGATTTCTGTAGATTATGTGAATAACTTCCAAGGAAAGGGTTTCACCGTTTCCACTGGCGCTGGTGGTTGTGGAGATAGTTGCGGAGATGGTTGCGGTTGATGAAGCATAAGGAATTTGATATCCTATAAAGGACAGTAAGTTTTATTTAAAAAACCTATTCTGATTGTGGAATAGGTTTTTTAAATATGTGCTAAAGTATAAATGAGACTGTATATAGAAAGGGAGAAAAAAGATGAAGAAGCTGGATAGTCAAGAAGTATATAAAGGCATTATTATTCGGGTGGAAAAGGATCGGGTACGGTTGGAAAATGGTGTGGAAACCTATCGTGAAACCGTAAGGCATCGCAATGCAGTAGCAGTAGTGGCATTGGATGAAGAAAAAAATCTTCTCCTAGTGGAACAATTCCGCTACCCACTGGGTCAAAAGCTGACAGAGCTGCCAGCGGGTCTCATTGATGAAGGAGAAGCTCCCTTAGAAGCTGCCAAAAGGGAGTTGGAAGAAGAGACTGGTTATGCTGCAGAGGACTGGAGACTGCTGACCGAGTTTTATCCTTCTGGTGGTGTCCATGACGAAAAAATTTACATATATTTGGCTCAGAAAATAAAGTATGCTGCAGCCCCTCATTTGGATGGAGATGAGATTTTAACCTGCAGTAAAATTAGCTTTTCTGACATGGTAGAACAGGTGCGAGGGGGAAGGATACATGATGGAAAAACCATAATCGGAGTATTATTGGCAGAAAAAGAAATTTGAAAAAACTGGGAACCTTTCGCAAAAGACAACGTCCAAAAAAGAAAGTAATCTGTAAAGGACGTGAGAAGATGAAAAGTAAGGTATTGACTATGGTTTCAATTTTACTCCTATGTTCCATGCTGAACCTCTTTGGCTTTAAAGAAATCAAACCTTCAGGGGCATGGAGTGAACCCCTTTCAGATCTGGAGAAGTTACCCATCGTAGGGAGCCAAGAAAATCTAAGAAAACTGCTTAGGGATTTTTATGAAAGGGAAAATAGTATTTATCGCAGCAGTATAACAAAATCTACACAAGCTGTTCCCATGGAAGGATCTGCTGATTCAGGAAGCTTCGGAGGTGGTGATGGCGTTCAAGGGGATTATGCTAGGACCAATGTTCAGGTTCAGGGGGTAGATGAAGCTGATTTGGTTAAGACCGATGGGCGGTATATCTATCAAATCAACGGGAGCAGTTTAAGTATTGTAGATGTGCAGCAGCCTGAAAAAATGGCTCAGGTTGGGAAGATATCCTTTGAGCAGCAGCTTATACCTATAGAAATGTATTGTGATCAGGATTATCTTATTGTTGTGGGGCATAGATCCATGTCTATAGGTATTCCCCAGCCGATGATGCGAGACAGCGCTAATGGAGGAGAAACCGGTGTACAGATTGCTAGAATAGGTCCTAGGGAAAATACAGTATCTATTCAGATTTATGATATCAAGGATAGAAGCAATGCAGTACTGGCTCGAGAGATAAAGCTAGAGGGCAGTTACTTATCTTCTCGAAAGATTGAGGACAATTTCTATTTGGCAGCCAATCACGCTATTCCTTATGGGATTTTTGAAAATAAATCCTTAGAGATACCGACGCCTTCCTATGAGGATACTTTGTCCAATGAAGGAATAAAATCTATGACCCTTGACGAAGTGCAGTATTTTCCTGAGGGGGTAGAACCTAACTATATTATTCTAATGGGGTTAAACTTGAAAACATTTCAGGAAAAGGCAAATATAAGTACCTATCTGGGGCAGGGTCAAAATATTTACGCTTCACGGGATAATCTTTATATTGGAGTCAACGGTTATGGAAGGCAACAGTTGATAAGAGGCGGAGCTGCTAATTTGCAGAGAGCACTTCCCAACTTTGAACATCATACAGATATCTATGGTTTTGAACTAAAGGAAGGCCAATTAATCTATAGCGCAAAAGGTCAGGTGCCAGGGCGAATGCTCAATCAATTTTCTATGGATGCCTATGAAGGCTTCTTTAGGATTGCAACGACTACGGGAGAAATGTGGCGCAGTGATGAAGGAACTTCTAAAAACAATCTTTATATATTAGATAAGCAGTTGAAAGGAGTAGGAAGTTTAGAGGGAATAGCCCCTGGAGAGCGGATTTATGCCATGCGTTTTATGGGGAGCAAGGGATATATGGTAACCTTCCGAGAAACAGACCCTTTCTTTGTATTGGATCTAAAGGATCCAAGGGCTCCTAAGATGCTGGGTTATTTAAAGATCCCAGGTTATAGTGATTATCTCCATCCCTATGATGAAAACCACATCATAGGATTTGGGAAAGAAGTGATGGAGATAAAGGGGAATGCCCTAGAAGGGGGTATGAAGATAGCAGTCTTTGATGTGGGGGATGTGAATAAGCCTGTTGAAAAATACAAAGTTGTTATTGGAGATAGGGGAACGGAATCTCCGTTGCTAAGGAATCACAAAGCATTGCTCTTTAGTAAGGAAAAAAGCTTGCTTGCTTTTCCTGTAACCCTGGTAGAAAATCCAAATCAGCAGCAAGATCCCTGGAGTTTTGGAAACTTTAGTTTTCAAGGAGCCTATATTTATGATGTAAATATGGAAAAGGGTCTATCCTTGCAAAACAGGATCAGCCATCTAAGCCCTGAGGATTATAAAAAAGCCGGGCAATACTGGTATGAAAGTGATTTGAATGTGCAGCGTATTCTTTATGTGGGAGATGTCCTCTATACCCTGTCCAATCAAAAAATAATGGCCCATAAACTAGATACCATGGAGCTGATTTCTGTTCTAGATTTATAATAGCAAAGGCATCTGAACCCATTAGGTCAGATGCCTTTGCTACTTGCTAAGTTTTACTGCTGTACCATACACCAGAATTTCTGCAGCTCCTTGGGCAATAGCCGAAGAGGAATAGCGTACATTCACGATGGCATCGGCTCCCATTTTTTGTGCTTGCTCGACCATTCGTTGTGTAGCTATTTTTCGAGCATCATTGAGCATTTCTGAATAGCCCTTCAGTTCCCCGCCAACTAGAGTCTTTAGACCAGCAGCGATGTCCTTTCCGATATGTTTGGATTGAACGGAGCTGCCCTCAACCAACCCTAAAGTTTCGCTGATTTCTTTTCCTGAAAGGGTCTGTGTAGTTACGATAAGCATTTATAAATTCCTCCTTGATAGTAATCGAGATGAAAGAATGCATAGGGAAAACCCCTATACAAATAATATGCCCAGAAAACTTCTTTCAAAACAGATTTCTATCGATTAATTTATTCATTCATTCCATAGAAAGATAGATACTTTAAAGGGCTATAAAATAGAAGCCCTTTAGAAACTTTGTTTATACTTTGATTCTTTTCTTTTTTAAATGATATAATTGTATTCATATAGTTTGTATTTATTTAAGGAGGCAATTTGTAAAATGTATATTGACAGCCATATCCATGTGGGATTAGGTGGAGGAGATAACAATTGCAAAAAGATAGTAGAATCTATTGATGAAAAGCGAATGTGGATTCAGCGCATATTCAGAGCCTATAAAGAAAAAAAAATTTTTGCATTAAGAGATGGAGGAGACAATCATGGTTTTTCCATGCTGGCTAGATCAATTGCGAAAGAAGAGGGAATCCTCTATAAAACTCCTGGGTATGCGCTTTATAAAAAGGGCTTCTATGGTGCTTTTCTTGGAAAGGCTATTTTAGATCTGTCTGATTTTAAAAGAGAATTTAAGCTGCTTTTAAAAGAGAAACCTGATCATTTTAAAATTCCGCTCACAGGAATTGTGAGCTTTCAGCAATATGGACAAATTGGTCCCACGGCCTTTACCCAAGAAGAGCTGACCTACATGACCGAGGCAGCGCAAGATCAAGGGCTGCCTGTAATGGTGCATGCCAACGGGAGTGAAGCTGTAAATATGGCTGTTCTAGCAGGAGTAGATACCATTGAGCATGGGTATTTTATGGGAGATCGTGAACTCTATGGATTGGGAGAAAAAGGAATTGTGTGGATTCCTACCTTGGCACCTTTGGGCAATTTGGTTGAGCTGCAAGATGAAAAATTTAAGAAAGAACTGGATATCATAGAAAAAATTTATCAAAGGCATTTAGAACTATTGTATTGGGGATATCAGTTAAAGATAAAGATTGCTGTGGGTAGTGATGCTGGCGCCTATGGTGTGGCCCATGGAACAGGATACTTCGATGAAGTGCGTCATTTTATTCGGATGGGGTTAAAGGAAGAAGAAATTCATAATCTGGCTTTGGAAAATGGAGTTGCTGCCCTAGGCTTAACAGCAGAAGAAATAAGCCACCTTAAAAGAATGAAAGGATAAACTATTTTCATAGAAATCATTGACAAGATAGTCATGAACATGATATTCTCATATGGATAGAACATGATAAATGGAATAACCGATTAGGAAGCCATGAAGGTTTGATTTTGACAGAGAACTGTCAATGAAGAACTAGCGTGGTTTTTTTGTTGGGAAGATTTACTTCATGTTCGTTTCATTCCCTCCCTGCTATTGACAACGGATTTCGTAAAAGGTATTCCATATCGTAGCAGGGCTCCCTTTCTTTATAAACTAGAAAAATTTATAAATCTTATAAAATGATACAACCAGTCAAAGGCCTGTATTTTCAAAGGTTTTTGACTGGTTGTCATGCTTTTTGTTATATTTTTAAAATAAACAATCAAAGATAGTACAAAAAATGTATAGATATTACAAACCTCTTTGTTAAAGTTATATTATACTATTCTTAAGACATCTGAAAACATTTTCACAAGAAATATAAAGCTTGAGAATCAGTAATGAAATTAGATTTAGGGGGAAAAAACAAGGAAAATTGCAGGTTGAAGACTAGGAGCTATTACTTCTAAATACATTATACACCATACAATAGAAAAAATTTTTAATACAAGTATTTGTAAAAGAACAACAGAATATGGTAAAATATAAAATATACATGTATATTTTATAAAAGAAAATTTTGTGATGCAGGAGTGAATATATTTTTTTCTTTAAAAATGTTAAATTAATAACAAGATTTATATTTAAAACCAATCTCATTAAAAATCATAGTAATAACAGCAACAGTTGTTAATACAGCAATGAAAAGAGTGAAGTTTGTTTTTTTTATAGCTTTATGTTAACAAATTAACAAAATAAAAAATCAATATTATTAACTAGAAAACTGAAGTTTTCTAGAAAAAAATTAGGGGGGACAAAATGAGCGAACAATTTATTTCCATTTATCAGACTACTGAGGAGCAGCTTTTAGAAAAAGCCATAAAAGATGGCGTAGAAACCATGTGGGACAGAAAGAAAGCCATGAAGGCACCCTGCGGTTTTGGTGAAAAGGGTGTATGTTGCCGTATTTGTGCTATGGGTCCTTGTAGGGTTAGTCCCGTAGCTGGCAAGGGAGCAACAAAAGGAATTTGTGGGGCCACTGCTGATGTAATTGTAGGAAGAAACTATGCCAGAATGGTAGCCGCAGGATCTGCAGCCCACTCAGACCATGCAAGAGATATTGCCCATGTACTGCACATGACCAGCAAGGATGGAAACTACAAGGTAAGAGACGAAAAGAAATTACTAAATCTTGCAGCAGAATGGGGCGTAAGCACAGAGGGTAGAGATATCTATGATATCGCTCATGAAGTGGCAGAAATTGCTTTGAATGAATTTGGTAAGCCTTTTGGTACGCTTAAATTCTTAGAAAGAGCACCAGAACCAAGACAAAAAATTTGGGACAAAATTGAAGTCAAGCCAAGAGCCATTGACAGAGAAATTGCAACGATCCTTCACTCAACACATATTGGATGTACCGCAGATGCTGAAAGCTTGGTGCATATGTCAATGAGAACTTCTTTGGCCGATGGCTGGGGCGGTTCCATGATAGGAACAGAATTCAGTGATATTATATTTGGCACCCCTGTACCAAGAGAAACAGAGTCAAATCTAGGGGTGTTAGAAGAAAATCAGGTTAATATTATACTTCATGGTCATGAGCCTAGCCTTTCAGAGATGATAGTTTTAGCCGCTGAAGATCCAGAAATGCAAAAACTTGCAAAAGAAGTTGGAGCAGAGGGCATCAATCTTGCAGGAATGTGTTGTACTGGTAACGAAGTAACTATGAGACACGGTGTAAAAATAGCAGGTAACTTCTATCAACAGGAAATGGCTGTATTAACAGGGGCTGTAGAAGCTGTTATCGTGGATGTACAGTGTATCTTCCCTGCTCTAGCTACATTAACGGAATGTTATCACACAAAATTCATCACCACATCTCCAAAGGCAAAAATTACAGGGGCTACCCATATTGAATTCCATGAAGATAAAGCGATGGAATCTGCAAAAGGTATTGTTAAAGAAGCGATATTAAACTTTAAAAATAGAAAAGCAGATAAAGTATTCATTCCAAAAACAAAATCCCATGCTACAGTTGGCTATAGCATAGATGCAATTATTAAGCAGTTGGATAAAGTAGTCAATCCTCATATTGATCCAATGGGAACAGTAAAACCATTAGCTGATGTTATCAAGGCTGGTGTTTTAAGAGGAGCTGCTGGAATCGTTGGATGTAATAATCCAAAATCCAAGCATGACTACAGTCACATTGAAATTATGAAAAAACTTATTGCCAACGATGTTATCGTGGTAACTACAGGATGTGCTGCTCAAGCAGCTGCGAAGGCAGGACTTTTAAGTAAGGATGCAAGAAAGCTTGCAGGGCAAGGCTTGGCTACAGTATGTGAATTGGTTGATATTCCGCCAGTACTGCATATGGGTTCCTGTGTAGATATTAGCCGAATCCTCCTTCTTGTTGGAGAAGTTGCGAAGCATTTAGGATTAGATAACTGTGATTTACCAGTTGTAGGTGTAGCTCCAGAATGGATGTCTGAAAAGGCTGTTGCTATTGGTACCTATGTTATAACTTCAGGTATTGATACCTTCTTGGGAATCACGCCTCCTGTGACAGGTTCTGCAGAAGTGGTAGACATCTTAACAAACCGAGTAGAAAAAATGACAGGGGCAAAATTCTTTATTGATGAAGATCCAACTGCATTAGCAGATAAAATACTCAATCGTATTGAAGAAAAAAGACAAAAATTGGGGATATAGGTGATTCAAATGAAAATTGCTATAACAGGAAAAGGTGGAGTAGGAAAAACAACATTTTCAGCAGTATTGAGTCGGCTACTAGTAGACAAAGGTTATAGCGTTTTAGCAGTGGATGCAGACCCTGATGCCAACCTTGCGTTGGCATTGGGGTTTCCCAATGAACTTGCAGAGGAGATCGTACCGATCTCTGAAATGAAGGATTTGGTAGCGGAGAGAACAGCATCCCAACCAGGCTCCTTTGGCACAATGTTTAAGATGAATCCAAAGGTTAGTGATATACCTGAACGTTACTGCAAAGAGTACAAAGGTGTGAAGCTATTGACCATGGGTACAGTAGATACGGGAGGGTCAGGGTGTGTTTGTCCTGAGCATGTACTGCTGAAGACCCTTACAACCCATTTGATTCTTGGCAATAAGGATGCGGTTATCATGGATATGGAGGCTGGAATCGAGCATTTGGGAAGGGGAACTGCAAGGGGGGTAGACTTTTTTATTGTGGTTGTGGAACCAGGAGAAAGAAGCTTGCAGACCTATCGAAAGGTAAAACAGTTGGGGGAAGATATTGGGATTCGTAATGTATATGTGGTAGGCAATAAAATTCGAAATGATGAAGACGAGAAGTTCATCTTAGAGCATGTAGATGATGGAAGTTGCCTTGGCTTTATGCACTACAACCAAAACGTGATCAACTCCGATCGAGCCAACCTATCGCCTTACGAGCAAAGTGAGGAGATTAAGATAGATGTTGAGAAAATATATGAGAAGCTAAGGGGGGTTTCTAATGTACAAATCTGATATCGAGATTGCACAGGAAGCAAAACTGCAAGACATCAGAGAGATAGCCAAGAAACTAAATCTGACTGAGGATGATTTAGAACTCTATGGCAAGTACAAAGCAAAGGTTGACTACAACCTACTCAAGAGAGACAATGGTGGAAAGAAAGCCAAAATGATTTTGGTAACTGCCATTAACCCTACGCCAGCAGGAGAGGGTAAAACTACGACAACTATAGGTGTTGCCGATGCATTGTCTAGACTCGGCAAAACAACTTTAGTTGCCTTAAGAGAACCTTCTCTAGGTCCAGTTTTTGGCGTAAAAGGCGGTGCAGCCGGTGGTGGATATGCTCAAGTGGTACCTATGGAGGATATCAATCTACACTTTACAGGAGATTTTCATGCAATAGGAGCAGCAAACAACTTATTGGCAGCTATGCTGGATAATCATATCACCCAAGGAAATCAACTAGGTATTGACGCAAGAAAGATTACTTGGAGAAGAGCCATGGACATGAACGATAGACAGCTGAGAAACATGGTAAACGGTCTTGGAGGAAAAGGAAACGGTATCCCAAGAGAAGATGGATTTGACATCACAGTTGCATCAGAAGTTATGGCTGCTTTTTGTCTTGCTAGTGATATTATGGATCTTAAGGAAAGATTGGGCAATATCATTGTAGGATATACAAAGGATGATCAACCTATCACTGCCAAACAATTAAATGCTCACGGTGCAATGGCTGCCCTATTAAAGGACGCATTAAAACCAAATTTAGTTCAGACATTAGAAGGTACACCTGCATTTGTGCATGGAGGACCTTTCGCCAATATTGCCCATGGATGTAACTCTGTAATCGCTACAAAGATGGCGGCTCATTTTGCAGATTATGTAGTAACTGAGGCAGGATTCGGAGCTGACCTTGGAGCAGAAAAATTCCTAGACATTAAATGTCGAAAAGCTGGGATAAGTCCTGAGGCTGTTGTTATTGTAGCCACAGTACGTGCCCTAAAATATAACGGTGGTGTGCCAAAGAGTGAATTAAATCAAGAAAATTTAGAGGCCCTAGAAAAAGGACTTCCAAACCTTCTGAAGCATGTTGAAAATATTACAAAGGTATTCAATTTACCTGCAGTAGTAGCTATCAATAGATTCCCGCTAGATACAGAAGCAGAACTGGCTCTAGTAGAAAAAAGATGTGCTGAACTAGGGGTAAACGTGGCCTTATCAGAAGTGTGGGCAAAAGGCGGCGAAGGCGGTATCCAGCTTGCTGAGCAGGTTATCAAGCTCATCGAGAAAGGCGAAGGAAAGCTAACTTATGCCTATGAATTAAATTTGCCGATAAAAGAAAAAATCAGAGCCATTACTCAAAAAATCTATGGTGCCGATGATGTGGCCTTCACTGCAAGTGCATCCAAAGAAATTGAAAGATTAGAAAAATTAGGATTTGGGGATCTGCCTATCTGTATGGCTAAGACTCAATATTCCTTAAGCGATGACCCAGCATTGTTGGGTAGACCGACTGGTTTTACAGTAACGGTAAGACAGGTGAAGGTTTCCGCTGGGGCAGGATTCCTGGTGGCATTAACAGGTGAAATCATGACAATGCCTGGTTTGCCAAAAGTACCATCTGCAGAGAAAATTGATGTAGATGAAAATGGTATGATTACAGGACTATTCTAAAAAATTCGTATTGTTCTAATAAATAACTAGGAGTGAGGAACTTGAAGCTAGTAGAACAAAGTTGTGCAGAATTTACAAGCCTCCTCTCCTCAAAGGCTGCTGTTCCCGGTGGGGGCGGGGCAGCAGCCTTAGTTGGAGGATTGGGAACAGCCCTTGCTGGCATGGTATGCAATTTGACCATCGGTAAAAAGAAATACCAGCATGTAGAGGATGATGTTAAGAAAATCCTAGAAAGGGCAGAAGCTGTTCAAAAAGAACTTTTGGCCATGGTGGACGAGGATGCGGAGCAATTCTTACCCTTGTCAAAGGCCTATGGTTTGCCTTCCAATACAGATGAAGAAAAAGCAGAAAAGGCAAAGGTACTGGAAGCGGCATTGAAACAGGCCTGTGAAGTACCTGTAAAAATTGTTAAGACCTGCTATGAAGCCATCAAACTCCATGAAGAATTGGTAGATAAGGGATCGAAACTGGCTATTAGTGACGTAGGTGTAGGTGTGCAGTGTCTACGTTCTGCATTAATTAGCGGACAGCTAAATGTCATGATTAATATTGGTATGATTAAAGATGAAGAATACGTTCAGCGGGTAAAAATGGAAACTGAAAAGCTGGTGAAAGAGGGAACACAGCTGGCTGATGAAATCTATCAAAAAGTAGAGAAAGTGTTGTATGTATAGTACAGATAAAAAATGGGCCTTTTATTCTGATTTATTATTTTAACAAGGGGGTTTTTAGCATGGGTGAAATCATTAAGGGGAAAGCGGTAGCGGACAAGATATCGGAAGAATTGGTAGTTGAAATTGATGCTTTAAAAGCAAAAGGGATCCAGCCAAAGCTGGCAATTGTAAGAGTAGGTGCCAGAGGAGACGACTTGGCTTATGAAAAGGGTGCTTTAGGACGTTGCAAGAAAGTAGGCGTAGAAGTTGATGTTCATGAGTTTCCTGTAGAGGTTACACAAGATGCATTTATCGCTGGTGTAAAAAAATTAAATGAAGATAAAAACGTACATGGTATTTTGGTATTTAGACCATTACCAAGTCACTTGAGTGAGATGGAATTGAAGAAGGTCATAGCGCCAGAGAAAGATATCGACTGCTTAAGTCCAGTAAATGAAGGAAAACTAATGGAAGGCGACAAAACTGGATTGGCTCCTTGTACACCAACGGCAGTAATGGAAATCCTAAAGCATTATGGCGTAGAGCTGCAAGGGAAAAATGTAACTGTTATTGGGGCATCTATGGTAGTTGGTAAACCTGCTGCAATTCTGTTATTAAATGAAAATGCAACTGTTACAATTTGTCATATATTCACAAAGGATACAGCGGCTATGGCCCGTCAAGCAGATGTGGTTGTAGTTGGTTGTGGTGTACCAAGATTGGTGAAAGAAAGCTGGATTGCTGAGGGTACTATAGTGGTAGATGTGGGCATTAATGTGGATAAGGATGGAAATATGTGTGGTGATGTAGATTTTGATAATGTAGTAGATAAAGTAGCCATGATTACACCTGTACCTGGTGGCGTAGGTTCTGTAACAACATCAATTTTGGCGAAAAATGTAGTAAAGGCATGCAAATTACAAAATAATCTTTAAAATATTGAGACAGGATTATTTTTCAAATATATCGTAAGCAGAGTTTAAATAGCATTTATTATATGTATACAATATTCTTAAAGGATAAGGAGGCGTGGAAGTATGATTATTTCTCAAAAGAAATCACAAGAAGAAGTATTGAGTTTTCTAAAAGACTGCCGCAAAGTGGTCATCACAGGATGTTCTTTATGTGCAACTACCTGTAAAGTGGGTGGAGAAGAGGAAATTCTTGAACTGAAGGCATGGTTAGAGGAAGAAGGCAAGGAAGTAACGGGATATAAAGTATTGGATCCTGCCTGTAACCTCTTAAAAACAACAAAAGATCTGAAGAAAATGAAAGAAGAGTTAAAGGATGCCGACGCCATTCTTTCTGTAGCTTGTGGTGATGGTACGCAGACTGTGGCCAAAGCTGTAAAAATTCCGACCTATCCTGGGGTGGATACAATGTTTATCGGGGAAATTGAACGGGTAGGCCAATTTGAAGAAAGCTGTAGAGCCTGTGGCGAGTGTGAGCTTGGATGGACAGGATCCATTTGTCCAATCACACGATGTGCCAAGGGTCTTGTGAACGGACCCTGTGGCGGGGCAAAGGACAAAAAGTGCGAAGTAAATAAAGAGAATGACTGTGCGTGGATTCAAATCTATGAAAGAATGAAGGAACTGGGACAATTAGAGAAGCTGATGGAAGTTAGAGATCCGAAAAACTTCCAAAAATCAAATAATCCACGAAAAATTAATCTTAGAGAAGCCAGTAAGGAAACTGTAGAAGCCTAGGGGGCTGGAAAGGGGGATACGTATGAGCTTATTAAAGGAAACATTAGATAGAGGTGGTTTTGCTGTAACTGCTGAAATGGCACCTCCAAAGGGCACTGATTTCGCTCATTTAATGGAATGTGCTAGAGCTATAAAGGGCAGAGTGCATGGTGTGAATGTAACAGACTTTCAATCTGCAGTAATGAGAGCAACTTCCTTGGTTACCTGTAAATTATTAAAGGATGAAGGACTTGAGCCTGTTCTTCAAATGACAGGAAGAGACAGAAACCGAATTGCTATTCAAGGGGAGCTTTTATCTGCTAGTGTGTTTGGCATTAAAAACGTTCTTTCTCTTACAGGAGATCATACCATTGTAGGAGATCATCCCCAGGCAAAACCAGTTTATGATTTAGACTGTATTGGGATTCTACAAGCAGCAAGTATTTTGATGGAAGGAAAGGACATGGTGGGCAATGAATTAAAAGGAACACCAGAGTTCTACCTTGGTGCTTCTGTTACACCTAGATTCGATCCATTAGAAATACAGATATTTAAGCTGGAAAAGAAAATTAAAGCTGGTGCAAAATTCTTCCAAACCCAAGCCGTATATGATTTGGAAACCATGAGAGAGTTCAAAGAAAAGACAAAGGGTATGGATGCAAAAATATTAGCAGGAATTATTCCATTGAAATCTGTGGGTATGGCAAGATTTATGAACAACAATGTACCGGGTATCCATGTTCCAGAGGATGTTATAGCAAGAATCAAGGGAGCAGAAGATAAGGTGAAGGAAGGCATTCAGATTGCTGGAGAATTCATTCAACAATTGAAAGAAGAAAATCTATGTGATGGCGTTCATATCATGGCTATTGGAGCAGAGGAAAATGTACCTGCCATTTTAGATGCGGCAGGATTATAAGTGAAGTAGAGGTGAAGCAGCATGAAGATTGTAGTGATCGGTGGCGGTCCAGGGGGATATGTTGCGGCGATTAAAGCGGCCATGATGGGGGCTGACGTAACGATTGTTGAAAAGGAAAAGGTCGGGGGTACCTGTTTAAATGTAGGCTGCATACCTACAAAGACACTACTGGCCTCCTCGGAGATATTAGAAGCTGTTAAGGAAGCAAAGGAGTTCGGTATTGCAGTAACGGGAGATGTAAAAGCAGATTTTCCTGCTATCATGGCCCGCAAGAATAAAATTGTTGAGCAGTTGGTAAAGGGAATTGAGTTTATTTTTGAAAGCAAAAAAGTAAAGCTAATGAGAGGCTTTGGAAAGCTAGTTGCAAAGGATAAAGTGGAAGTTGCATTATCCGATGGGCAAACTGAAATCCTCGAAGCAGATAAAATCATATTGGCTACTGGTTCAGTACCTATTGTACCAGGTATGTTTCCCTATGATAGAGAAAAGGTTATTACTAGTGACGAAACTTTGTTTCTCCAAGAACTCCCACAATCAATGATTATTGTTGGCGGGGGTGTCATAGGATGTGAATTTGGTCAATTTTTCAGTAAATTAGGAACCAAAATCACTATTGTAGAGATGGCAGAGCAGTTATTACCCTTTGAGGATGAAGAAGTAGCGAAGCAATTGGCCCGTTCCTTCAAGAGAGATAAAATAAAAATGATCCATGGGGAAAAAATTGTTAAGTGTGAAATAGAAGGGGACGGAGTAAAGGCATACCTAGAGAATGGTAAGACCGTAGAGGCAGAGAAAATGCTGGTTTCTGTCGGCCGAAAACCCTATTTGGAAAATCTAGGCATTGAAGCACTTGGAATTGAAATAAAGAATGGAAAAATAGTGGTAAATGATAAGATGGAGACAACAGTATCAGGAATCTATGCCATAGGGGATATTGTTGATAGTCCATTTTTAGCCCATGTAGCTTCTAAAGAGGGATTGATTGCCGTAGAAAATGCTATGGGAAAAAACAAGACCATAAGCTACAAGGCAGTACCTCGTTGCGTCTATACGGATCCAGAGGTAGCCGCTGTGGGGATGACAGAAAAACAGGCAATAGAAAAGGGCATCTCCTATCATGTAGGAAGATTCGACTTTAGAGGTCTAGGAAAAGCACAAGCCATAGGAAAATTCCAAGGCTTTACCAAAATTATCGTTGACAATGAAGACAAAATCATTGGAGCATCTATTGTTGGACCTCATGCAACGGATCTATTGGCTGAATTAACTTTAGCAGTTCATCTAGGATTAACAGCTGAGGAAGTGGGCGATGTCATTCATCCACACCCAACATTGTCAGAAGCCTTAATGGAAGCACTGCATGATGTTCATAAGGCTTGTGTGCACTCTGTATAAGGATTAGGTCTGTTAGGGCCTGTCTTTATTGGAAAAACATATGCTTGCAGTCCGGGGGCTTTTGTATATTACAGACTTAGGAGGTAGTATTATGGGTTATACAATTGCTGTAGCTGGAAAAGGTGGTACAGGAAAAACTACATTGACAGGCCTTTTGATAGATTTTTTAGTAAGAAAGGGAGAGAAACCAATTCTTGCGGTAGATGCCGATGCAAATTCCAATCTCAATGAAGTTCTGGGGGAGGAAGTGGATGCTACCATTGGAGAAATCAGAGAAGAGGTCAATAAAAGGGAATTAGCAGGAAACAGCTTTCCAGGAGGAATGACAAAGGCCCAATATTTGAAATATCGATTAAATACAGCAATGATAGAAGGCAAGGGCTATGATTTAATCGTTATGGGAAGATCAGAGGGGCAAGGCTGCTATTGTTATGTCAATGGTATCCTCCGAGAACAAATTGACTCTCTTTCTGACAGCTACAAGTATCTGATCATAGATAATGAAGCAGGAATGGAGCATCTAAGCAGAAAGACCACAAAGCATATTGATACCCTATTATTAGTCAGTGACTGCTCACGCCGTGGTATACAGGCCGTGGGCAGGATAAAGGACTTGGTAAAGGAATTGGATCTCCAGGTATCTAACATTCATTTGATTGTCAATAGAGCGCCGGATGGAGTTTTAGAAGAAGAAACCCGTCTGGAGATTGAACGACAGGGACTGAATTTATTAGGGGTCGTGCCTATGGATTCCAAGGTTTTTGAATATGATTCAAAAGGAATCCCTACGGTTAAGATGCCTGAAGATACCCTATCTAAAAATGCAGTAACAGAAATCTTTTCAAAACTTAATTTTTCAAAGTAATTATTTGAGGGGGCGATTTTAGTGTCATTGAAGATGTCTGTACAAGGCTATAAAGGAAAAATTGGCGAAGTAGTCGTAGGAACTGGCGACAAAGCCATGAAGCTGGGAGGACAAAATGCAATTACCTTCTTTGAAGCAGAAGGAATGACTGCAAATACAGCTAAGATTGGCGTAGAGATTATGGATGTTTATCCGGAAGAGTGGGTTGGAGGCCTACAAGAGCTCTACAAGGATGTAGCAAAGGATCCTGTAGCGTGGGCAAAATTCGTAGAAGAAAAACTAACTCCAGATTTTATCTGTCTTAGATTTGTAGGAGCAGATCCAAATGGAATGAATAAATCTGTTGAGGAATGTGCCGAGACTGCAAAGGCAGTTGCTCAGGCCATCACATTGCCGTTGGTGGTTGCTGGAACAAACAACCATGAAAAGGATGCAAAACTGTTTGAAAAAATTGCAGCAGCGGTAGATGGCTATAACTGCTTATTTTTATCAGCCACAGAAGACAACTACAAAGCAGTAGGTGCAGCAGCAGGGTTAGCCTATCAACATAAAGTAGGAGCTGAATCCTCTGTTGATATCAACTTAGCAAAACAGTTGAACGTACTTTTAGGACAGCTGGGTGTAAAAAATGAAGATGTTGTGATGAATGTTGGATGTGCAGCTGTAGGTTACGGATTTGAGTACGTTGTTTCTACAATGGATAGAATTCGTTTGGCAGCCTTGGGACAAAATGATAAAACTCTTCAGATGCCAGTAATTACACCTGTTTCCTTTGAAACCTGGGGTGTAAAAGAATCCAGTGCAGAGCAAGAGGATGCACCAGAGTGGGGCGATAAGGAAGAGCGAGGAATAGCTATGGAGGTATCGACTGCAACAAGTATCCTTACAGTAGGTTCAGATGCAATCATTGTACGTCATCCAAAATCATTGGAAACCTTAAAAACTTTAATTGGAGCATTGGCATAGATAATTTCGAGAAAGCCTAAATGATAAAAAGGCATGGAGCGAATCAAATTGAATTGACTAAGGGGGAAAGAAAAATGGCTTTAACAGGATTAGATATATTTAAGTTAACACCAAAATCAAACTGTAAGGATTGTGGATTTCCAACTTGTTTAGCATTTTCTATGAAAGTAGCTGCAGGTGGGGTGGAAATCAGCAAATGTCCTCATATGAGTGCCGAAGCACTAGACAAATTGTCAGAAGCTACTGCACCACTTATGAAAGCTGTTAAAATTGGTAAGGGAGATACTGAGTATACTCTTGGTGGAGAAACTGTATTGTTCCGACATGAAAAAACCTTTGTAAATAGAAATAGATTTGCAGTAAGCTTCAAGGACAGCATGACAACAGAAGAAATTTCTGCAAAGCTTGAAAATATTAAAAAAGTAAACTATGTAAGAATCGGTGAAGAGATGAAGGCAGAGATTGTGGCTCTTCAATACACCGGAAATAAGGATAGTTACATAGGGATGGTAAAAGCTGTAAAGGATAGCGGCGTTAAGGCTGCTTACATGCTTGTCTGTGAAGATCCTGCCGTGTTGCAAGACGCGTTGGCTCTTGTAAAGGATGAAAATCCAATTGTATATGGTGCTACAAAGGATAACTATGAAGCAATGGTTAACTTGGTTAAAGCCGATAAGCTTGTGCTAGGCTTAAAGGGTGGAAACCTTGAAGAGCTTTATGATCTTGTAGAAAAAGTACAAGGCTTAGATTATAAAGAGTTAGCATTATCTACAGCGGCTGCATCTGTGAAAGATGCAACACAAGATGTTTTACAGATCCGAAAGATTGCTTTAAAAGAACAGGATAGAAAATTCGGATATCCATCAGTGGTGTTTGTAAACGAGTTAGCTAAGGGGGATAAATATCTAGAAGTTGCACTGGCTTCTATGTTTACCTTAAAATACGGTTCAATAGTAGTGTTAGAAGATATAGATTATGCAAGAGCACTTCCATTGTATGCTTTAAGACAGAACGTATTTACGGATCCACAAAGACCAATGAGAGTTGAACCAAAGCTTTACTCAATCAATGGAGCAGATGAAAATTCTCCAGTACTTGTGACTGTTGACTTTGCATTAACCTATTTCATTGTTGCTGGTGAAGTAGAAAGATCAAAAGTGCCTTGCTGGTTAGCTATTCCTGATGCAGGAGGATACTCTGTTCTAACTGCTTGGGCAGCTGGTAAATTTGGTGGAAGCAGTATTTCTAGCTTTATGAAGGAAAGTGGCGCAGAGAACATGACGAAGAATAGAAAGTTGGTTCTTCCTGGTAAAGTAGCTGTCCTGAAGGGCGATATTGAAGACAATCTGCCAGGATGGGAGATTATCGTAGGTCCAGATGAGGCGATGCATTTGCCAAAGTTCTTAAAGGAATTAAAATAGTGAAGAAATAGGATTAGATAGATTAAAAAATCATAAGGAAAACGAAGGGGTTTTCCTTATGATTTTGAAATATAAATAAGGGGGTAAAATAATGGAAAAATTTCTTGTAATAGGTGAAAGAATTCACTGTATCTCACCGATTATCCGTAAGGCATTAGCCGAAAGAGATCCTGAGCCAATTCTAAAAAGAGCAAAGGAGCAAATTGAGGCAGGAGCTGACTATGTGGATGTAAACATCGGACCTGCTGAGAAAGATGGAGAAGAATTAATGACATGGGCTGTTCAATTAATTCAATCCAACTTTGACAATATTCCTTTGGCTTTAGACACTGTTAACAGAAAAGCAATTGAAGCAGGTCTAAAGGCTTATAACAATTCAAAAGGAAAGGCCATCATCAACTCAGCCGATGCAGGCCCAAGAATTGACCTATTTGAATTAGCTGGTCAATATGACGCAAAAATCATCGGACTTTGTGCAAAAGAGGGAATTCCAAGAGATAATGAGGAGCGTATGGCTTATTGTACAGAGATGTTAGAGAAGGCTATGGAGTCAGGAATGGATCCAACGGATATTCTTTTTGATCCATTGTTCTTGGTTGTAAAAGGAATGCAAGAAAAACAAAATGAAGTACTAGAGGCCATTAAAATGATTACAGAGATGGGATTAAAAACAACTGGTGGATTAAGTAATATTTCTAATGGTGCGCCAAAGCATATTAGACCAATTATGGATGGTGTCTTTGCTGCTATGGCCATGCAGTGCGGATTGTCTTCTGCTATCATCAATCCATGTGATGTGGAACTGATGAACACCATTAAAACTTGTGATGTCATCAAAGGGAATATTTTGTACGCTGATTCATATTTAGAATTATAAAAATATAAACATTCATTATTTTTAACGAGGGAGGGAATGAAAAATGAATTTGTTTCAAACCGTTTTTACAGGCTCCAATCAAGCAGTAAGTGCAGCAGAAGACCTTTTAAAGCAAGCCATCGAACAAAAAGGAAGAGATCATAAGGTTGCTTTCCCTGATACTGCCTATGCATTGCCTGTCATTTATGCTGCTACTGGTCAAAAAATCACCACATTGGGAGAACTAGAAGGGGCTGTTGCTATCGTAAAAAGCCTAATTGTGGAAAAGCTTATGCTGACAGAAGCCTTAAATGCTGGATTAGCGACAGCTGTTGCAGCAGAAATCATTGAAGCTATCAAGTATGCCCTCAGCGAAGCACCCTATGAAGCACCCTGTGCTGGTCATATCACGGACCCAATCATCCGTTCTCTAGGTGTACCTTTGGTAACTGGAGACATTCCTGGGGTTGCTGTTGTGCTTGGAGAGTGTCCCGATAGTGCTACCGCTGCTAAAGTAATTAAGGACTATCAATCAAAGGGTTTACTGACCTTCTTGGTAGGAAAAATCATCGATCAAGCCATTGAAGGCAATGTAAAAATGGGTCTTGAGCTTCGTGTTATTCCTCTGGGCTATGATGTGACTTCTGTTATTCACGTTGTATCTGTAGCTATCCGTGCCAGCTTAATCTTTGGTGGCGTGGAGCCAGGAAAATTAGATAAGCATATGGAATACACAAAGAACAGAGTACCAGCCTTTGTTAATGCCTTTGGTCCATTAAGCGAGCTTGTAATTTCTGCAGGTGCTGGAGCCATTGCTTTAGGTTTCCCAGTTATTACTGATCAAGAAGTGACAGAAGTTCCAACCCTTCTACTGACACAAAAAGATTTTGACAAGGTTGTAACCACATCCTTAGAAGCAAGAGGTATCAAGATCAAGATTACCGAGCTTCCGATTCCTGTAGCCTTTGCCGCAGCCTTTGAAGGTGAAAGAATTCGTAAAGAAGATATGCTTGCTGAATTTGGTGGTTCTAAAACTGAATGCTGGGAGTTGCTAAGAAAAAAAGAACTTTCAGAAATAGAAGATCACAAGATCGAAATTATTGGTCCAGATTTGGATAGTGTTGAAGGTGATATTAAGAGATTACCTTTGGCAGTAATTGTAGACGTAGCTGGAAAAAATATGCAAGAGGATTTTGAGCCAGTATTGGAAAGACGTATTCACTACTTCATGAACTATACAGAAGGTGTAATGCATGTTGGACAAAGAGATACAGCTTGGATCCGAATTGGTAAAGAAGCCTACGAAAAAGGTTTTAGATTGAATCACTTTGGAGAAATTCTTTATGCTAAGATGCTTGACGAGTTTGATACTGTTGTTGACAAATGTCAGGTGACCATCGTTACTGATGAAGCCAAGGTAAAAGCTCTAAAAGAAGAATACGCAATCCCAAGATACAGTGCAAGGGATGCACGTTTGGCTTCTCTAACCGATGAGAGTGTAGATACATTCTACTCTTGTAAATTATGTCAATCCTTTGCGCCTGCCCACGTATGTGTGGTTACTCCTGAAAGACTTGGTCTATGTGGTGCCGTAAGCTGGTTAGATGCAAAAGCAACGAAAGAGCTTGATCCGACAGGTCCATGTCAGCCTATTCTAAAAGAAGGCGTTGAGGATGAAGTAAAAGGTATCTGGAAATCAGTTAATGAATACGTTGAAGAGAATTCACAAGGCGCTGTTAGCAGGGTAACATTATACAGCTTGATGGAAGATCCAATGACATCCTGTGGATGCTTTGAGTGTATTGCTGGTATTATGCCAGAAGCAAATGGAATCATTATTGTAAACAGAGAGTATCCAGCAGAGACTCCTGTAGGAATGAGATTTGGAGAATTGGCTTCTATGACAGGTGGTGGGGTTCAAACACCTGGATTCATGGGTCATGGTAGATACTTCATTTCTTCTAAGAAATTCATATCTGCTGAAGGTGGGTCTGCAAGAATTGTGTGGATGCCTAAGGAATTAAAAGAATATGTAAGAGATAAATTAAATGAAACTGTAAAGGAAATAAATGGTATCGATAATTTCGTGGATATGATTTGCGATGAGACCATTGCAACAGATCCAGAGGCAGTATTGGCATTCTTAACAGAAAAAGGACATCCAGCGCTAAACATGGATCCGATTATGTAGAACTGGAGGGAATTTGTATGAATCCTGAGAATTTAAAATATAGTGATAAGCATACTTGGGTAAAGGTAGAAGGCGATACCGCTTTAATAGGTATTACTGACTATGCCCAATCCAAACTAGGTGAAATACTCTTTGTAGAAATGCCTGAGGTTGGAGATGAATTGAAGGCGGGCAAGGATTTTGGTGTGGTTGAATCCTCCAAAGTAGCTTCTGATCTATATGCACCGATTTCTGGTGAAGTATTGGAAGTAAATGAAAAACTTGATGAAGAACCAGAATTTATCAATGAAGAGCCCTATGAGGCATGGATTGTAAAAGTACAAATAGCTGATGAATCAGAATTAGATGCACTTTTAAGTGCAGATGGTTACGAAGGAACGTTGGCTTAGCAAGTAAAAGGTAAATATCTTTTCCCCCTCAGGGGGAAAAGATATTTTTTGGAGGTATATGCATATGTTCAAAGTAAGATTTGTACCAGAAGCTGTGGAAGTTATGGCAAAAGAAGGAGACAATCTGTTGGAGGTTATTCGCGGGGGCAGTATTTTTATTGATGCACCTTGTAATGGGAATGGATCCTGCGGAAAATGCAAAGTAAAGCTCCTACAAGGAAATGTAAAGACACAAAAGACCCTTCACATCAAAGAGTCTGAATGGGAAGATGGCTATATTCTTGCTTGTGAAACAAAAATTATAGAAGACATTACCATAGAAATCCCCAAGGGACACAGTTCAAACATGGCAGGTATGAAAATAGAAGCATTATCAGGACCAAGAGAAATAGAAATTTTTGAGAGAGCAAAAAAACAGGTTAGTGATAATGATATGACCTTCGGATCCTATGTAAGAAAGGATTATCTGGAAATTCCATTACCTACTTTGGATGACAATATTTCTGATTGGGATAGAATGAAAAGACAGCTGCGAAATCAATTCGGCTATAATAAGGTATTTTGTAGACTGCCTATCATGAAGCGCCTTCCCCATATCCTTAGAGAGCAGAACTTTCAGCTTACGATTACCCATATCCCTAGGGGTGGAAATCGTACAACGATTGTGAACATTGAAAGTGGAGACACGAGAAATAGGCTATACGGTATTGCGTTAGATATTGGCACTACTTCAGTAGCTGCTTGTCTTGTTGATTTATACGGAGGGAAATTATTGGCTAAGGCATCCTCTGGAAATGCCCAGATGCAATATGGAGCCGATGTAATCAATCGAATTATTTTTGCTACTAAAAAAAATGGTCTAGAAAAACTAACCCATGCCATTGTTCATGAAACCATTAATCCCTTGTTGAGAAAAATGTATAAAGAGGCAGGGATCCATAAGGATGAAGTTATTGCCTTTGTAGCAGCAGGCAACACAACCATGTGTCATTTATTGCTGGGTGTTTATCCAGATTACCTAAGACGAGAACCCTATATTCCTACCTTTGTACGAGCACCCTTTATTAAGACTTCAGAACTAGAGTTAGAGGCAAATCCAGAGACCTTCATTTATATCGTACCCTCTGTGGCGAGCTATGTAGGTGGTGATATTACTGCAGGTGTGCTTTCTTCTGGCATATGGGCTTCAGAAGAAAACGTGTTGTTTATAGATCTGGGGACAAATGGGGAAATTGTGTTTGGTAATAAGGACTTCTTTATGACTTGTGCATGTTCAGCAGGACCTGCCTTTGAAGGCGGAGAGATTAGCTGCGGAATGCGGGCTGCAGGAGGTGCTATTGAACGAATTATAATCGATAGAGTAACCTTTGAGCCAAGGCTAAAAGTCATTAATGAAGAAAAACCAAAGGGCATATGCGGATCGGGAATTATTGATTTGATTGCTGAAATGATGATGCTAGGATTAATTGATCGCAGAGGAAAATTGAATCGAGATTTAAAGACCGTCAGAATCCGTTTTGATGAATATGGGATCGGAGAGTATGTACTGGCCTTTAAAGAAGAATGGGATTTGGATGAGGATATAACAGTCACTGAAATTGATATTGATAATTTCATCAAGGCGAAGGGGGCTGTATACTCTGGAGCTTGTACCCTCGTTGAAAGCTTAGGAATGGATATGAGCATTATTGATAAAGTTTATATTGCAGGAGGAATTGGCAATAGTCTGGATATCGATAGGGCCATACAAATAGGTCTCTTCCCAGATATTGATAGGGAGAAATATATGTATATCGGTAACAGTTCCTTAATGGGTTGCTATCTCACCCTAATGAGTGAAGATGCCCGTAGAAAGCTAGAGGAAATTGCTGCACAGATGACCTATATGGAACTAAGTGCTTATCCTAGTTACATGGATGAATTTATATCTGCTTGTTTTCTACCCCATACGGATATCGAACGATTTCCATCGGTGGCAGGTAAAATAGAAAAAGAATAGTATGTTTAAAGATTTCCCTATAGGCTTACAAAGGCACAATGGGAAATCTTCTTTTCTACATTGAGACATTGGCTGGTTTCCTAGGATAAGCAATGGAGGGGGTATAACATGAAAAAGGTTTTAACCTTGTCTAAAGATAGTTGTAATAACTGCTATAAATGTATTCGAATCTGCCCTGTAAAGGCTATTTCTTTTAATGAAAGAGGTACTAAAATTGATCAAAGCAGATGCATTGCCTGTGGAAGATGCTTTAATGTATGCCCTCAGAACCCTCAAAGCAATCGAAACAATTATATCAAAGCAAAAGCCTACTTACAGAATAATAAAACGCTGATAGCTTCTGTTGATCCTGCCTATGCTGCATACTTTGGCGAAAATTATAAAAGATTGCCTGGTGCATTAAAACAATTAGGGTTCAAATATGTTGAAGAAAGCACAGTAGGAATTGATAGGGTCTATAAAGAATATCAAAGGAATCTTTTAGAAACAAGGCAGAAATATTGCATATCAAGCTCCTGTTTTACGGTGAATTTATGGATACAAAAGCATTATCCTGAACTGAAGGATTTCTTGTTCCCAGTGATATCGCCTATGATCGCCCATGGAAAAATACTTAAAGAAAAATATGGATTTCAGTGCAAGGTGGTGTTCTTTAGTCCGTGTATTGGAGCTAAGGTGGAATACACAGAGTTTTTAAAGGAGGGTGCAGTTGATTCGGTATTTACCTTCTATGAACTTGAGAAATGGATGGCTTTAGAAGATGTTAAGCTGCCCTCTGCCGAAGAGATGCCCTTTGATGATGAGGGAAGCAGAGCTGCAAAGCTTTTTCCAAGTCAGGGTATTTTTACAGAAAGAAACACTGATTGTCCTGAGGGAATGGAATGGATAGGTGTAGAAGGAGCAGATGCAACCAGAGAGACATTGCTATCTCTGAAAGAAGGAAGTCTGGATCCGGCAGTACTTGAGTTGTTCTTTTGCAAGAATGGCTGTATTACGGGTTCCTCCTTTATTCATAATGAAGACAATTTTTTAAAGCGACGTAAAAAGATCAGGCGCTATGCAGAGGAAACCGTGGAAAAACCTCAAGAGGATAGGTTAAACCAAGCCATTTGTCTGTCACGAGGTTTCACCAATCGAAAGATACCATTAAAGATTCCTCAAGGAGAAAAATTGCAAGGTATTTTAAGAGAGATGGGGAAGATAAAGAGAAGTGACGAATTGAATTGTGGCACATGTGGTTATGCTACCTGTCGTGAAAAAGCCATAGCAATCTATAATGGCATGGCGCAGACCTATATGTGCCTGCCTTTTATGAGGGCCAAGAGTGAGACCATATCCAATCTTATTTTTGAACACTCTCCTAACCTCATTTTTTTAGTAGATAGAGATTTAAAAGTAAAAAATATCAATCCAGCAGCACTTCATCATCTTGCAGTTGATAAAAATGAGGGGGATGACCTCTATGTATTGTCCATATTAGATTATGGAGATTTCATAGAGATATTTGAAAGCAAGAAAGATATATTAGGCAAAAAAGTAGATATCCCCGATAAAGGAATAACCGTTATTCAAAATCTTCTTTATTTAGAAAAAGAAGATGTCATATTGGCCATTCTTACAGATATAACCAAAGAGGAACAACGGGAAAAGGAACTACTCCGTATGAAAAAGAACACTGTAGAAGCTGCTCAAGACGTTATTATGAAACAAATGCGGGTTGCCCAGGAAATTGCCAGTCTATTAGGAGAAACCACAGCAGAAACCAAAGTCATTTTAACTAAATTGATCTCCCTAACATTGAATGAGTCAGGAGAAGAATAAATGAAATATTTTGTGGATGTTGCTTATGACCAACTTAATAAAACTGGAGAAGAGCTTTGCGGAGACCATGTGGAGATAATACGAACAGAAGAAGGTGTGATTGTAGTACTTTCTGATGGATTGGGAAGTGGAGTCAAAGCCCATATCCTTGCAACCATGACGACAAAAATAGCAGGTACCATGCTTAAAGAGGGATTGTCTATTACAGAGGTGGTAAATACTATTGCAGCTACCTTACCAATTTGTCAGATAAGAGAAATTGCCTATTCTACCTTTACCATCATTTATGTCTATAACAATGGCGAAGTTTATACCGTTGAATTTGATAATCCTCCTCTATTCTGCTATGACCAGAAGGAAAAAAAGATCTACAAAAGCTATGGAAAAGAATTAGAGATTGATGGCAAAAGAATTTACCAAAATCGGTTTCAGCTCAAAGAAGGAGATTTTATTACCGCGGTGAGTGATGGTGTAATTCACGCGGGGCTGGGGGTTATCTTTAATCTTGGATGGACTTGGGACAATGTAGCCCAATACCTGAAAAGATTATATGAAGATCGAAATTCAGTTTTTATCTCCAAAGCTCTCATGAATACCTGCAGAGATTTATATGATGGAAAACCTGGTGATGATGCAACAGCAGTGACGATTCAGTTAAAAAGACCAGAATATGTGAATATCTTTACAGGTCCTCCTGTTCACAAAGAAAATGATCCGGTTATTCTCAAAGAGTTTATTGAGGCACCAGGAAAAAAAGTAATCTGTGGAGGAACAGCAGCCAATATTGCAGCAAGAGAGTGTAAAACAGAATTAAAACTAGATCTATCCACTTTGACAAAAGAGATTCCACCCATTACATATATGCGGGGCTTTGATTTGGTCACAGAAGGGATTTTGACAATGAGAGAGAGTCTAAGTCAGCTAAAGGATTTTTATAGATTGCCATTGACTAAAGAAATTGAGCATAGAATGAAAGAAAAAAATGGAGCAGCCATGTTGTCCCGCTTATTAATTCATGATTGTACCCATGTGAATTTTTATGTGGGCAGGGCAGTAAATCCAGCCCATCAATCTCTAGGATCAACTTCTGCCATCCCCATAAAACTCAAAGTTGTAGGGGAAATGATTAATATACTAAAGAAGCTTGGAAAGGTAGTGGGTGTACGTTATTACTAGAAAGGAGACAGAAGAATGGACTATCAAGCAGTAGAAGAGGATCGTCAAGGGAAGGTACCCTATGAATTTATCAGAGATATCTTTAAAGATAAGGATCCACAAATTATGGCAGACCTTTCAGGGTCTCCCTATGATGTAACTACACAAAGATTTAGTGTTAAAATGATGGGAAGAAACTATTTTGTTCATTATCCTTCAGGAGAAATCTATACTCAAGAAGAGGAACGATTAGAAGTTTATGCCGTTAGGACACTATTTCTTCGTTATTTGGCCAATGGAAGGGGAATAATGCCAACGGGAAAAGATATTACCTACAAGGAGATTCCAGGAGGTCATGTATATTATAGTAACTTTTATCACCGAACGATTTTAAAGCTGGCAAAGACTTTTGGCAGCCAAATAGAAATTTTTCAGGAGGCATTTAAAGCCATTGGGGCACAGCCTGTTAAAATGGGAGATGCAGCCTATCGATTTCAATTTATGAATCATGTTTATCTGACCTTTGTGGTATGGGAAGGTGATGAAGAACTGGCATCTTCTGCAAATATACTATTTGATATGAATACACCCTATTACTTCGATGCAGAAGATTTGGCAGTAGTGGGTGAAGTAGCCATTGGAGTACTGAAGAATCATGGGAGAATACCCAATTGGAAGGGACTTTATCAGAATGTAAAAAAATAGGAACAAGATTTTGTTCCTATTTTTTTATTTCTATGCTTACATAAAGAATTTTGTGAAATCAAGATTACATATGTTTTTTTGCTTCAATGAGTGATTCATTAGCCAACTCCATATATTCAATAGCTTTTTGAATATGGGCTGAAACCTCGGGACGATTCATGGTCTTGGCCTTATCAACCCACTGTTGAAAATTATCCTGATGAGAACGGTTATGATTGATCCAGTGTACTAAAAGAACCCGAAGGGTTTTCTCATCATTTTCAATACTAGAGGATGGGGCATGATCGTGATGATGTTCACCGTGATCATGATCTTCATGTTTGTGGTCTTCGTGAGAATGATCATGGCTATGAGGATGGTCGTGGGTATGTAGATGATCGTGACTGTGTTCATGATGATGATCATGCTCATGGGTATAATTATGTCCGCTATTGCCTTCGTGACTGTGTTCATGGGTGTGATCATGCTCATGGTTATGGTGATGCTGAGTCTTGTCTTCAATATGCATAGGTACTTCCTCTCCTTTTTAAAATAATAATGAAATCTATTGGCAATCTATATTTAATTAAAAGATTTTAGATTGTCCTTTTATTTAATACGGAATTCTTTTTTTAAAATATCGATAGCATCTTTAATGAGTAACATTAATGGTTTATGCTCTAGGCCAACTAATTCAAAATTATCTGGCATGATTGGAAGTAGGATTTTTAAAGCTTCTGCATCTGCAATGGCAGCAGCCACCATAGGCGTTACTTCACCCATCATGGAATTTGGAATAATCAAAGAAGCAGGACCGATAATAATACTGGCTTTTTTGATAGAGACCATGATGGCATTCTCGCCGGTTGCGCCCTTATTTGCATGGTTTTTTAACATAGCACTGGTTGCTGTAGCGTTTGTGCCAAGTCCATATATTTCAAAGTGGGGAGGGAGTTCCTGTCGAAGCTGGGCTACGATCTGACTTCCGATTCCTCCCCCCATACCATCTATCACAGCAATGATCATCTTTAGTCCCCCAAGAAATATTTATTTCTTTTCTTCGATAATGATTTTATGGTCGATGAGACGGATTTCCTTTACGAAGCCTTCAACAATTTTTTGCTCTCCTAGCAGATCGCTCAAGTATATTTTACCATTTTCTGGCTTCATATAGACTACATTTTCCATGATTTTCTTTTCACCCTGTGGGGTTACAAGATAAGCAATTGATTCACACATGTTTTTTCCTCCATTTCTATTGTAAATTTACAAAAAGATTCCCTTAACACTGCTTCAGCTGTGCAAAGAAATCTTCATGATCTCAAAATCAAAATATAAACTATCCTTGTTAAAATCATATCACAACTGTAAGAACAACGTCAATGTAAGTTTTTAAAGAAAATACTAAAAATAGGGCTGTACCAGAAAAAAATGGAAATTTTTTCAGAAAATAATGTAGGGAACGCATCTTATGCGTTCCGTTCACAGGTCTCACAGAGCAAAAGAAATATCAGATTATTTTCTATCAAAAACGGGTAACATAGGATAAATAAAGGGAGGTGCAAATATGAACAAAAGTCTGCTAGATAAAAATATGGAACAGATTGTCCTTAATTTTGCAGAAGGAAAAAGAGTTCAGCTTCAAAAAGAACTGGATATGATTGACAATCCAAAAACCCTTGGAGAGTTGTTAGACCATCTAAAACAGCAACTTGAAAATAAAAGTTCTCTAACTACCCACTATTTCAGGATAATAGAAAATCTTGAAGAGGAAGAATTATTTCCCCATGTGCTCAATACCATTGATAGAATGGACAACGATGTATATAAAGAATATGCTTTTCGTTCTTTATCGGCCATATCCAAAGAAGTAGAGCAGGTGGATAGGTATATTCCACTTATACTAAAGACGATTGAGACCTCTAAAAACTATCGTGTTATTTATCAAGGCGTTGCTACCCTATACAAAATGGTAAATACGCATCCAGAATTAGGCAAGCAGCTTAAGGAAAAAAGAATTCGCATTGACCTTTCTCTTATTCAAGATATACTAAATATGCTAAAGCATGTAGACAAATGGGAAAAAGATTTTCATAAGAACAGTGATGTGCGTACCCCCTTGGGAGATCCCGATGAGTTTTTAAACTTTGCCAGCGGATTTATTGCATTTTAGAGGGGAACATTGTCAAGAACGGAGTACAGTCAAATTTTTTCAATAAATGATTGTACTTCTGTTTTTTTAAAAAAGAGGAGAATGGTTGATTGTCACGAAAAATATACTATAGACAAAAAGAACTTGTAAATATAGGGGGATAGATCATGAGGTATGAGATCAAGGGCGGCAATTTGCCAGTAGTAATCATGGAATTGCATAGGGGCGAAACTGTTTTTACAGAGTCTGGTGGTATGGGGTGGATGAGCGGAGGTTTTGAAATGGACACCAATATGGAGGGAGGTCTCTTCGGTGGAATTGCAAGGAAGCTATCAGGAGAGTCCCTCTTTATGACCAACTATACCTGTGGAGAGGCTACAGGAACCATTGCATTTCCTTCTTCCTTTCCAGGGACCATTGTACCTCTAACTTTGCAAAGCGGTCAATCTATCATTTGTCAAAAACGAAGCTTCTTAGTGGGAGAACGCTCAGTAAAGTTAGAGGTCTATTTTAAGCAACGATTTAGTGCAGGTATTTTTGGAGGGGAAGGTTTTATTCTACAACGAATCAGTGGCCCTGGAACTGTATTCGTTGAAATTGACGGCTCCGTAGTGGATTATGAGCTAAGAGCAGGGGAAGAGTTAAAGGTCGATACGGGCCATGTGGCCATGTTTGAGCCTACAGTACAATTTGAAATTGAGCGCGTCAAGGGAATTACCAATATCTTTTTTGGAGGCGAGGGGTTGTTTTTAACCCGTTTGAGAGGCCCAGGAAAGGTATGGCTGCAAACCATGCCAATTCCTAACCTTGCAGGTCAGTTATTGCCTTTTTTACCTATAGGAAAAAGTGATTAGAGTTTGTTGCCGTGTTATTGACAAATGCTATAAAATAGATTAGCATATAGAATCATATTGAGAGATTATAAAAGGGGTGGAGGACACTGAAAGTATCTACAAAAGGAAGATATGGGCTGGTAGCAGTGATAGATTTAGCCCTTCGAGCAGAGAATGAGCAAATACCTTTAAATGTTATTGCAGAACGCCAAGGTATTTCTGTAAACTATTTGGAGCACATTTTTTCAAGCCTCAAAAAAGCAGGAATTGTAAAAAGTATTAAAGGTCCTCAGGGGGGATATATGCTGGCAGATAAACCTGCAAAGATTATTGTTGGTGACGTTATTCGTGCCCTAGAGGGAGATATTCGGATTGTAAAGAAGGAAACAGAGGGAGACCTAGAAAACCCGATTGAAAGATGTTTATTTACAAACCTTTGGGATAAAATCGATTATGAAGTGAATAAAATCATCGATCAAACTACCCTAGAGGATATTGTAAATTGTTATCAGGCAACTCAATATGATGGGATGATGTTTCATATTTAATTAAAAAAACTGCACTTCTTATAGGGAAATGCGGTATTTTTTTATTCAATTTTACTCAACAAATTTCCTTATGTAGAATAGATTTATTAAAATGATTAAAAAATAAGTAAAGAAATCTATTGACATATACTAGAAATAAAGTATAATTAAATTAAATCCGACAAAACATATAGGGTAAATATGTTTTGAAAATCTAAATGGTACGGGGGTATGAATTATGTCAAAGATAGCAAAAAATCTAACAGAATTGATTGGAAATACACCATTGCTAGAATTATCTAATTATAATACACGAAATGAAGTTCAAGCACAGCTTATTGCGAAGATTGAAAGCTTTAATCCTGCCAGCAGTGTAAAAGATAGAATTGGTTATGCGATGATTAAGGATGCCGAGGAAAAAGGATTATTAAAAGAAGATACAGTAATTATTGAGCCTACCAGTGGAAATACAGGTGTTGCATTGGCCTTTGTTGCGGCCGCAAAGGGATATAGACTTATTTTAACCATGCCTGATACCATGAGTATTGAGAGGCGAAATTTATTAAGCGCTCTAGGGGCAGAGTTGGTATTAACGCCTGGAGCTGAAGGCATGAAAGGTGCTATAAAAAAAGCAGAAGAACTGGCTGCAGAGATACCACAAGCCTTTATACCGCAGCAGTTTCAAAATCCTGCTAATCCTAAATTTCATAGAGAAACTACAGCAGAAGAAATTTGGAGAGACACCGATGGCAAAGTAGATATTTTCGTTGCTGGTGTTGGTACTGGAGGCACCATTACTGGTGTAGGCGAAGTGTTAAAAAACAGAAAAGCAGATGTGCAAATTATTGCAGTAGAACCAGCTGATTCTCCTGTTCTTTCCGGTGGAGCCCCTGGACCTCATAAGATTCAGGGTATTGGAGCAGGGTTTGTACCCGATGTGTTGAATAAGGGGATTATTGATGAAGTCTATAAAGTGAAAAACGAAGAGGCTTTTGAAACTTCTAGAAAATTAGCTCGAACCGAAGGACTGTTAGCAGGTATTTCATCGGGAGCTGCCCTTTTCGCAGCAACACAAATTGCCAAAAGACCAGAAAATAAAGGCAAAGTTATTGTTGTTCTTTTACCAGATACAGGTGAAAGATATCTGTCTACAGCCCTATTCCAAGAAGCACAAAGCTAAATTGTCTTCGTATCAAGCTCCACAAAACACCTGTTCAGTGAAGAAGCATGTTTTCTGAAGATATGAAATAGATGTATAGAAGAGGCTGTATCGAATTATAAATAGAGAATCAGCCTCTCTAATTTTACTTATGAATAGAACTAAATAAGGTCAACGGGCTGGAGAGGGTGAAAAAATGAAATTTGGAACTAAATTAATACATAATGGAAATGAGATAGATAAACAGACAGGTGCATTGAGTATACCCATCTATCAAGTATCTACCTATCATCAAGAAGATATGGATAGGCCTCAGGAATTTGATTATTCCAGATCTGGAAATCCTACAAGAAAAGCCCTAGAAGAAACAATTGCTAAATTAGAGGGCGGCCATAGGGGATTTGCCTTTTCTTCTGGGATGGCTGCTATTTCCTCAGTACTCTCAATTTTCTCTGCCGGAGATCATATTATTGCCTGTGAGGATATCTATGGAGGAAGCTATCGTGTTGTAAAGAGCTTCTTTAATCGATTCGATTTAGAAGTTACTTTAGTAGATGCGGTTGATCTAGATAGCATTAAAAAGAATATCCAACCAAATACAAAGGGACTGCTTATAGAGACCCCGTCTAATCCTTTGCTCCGTATTACCGATATTAGAGGAGCTGCAGAAATTGCTCAAAAGCACGGATTGATCCTTATGCTAGACAATACCTTTATGTCTCCCTATCTTCAAAGGCCTTTAGAACTAGGTGTAGATATTGTGATGCACAGTGCTACTAAATTCATTGGAGGCCATAGTGATGTAGTGGGTGGATTAGTAGTGACCAAGGGTGAGGAATTGTCTAAAAAAGTATATGCTGTTCAGAATGGTTTTGGCGCCATATTGGGGCCTCAAGACGCTTGGCTTTTATTAAGAGGACTAAAAACTCTCAAGGTAAGAATGGATTATCAGCAGCAAAGCGCTATGAAGTTGGCAGACTGGTTGTCTAAGCACCCTAATGTAGAAAAAGTCTATTATCCAGGATTGTCTGATCATGTGGGAAGAGATATTCATTTGGGTCAGGCTGGGGGACCGGGTGCAGTATTATCCTTTAGAACAAAAGAAATAGAGATTGCGCGGAACTTTATGAAAAGGGTGAAACTTGCTGCGGTTGCCGTAAGCCTTGGAGGGGTAGAAACCATAGCTTCTTATCCCGTGAAAATGTCCCATGCAGCGATTCCAAAGGTAGAGCGTGAAAGACTCCATATCACCGATCATCTTATTCGGATATCCGTAGGCTTAGAGGATACAGAGGATTTAATAGAGGATTTTAATAAAGCTTTACTGGGGAATTAAAAAGTGGATAAAATTGCAAATAGATATAAAAAATAATGTTGACAAAAATAAGAAAATCTATTACTATAAGAATTATATTTTTAACAAATAATAAAAGTAAATATTTGCTCATCAAGAGAAACTGAGGGACTGGCCCGAAGAAGTTTCAGCAACCTTCAAATATATATTTGAAAAGGTGCTAATTCCAGCTGCTGGATAGATTATCCAGTGGAAGATGAGAGGGGATAAAATGCTAACAATAGACACCTCTTTCATAGAAAAGTGGTGTTTTTTATTTGATAGGAAAGATCTACTTTTCTATCAAATAAAAAAAGGGGTTGTAGGGGATGAAATCCCCTGCCGCCTTCAGGAAGGTGCTCAGACAGCTTTGCTGTCGTCGAAGGAAACCTAGGGTTTCCTAGCGAAAGCGTCCTTAGATGCTCTTTTTTATTTATGGATCTAAAAAGTTTTGATAGGATAAAGGAGGAAATACAATGAGTAAAAAAAATGCTAGCATTGAAACAAAGGTAGTTCATGGCAATCAAGGCTTTGATCCCCATACAGGAGCAATCAGTTTTCCCATCTATCAAAGCGCTACTTTCCGACATCCTGGACTGAATCAATCTACTGGTTATGATTATTCCCGTTTGCAGAACCCAACCCGTGAAGAACTGGAAAAGACGATTGCAATTCTTGAAGAAGGCAGCAGTGGATTTGCATTTACAACAGGAATGTCTGCTATTCATGCTATCTTAGAATTATTTTCTCCTGGAGACCATTTGATTTTTTCTGATGACCTCTATGGTGGTACTTACCGGATTTGTCAAGAGATATACCGCAAGCACGGTTTGGAATTTACCTTTACGGAAACTGGAGATCTGGACAATGTAAGAAGACATATCCAGTCCAATACAAAGGCTATTTTTATTGAGACTCCTTCCAATCCTCTTATGAAGATAACGGATATCAGCGGTATTGCAGAAATTGCTCAACATTTTGGATTGATTACCATTGTAGACAATACATTTTTAACCCCTTATTTTCAGCGTCCTTTAACCCTTGGTGCCGATATCGTGGTGCACAGCGGCACCAAATATCTGGGAGGCCATAACGATACCCTGGCAGGATTGATTGCAATCAGAGAGGATAAATGGAAAGAGAAGCTTGTATTTATTCAAAAATCTGTAGGTGCCAATTTGGCCCCCTTTGACAGCTGGTTGATTCTAAGAGGGATAAAAACCCTAGCTGTTCGCTTGGAGAAACAGCAAAAAAATGCACTGGAGATCGCCCAATGGTTGCAGGATCATCCTAGGGTAGAAAAGGTGTATTACGCTGGTTTGTCAGGGCATCCATCCTATGAATTATCCTGTAGGCAGGCCTCTGGTTTTGGGGCCATGATTTCTTTTTCAGTTAGGGATGCCCAATTGGTTGGAGAAATTCTGGGTAAGGTACAACTCATCGCTTTTGCTGAGAGCCTAGGAGGCGTAGAGACCTTAATCACCTATCCCTTTCAGCAGACCCATGCAGAGATTCCACAGGAGATGCGAGAAAGATTAGGCGTGAATGAAAAGCTGTTGAGGTTGTCTGTAGGAATTGAATCGGCTGAGGATATTATAGCTGATCTTACACAGGCCATGGTTTAAGAGGACAGGATTTCTGTGAAATGATTGCTGCACAAAAAGAATAGGCGTTGCGCAAAAGGCAAGTCCATATTTGTGGACTTGTCTTTTTGTATCAATAACTTTTAAAATTCTTTATGCTTATAAATATGAAGAGATAAAAAATAGGAGATACATAGAATGAAGGATAGGATAGCAAGCAACAGGATAACCAGAGAAAAAGTAGGCATTGTATTTGCTTTTTCTAGTAGACTTTCTGTATAAGCGACACCTTTCTTATCTTGAATATAACCCAATAAAAAATTGGGGGCAAAAAATACGGCCATAAAGAATACCATATTTAAAATCCGCATATAGGCAGATCCAAACTTAAAATAAAAAGGAAAATATAAGGAAAAGAGAATCGTTAAACTGGTCAGTACAGTAAAGACATCTAATGCCTTGATAAAGGGAACATCTTTCAGCAAACCTGTGGAGCTAATAAAGAAGCCCATGATACCTGTAAAACTAAGACCAATGATGGAGAAAATAAAAATGGAAAAATACTTGGCTTGAACGATTTGCTTTCGCTGAATAGGAAGGCTCAATAGAAATATATCACTTTTACTTTTCTCATCATAGCCAATTGCTGAGAGGATAAATATATACCCAATGGCTACAGAGCCCATGGTATACAGGGTATTTGAAAAGGGACCTCGAAAAGCAAATAGAGCAAAAACACTATAGGCTAGTGCAAAACCAAAGGTCTTTTTTTGAATGAGTATATCTTTCAAAATCAGTTTAAACACATAAATTCCCCCTTACAGTGTAAAGCATGATATCTTCTAAAGAAGCTCTTTCAATGATTGCCTCTTCTCTGAATCGTTTTTTCATAGAAGTCATGTTTTTCGTTAGGCCTTCAAAACCATAATTGCTTTCTCGCATTCCCACAAATTCTTTTCTGAGATCGGAATCCAATAGTTCTTTTCTGCCTTTTACAATCCCATAGTTGTCGGAAATTTCCTCCTTAGGAAGGGTAAATACAATTTCTCCTTTGTGAATAAAGGTAATATAGTCTGCTATCTTATCTAAATCTGTGGTAATATGGGTAGAAAATAGGATTCCTTTGTTTTCATCCTCCATAAGAGAAGCCAAAATTCCTAATAGTTCATTGCGAAAAATAGGATCTAATCCCGATGTAGGCTCATCCATAATGATTAACTCGGCATGATGGGATAGGGCTAAGGCAAGAGAGTACTTCATGCGCATCCCCTTCGATAGGGTTTTGATTTTATTTTTTAAGGGTAGATTAAAGTCAGCAATATATTTCAAGAAAACTTGTTCATCCCAATTTTTATAGAAAGGGACAATTATGTTTTTCATTTCTAAAAGGGTAAGTTCCTCAAAAAAATAGTTTTCATCATAGACAAAACCAATCCGATTTTTAATACTGGCTTCATGTTCTATTGAATCCATTCCAAACACTCTAATGTTGCCGGCATCTCTTTTTATAAGATTCATGACTAATTTGATGGTAGTAGTTTTTCCTGACCCGTTGGGACCGATAAAGCCCATGATATATCCTTTTTTTAGTTCAAAGCTTATATTGTTTAAATTAAAATCCTTATAACTTTTACAGATTCCTTCAAGTTCTAAAATACTCTCCATTTCTAGACCTCCTCATAGAGGAGCTGTAGCATCTGCTGCAGTTCCTCTAGGCTAATATTCAGTAGTTTGCTTTCCATAACAATGGTACTTAAACCTTCTTCAATAATTTTAAGGCGTTGTTCTCTTAAAAGCTCCTTATTTTGACCAGCCACAAAGGAGCCCTTGCCTCCAACGGTTTCAATAAAGCCCTCTTTCTCCAACTCTTCATAGGCACGCTTGGTGGTGATAACACTGATTTGCAAATCCTTAGCAAGACCTCGAATAGATGGTAATGCATCACCAGATTGAAGCGTGCCCACTAAAATCATAGCTTTGACTTGTTTTACAATTTGCTCATAAATTGGATCTTCTGATTTATTAGAGATAATGATATCCATGGCATCCCTCTTTTGTATATAGTGTTAATATTGTTTATACACAGTATATACTTTTTCGTTTTTATTGTCAAGACTATCTTCTGAAAAAAAATAAAGCCCCTATATATGGGCTTTATTTTCCAAGGGCTTGATGTACTTCTTTGAGATACTCTATAATATTTAAATTTTGAGGACAGACAGTCATACATTTTCCACAGGCTATGCAGGCCGCGGCTTTTTCTTCATCATCTAACCATGTATTATAAGTATATTTTGATGGGTCTAGAAGATTGTACATAAAGATATCATTATATAGGGTGAAATTCCGAGGAATATCTACGCCTATGGCACAGGGCATGCAATAGCCGCAGCCTGTACATTGAATTTTGATCATTTCTTGATATTTTCTTTTTACCTGCTCAATGGTCTTTTGTTCTTCATTAGTTAAGGATTCTGGAAGAGCCGTTTCTACCGTTTCCATATTTTGTAAAAGCTGTTCCGTGGTTCCCATTCCGCTTAGAACCACAGTGACTTCAGGAAAATTGCACACCCATCGCAGAGCCCAATCAGCAGGAGTTCGTGGAATAGAAGCCTGATGCCAAAGGGCCAATACTTCTTTGGGCGGATTGCTGGTCAAACGGCCTCCCTTTAATGGTTCCATCACAATCACTGGAATTCCCTTGGCAGCCGCATATTTTAAGCCTTCCAACCCCGCCTGGTAATGGGTGTCCGTATAGTTTAATTGAATTTGGCAAAAGTCCCAGGGATAGGCATCTATAATTTCCGTAAAAACCGATAGGTCATCGTGAAAAGAGAAGCCTGCATAACGTATATGTCCATCAGCTTTGGCTTTTTCTAAAAAATCAAAGACACCTAAGGTTTTAATTTTATTCCAGACACTTTGATTTAAAGAATGGAGCAAATAACAATCTATCCAATCTGTATCCAGCCTTTGAAGCTGCTCCTTAAGATATTTATCGAAATCATGAGCATCTTCTACAAGCCATACAGGAAGCTTGGTAGCCAAGTACACCTTTTCACGATAGCCATCCTTCAGTGCTCTGCCAACAAAAGGTTCACTGCTGCCTTTATGGTATGGATAGGCTGTATCCACATAATTCACACCCATATCCACTGCTTTTCGAAGCATAGCCGTGGCTTGAACTTCGTCGATTTTACTATCATCACCATCTAGTACAGGAAGTCGCATACATCCAAAACCTAAAAGAGAAGCTTCAAATCCATGATTTCCAAATTTTCTATATTGCATAAATTCCCCTCCTTCTATATATATCTAGTATAGCATATTTTGTACTGGAGAGATTTCTTCAAGAAAGTGAAAATACAGAATATTTTATAGGAAAAGTGATGAAAATATGGCATAATATAAAGATAGGAAAAAGATAAAGGGTGAGAATAATGTTGATTCGAGTACGGGCGGCGGCAATTATTTTTAATCATAAAAATGAACTGCTTTTAGTATTTCATCGGGACCCAGACACGAAGGAAGAATGGTTGACACTTCCAGGAGGAGGTTTGGAAGGCGACGAAAGTGCAACGGAGGCTTTGGTTCGGGAAGTAAGGGAAGAGTGCTGCATAGAGTGTATTCCTGGTCGATTGGTATATGTACGTGAATATATTGATTGGTCTAAGGATATCCATCATGTAGGACTGTTTTTTACTGCCCAGGCAGAGAGTGAAGCGGTACAGACAGGGATCGATCCAGAGGTGGAAGAGCAATTTATTGTTGAATCCAGATTCTATTCCAAAGAGGAGATCCAGAAAAATAAGATACCGGTGTATCCAGAAACTATCAAAATGCAGCTGTGGGAAGACGCTAAAACGGACTTTTCAGGACATAATATTTATTTAGGACAGCAAAGATAGGGTATGTTATACTATATTATATAGAGACATGAAATAATCAGTTTGTCTGATGGGAAAAGATGAGACAGAAGGGTGAGATGGAATGTTTGGAAATTCAGTAAAAGATGGTTTGAAAAAAGGTATTGAAACTACTTGGATGCTTGGGAAAATTGTGGTTCCCATCTATTTTTTTGTAACTTTTTTGAAGCATACTCCTGTGATTGACTGGATCGCTAAGATTTTTGAGCCTCTGATGGGAATCTTCCAGTTGCCAGGAGAAGCTGCAATCGTATTGGTTCTAGGAAATGTTTTAAATCTCTATGCAGCCATCGGTGCCATGAAGGCTATGACATTGACACCTTTGCAGGTTACTATACTGGCCATCATGCTTTCCTTTTCCCATAGTCTTTTTATGGAATCAGCTATTACTACAAAGCTAGGTATGAAACTTTCTAATGTATTGGCTATACGCATTGGATTGGCCATATTTTCTGGATTGCTTGTTGCAAAGGTAGGTGGATTGCTATGGTAGAAATCTTAAAAGAAGCTCTTTTTGGAAGTTTGAAGTCTGTATACTCTATTGGAGTAATTGTTATACCCTTGATGGTAGTGCTGCAGTTGGCAAAGGATTATAAAGTGCTAGATAGGGTATCTTCTGGATTTGGAATTATTACAAAGCCCTTTCGGATGTCAGAGGAAGCCACTTTTCCATTGCTTGTAGGATTTATTTTTGGTATATCCTATGGTGCTGGGGTAATTTTACAAAGCGCTAAGGAAGGAAATCTAACCAAAAGAGATACTACTCTTATCGGGGTATTTTTAATATCTTGTCATGCTGTTATAGAGGACACCTTGGTTTTTGTAGCCATTGGGGCCAATGGATGGATATTATTAGGAGCCAGGGTAGCGATGGCTATATTAAGCACCTATATTTTATCAAAGGCTATGAAAGATACGGAGATAGAAAGATTGCAAAGGGTACACAATGGGTTATCTGAATAAGGGAGATAAATGAAGAATAAGGGGTGAAGCACCCCTTATTCTTCATTTTCAGAGCTTTTTTCCTTTGCTCCCTTTACCTTTGAAAGGATTTCTGGCACCATGTCTATTATTTTTTCTAATCCATTAGAACTTTTAATAGGCAGTATTTCCACACTATCGCCTTTTACTACAATCATTGCTGTAGGACTTGCCTTTGCTCCCACACCGCCGCCGAGTCCACTGCCCTTATCACCTTTTAAGTCAGTTCCATCTCCGCCGCCGGTCCCTAGGCCAAAGGCAATGTTAATCATGGGAATCAGTGTTATTTCACCAATCTGGATCGGCTCACCCACTACAGTTTTTGAAGTTAAAAAATTTTCTAGACTTTCAAACAAAGCTTTTGCATTTTCACTTACATTAATGGACATAAGACTTTTCCTCCTTATTCGTAAATAATATATTTCTTACAGGTTTGAACAAACATAGCTTAAGAAGTTCATAGATCGGAATGATTAAAATGATTTTTCCTGTGAGCTTGAATTTTCCTTCAAATCCTACTTTATCAAAACGGGGAGTTAGAACAATGTGGTAGTTGTTAAATAGAGGCTGGAAGATAGGGATTAGGCTGCAGCATATTCCTGTATAATAGGGATCTTCAAAGCCAAAACTTCCCAGCCATTCACATTCCCTGGGGGCCACATGGGTCCAACAATTTTTAAGAAAATGAAAGGCCCTCTCAAGTATTTCTAGGTCTATGAGCCGCTTCCATTTTCTTTTTTTCTTCTCTCTCACTTCTTCACGCTGTACTTTCCCTTTTTTTTCTTGCTTTTTAGTGCTTGTCTGTGACTCTGTGGAAAAAGCTCTCTTAAAAGTTAAACCCAAAACCTTGATTTCAAAATATACCTTCTTTTTTTGATTTTGTCCTCCTTCAATGGCAATCATGCCAAAAAGCCATAATATTTTTCCATAAACTACATAATTTTTTTCTCTCGAACCAGAGAGAACATACTCAAAGGGAATGAGTAAAATTAAGAGAAAAAGGACCGACAAAAATAATAAAAAATACATTAAAATCCACAGTAAGATCATGATCTAGTCCTCATTACGGCCATCTTTACTCGAGCTTTAACAAGGCTGCTGCAGTTCCTATAAAGTCTTGAAGAAGCCTTTACAGCACTTTTGCGGAGATAAGAAACACTGGTTTTTAATCCTGGAATATAGGCGATAAATTTACCTTGAGCATCCAATATGTTTTTTTGAATATTTAGAAGATCTCCCATATTAAAGGTTTCTGACTCTACTTTTTGACCTAGAGTTTTTTCTACCTTTTCATGAATAAGGGAGACTTCTGGGGGTATCTCTAGCTGATCTAAATCTTCAAGCTCCCAGAAAAGAAGCTTTAGCTCCGTGAGCATTTTTCGGCATTCTCGACAAACTTTTAGGTGTTCGTCCAGTACCAATTTTTCTAAGGGCTCTATTGCACTGTCTAGATAATCTTGAAGTAAGTCTGGATCCAATTTACACGCCAATGACTACACCTCCCATAATCCTTCATTTTTAAGCTTATCCATCAATTGTCTGCGGCCTCGAAAGAGATAGGTTTTTACAGTGCCAATAGGCAAATCCATGATCTCCCCAATCTCCTTATAGGACATTCCTTCCACATGCCTAAGAATAATGGCTGTTTTCATATCCTCGGGCAAAGTGCGGATAGCTTTGGCAATAGCTGCCTTTGTATCTAGATAATTCAGCTGCTGTTCTACATCGGCAGGACTAGCAATAACACTTTCAAGAGGGGTTTCGTTCTCATCAATGGACATATGTAAGGAGATTTCTTTTTTTCCTTGACTTCTTAAAAAATTTAAGCAAGTATTAATGGTGATTCTCTTTAACCAGGGCAGTAGGGGTTTATCTTCTTCAAAGCGGTGAAAGCTTCGAAATACTTTTATATAGATTTCCTGCATCAAATCCAAAGCATCTTCTTTGGAGTGAGTATAATAATAACAGAGACGATAGATATACTTTTCATATTTTTGATAAAAAAGATTGTAGCCATCTCTATGATTGTCTTTACAAAGACGGATTAGGTGAATATCTGAAATCTCCAATAAAAATCCCCCCTTACTACTGCTCAATAGATATATACACCTTTATAGAAAAAATGTTTCAAAAAAAGTATATTTTTTAAAAGGTTTAAAATAAAAAAGCAAAAACTTTAAACATAATAAAAGTTTTGCTTTTTATCATCGAATCTTATTCCTGCTCTAATTTTGAATAGGCGCTGGCAATTTGTGCACCTATCTTGGCATTATGAAAAACAAGCTGAATATTTGCATCTAGGCTTTTGCCCTCAGTAATGCTTTTGATTCTTGAAAGGAGAAAGGGTGTGATTTCCTTTCCTTTGATATCCAATTCTTCAGCCTCATGTAAAGCATCCAAGATAGCCTTGTCTATGATTGTGTTATCCATCTCGTAGTCTTTGGGAATGGGGTTTCCAATAACTAGGCCGCCCTGTAGATTTAGATCCCATTTGGCTTTCATAGCTTGAGCCAACTCCATAGCAGAGTCTACTCTATAATCCACAGAAAATCCACTTTTTCTTGTAAAAAAAGCAGGAAAGTCATCGCTTTCAAAGCCCACCACAGGGACTCCATGGGTTTCTAAGTATTCTAAAGTCAAACCGATATCTAGTATTGATTTTGCGCCGGCACACACTACTGCCACATTGGTATGGGCTAATTCCATAAGATCGGCAGAAATGTCAAAGGTTTCTTGTGCCCCCCGATGTACACCGCCAATACCACCGGTTGCAAACACTTTAATACCTGCTAGTGCGGCAATGATCATGGTGGAAGCTACAGTTGTTGCACCATTATACTTCTTTGCCAATACAAAGGGAAGATCCCGTCGGCTAACCTTTAGTATGTCAGTTCCCTTGCCCATATAGTTTAATTCTTCTTCAGTAAGACCCACCTTCATCTTTCCATTAAGAATACCAATGGTTGCTGGAATAGCACCATTTTCTCTTATGATAGCCTCCACCTGTTTGGCTGTTTCTATGTTCTGAGGATAGGGCATACCATGAGAGATGATAGTAGACTCTAAAGCTACCACAGGCTTATTAGCTGAGAGAGCAGCTTGAACCTCTGGATGTATTTGTAAATATTTTTTCATTATAATTTCAACTCCCTTTTTTTTCTTTCGATATTTTCTAAGTTCATCAGTGGATGAATGGTGTCTTCATGGGACAGGGCTAAGCAGGAAGCAGCTGCAGCAAAGGAAGCTGTTTCTTTAAGGGGGATTTGTTCCATGTGGCAGTAGATTAAAGCTGCCATAAAGGCATCCCCAGCACCTGTAGCATTGACAACGGAGAGGGTAGGCGGTATTAATATGGATTGTTCATGGGGATCCCCATAGTAAACTCCTTCTTCTCCTAAACTGATAAATACTCTCTGAACACCCTTTTTCAAAAAATAATTGGCGGCTTTTCTTAAATCCTCCTTTGTTGCAATAGATATTCCAGAAAGGGCTTCAGCTTCTAGTCGATTGGGTTTAATGGTATGGAAAGCGCCAATATGTTCCCTTACCCTTTCAGACTTTGCCGTTGAAACTGGCTCTAAAAAGAAGGTTGTATCTGGGAAGCTTTGCAGTAAAAAAGTTAATGTTTCAGAGCATAGATTGGTGTCTAATACAACAAGGCTGGCATTTTGGATAAGATGGGATTTTTCCCTTAAAAAATCAATAGAGATTTTCTCATGGATTTCCATATCAGCAATGGCAGCTGCCATATCTCCTTGGTCATCAATAATACATAGATAGGTGGAAGTTGGCGTATCAGTGGAGAAATAGCAATGGCTCATATCAATGCCTGATTTTCTACATTCATCTAGTATTTTTTTGCCATGAAGATCTTCCCCAAGGGCTGAAAGCAGCTTTACATCCACATCAAGCTTTGCCAAATTTTCGGCTATATTTCTTCCCACTCCTCCAAGGGAAAGATTGATGGTACCTGGATTCGAATCTTTCAATCGAAATCTATTTTTTGAAAAGCCTTGAATATCCATATTGGCACCACCAATAACTACCACATAATTTTGCTCTTGTAATAGATATCCTTTGCCAAGGATCAGCCCTTTTTTCATAAGATTGGTAATATGCACAGCTACCGATGAACGGGTGATACCGAGGGTATCAGCCAGCTCCTGCTGGGAAATTTGAGGATTTTTTTTGATCAATTCTAAGACTTCCTGTTCTCTTGTGGTCATAGGTTTCACCAACTTTTGCTTATTATTTAAGCTTATGCTTATATAGAGTATACCAGAAAAATATAAATTTAAATAGATTTTTATAAAAAAAGAGAATTAGATTGTCTAATTCCCCTTAACAGTTCTTTTTTTTTCCCTTAACAAAAGGGCGTAATAAATAACTGGACAATTTCAATGGACTCATAGATTTTGTATGGAATATCCTTTGGCCGAAGGAGCTGCCAAGAGCCTTTACACAAAGATCATATTGGTGATTGCTCAGCTGCTCCATTTGTCTTCTAAGGACTAGGGACTGCTCGTAACTTCTGCGAAGGGGCTGTGTCAGCTTTTCATAATTCCCTATTCCAGCCAGATCATGAGCTGCATAAATTCCTGTCAGAAGAGCAGTAATCTGACCAAAACCTAGAAAAGGCATAATGGAACCAAAACAGTTTCCAGTAAAAAAGGTATTACCGATCCGTGGAGAATTGCAGATGCCTATGATGTAGTTTGTTATCTGGAAACCATCTATCACTTCTAAATTTTGATTCAAGTCTTGACAGGATTTTTGATAAAAACGCTGCCATAAAATCTCTATATCCTCCGAGGCGTTTTCTGGATAGTCGGGATAGGCCACTACTAAATCTGCCTCCGTATCCGACAAGGGTATAAAATAGGCATACCCCTTAGGGGCAAGTTGATTGTCCAACCATGCAGCAGCTGAAAAACGCTCAAAATTTCCTCTAACCATAGAACCTTTTAGAGACACGGTTAAGTCCTGTCGATAGTTTTGAATTTTTGATGCATAGGCTGCATCCCCCGTGGCTAAAACCACATGGGTATAGTCTAAAAGGAGTTCCTCGTAACTGTAACTTGAGTTAAAGTGTATCTTGCTTTTTAATTGGGATTCCAATTGTTGTTCAAATGCGTGCTCATGACGACCCCGAATATTCGTGAAGCCTAAGGCTCCTGTGATATGGGCTTTCTCGTGTTCAGAATGGAGATATAGGTTTTTAATATTCCCAGTGGGCCGTAAAAAAATACCATATTTTTCTGATAAATAAGCAAGTTCATCCCTAATAGGTCTGGATAGTAAAGATAACATTATTTCTCCGTAAACAAAGCGATCTCCCACTTGACTGCGCTTTTCAAAAACAGTGGGGATAATTCCATGTTTTTCTAAGGTGATAGCACAGGCTAATCCGGATAGACCAGCTCCCATAATGGCTACTTTCATGTAAACACCTCCTGTATGTCTTAGTATTTGTGGGAAAATAAGAACTATACTTTATTCAAAAACAAAAAGGAAAAATCTTGAATCTCAATACAGAAAAAAAGTATATATATGAAATAAAAGAAAATAATAAATAAATGTATGAGAAAAGATAGTTTTTGGAAAACATATCCAATATACTTGGTCACTAAATGAACAGCTTGTTATAGGAGGATAAAATCATGATTTATCATAAAAATACCTATTTGGTGATCATTGGTGGTGCTGAAGATAAAAAAACCCATAAGGTGATCTTGAAAAAGCTTTTGGAATTGACTCAAAAAAAAGATCCCAGCTTTGTAGTGATTACCACAGCCACACAACATCCTAAAGAGGCGGGAGAACAATACAAGCAGGTCTTTAAAAGCATTGGAATTGAGAAGACTCAAGTATTAAATATTGAAAGTCGTGAGGATGCCAATCACCAAGAGATGATAGAAGAAATGCTGAAAGGAGATTGTATCTTTTTTTCTGGAGGGGATCAGTTGAGGATATCCTCTATATTGGGTGGAACTCAGATCCATGAAAACCTGCACAAAGCAGTAAATTTAGGGAAGGTGATTGCAGGAACCAGTGCAGGTGCATCGATGATGAGTGAAATTATGGTGGTTGAAGGAGCTGATAAAGAAGCACCAAGCCGCTGTACCATCAAGATGGCCCCGGGAATGGGATTGATAGAGGGTGTGATTATCGATCAGCATTTTAATCAGAGAGGCAGAATAGGAAGATTGCTTTCAGCGATTGCTCAAAATCCTCACTCTCTTGGAATTGGGATCGACGAAAATACAGCTATTGTTGTGAATCATAAGGGGGAGTTTGAGGTGATAGGTTCTGGTGTTGTGACCGTGATCGATGGCAGAACCATAGAATTTTCTAATACTTGTGAACAATATCCAAACGAGCCTTTAGCCATAACCAATGTAAAACTTCACGTACTTCCCAATGAGTATGGTTATAGCATAGCAAATAAATATCCTATTATAAGAGAAGAATTTTATAGGCATCACAAAACAAGTGATCCTGTGCAACAATAACTATAGGAGGAATCTGGATGAAGATCGTAAATATTAGAGCATTGAGGGGCAGAAACGTATACAGCCATAGTCCAGTGATAAAGATAACATTGGATTTAGAAGAACTGTATGATACCCCTACTTGTGACTTGCCTGGTTTTAATGAAGCCTTGCTGGCTGCTGTACCAGGTTTAAAGGAACATAAATGCTCTGAAGGCTACAAGGGAGGCTTTTTAGTTCGACTAAAAAGAGGCACCTATCTCGCTCATGTTATGGAGCATACTGCTATTGAACTACAAAATATGCTGGGTTATAAAATCCGATATGGAAAAGCAAGGAGAGAGAGTGCCCCTTCCATTTATAATATTGTATATAGTTACTACAATGAAACGGTAGGTTTAGAAGCTGGTAAAATGGCCTTTGATATTATAACCCATATTGTACAAGGACAACCTATATCGATTGAAGAGAGACTGGCAGTCATAAAGCAAAGAGCTGTAGAAACTGATTTAGGGCCTAGTACAAAGGCGATTGAGGCAGAAGCTAAAAAAAGAGGAATTCCGGTTATGCGAATAGGGGAAGGGAGTTTGCTTCAGTTAGGATATGGTTCAAGAGGAAAGCTAGTTCAAGCAACCTTAACAGAAAGGGCAAGCTGCATTGCAGTAGATATTTCCTGTGACAAATGGATGACCAATTTTTTAATGCAGCAAAATGGAATTCCAGTTCCAGAGGGGAGAATTGCAAAAAATGAGTTTGAAGCCTTGGAGTCAGCTAATGAAATTGGCTATCCATTGGTGGTAAAGCCCTACAACGGAAATCAAGGAAAAGGTGTTTCTTTAAATATACATTGCGATGAGGATGTATTGACGGCATATACTGCTGTGAAAAAATTTACGGACCAAGCCTTGATAGAACGGTACATTGAAGGGAAGCATTATCGGGTACTGGTTGTAAAGGATAAGGTTGTGGCAGCAGCAGAGAGGATACCTGCCCATGTAATAGGCGATGGTAGCCATAGCATCACAGAATTAATAGAAATAGAGAATAAGAATCCCTTGAGGGGAGAAGAGCATGAGAAACCTCTAACTAAAATAAAAGTAGATGAAGTCATGAAGCTGCTGTTAAAAAAGAATAAAATGAATCTTGAAGATGTTCCTGAGAAGGGTCAAAAAGTATATCTTCGTGAAAATGACAATTTAAGTACAGGAGGAATAGCAGTCGATGTAACAGATTTGGTCCATGAAGAAATAAGGAAAACTTGCTTGAAAGCGGCGGCTATCCTTGGATTAGATGTGGCTGGTATAGATATTACCACTACGGATATTACGAAGCCTTTAGAGGAGACAGGAGGTGCATTAATTGAAATCAATGCAGCTCCTGGTATTCGAATGCATCACTATCCATCGGCAGGTATTCCTAGAAATGCTGCTAAAGAAATTGTATCTTCTCTTATTTCAGAAGGAGAGGAAGCCACTATACCCTTGGTGTCAGTTACAGGAACAAATGGAAAAACCACTACTACCCGGATGATTCAACGAATTTTAAAGCAAGCAGGGCATTTAGTCGGAATGACAACTACCTGTGGTATTTATATTGATGGTCTATGCATAGAAAAAGGAGATACTACAGGACCGGCAAGTGCTCAAAAAATACTCATGAATAAAAATGTTACTGCGGCCGTCTTAGAAACAGCCCGAGGAGGTATTGTCAATCGAGGTTTAGGCTATAATTTGGCAGATGTAGGGGTAATTACAAATATAACCGATGACCACTTGGGGATAGACGGAATCGAAACTTTAGAAGATTTAGCCCATGCAAAAGCTCTCGTGGTTGAAGCAGTGAAAGATGAAGGATACGCAGTCCTCAATGCCGATGATGAATATTGCTTATCTATTCGAGATAAGGCCTATGGAAATATTATACTCTTTTCAAAGGATCACAATAATAAATATGTTATTAAGCATATCAAGGATGGCGGACGGGTTGTATATATTAAAGAAAATGTCATTTATTTAGCCACAGACAAAGAAAAGATACCAGTGGTAAATATTGAGAATATTCCAGCTACCTATGGGGGGCTGTTAACCCACAATGTTGAAAACAGTTTGGCAGCTACAGCGGCAGCTTGGGGGTTAGGTGTTGGTTCAGAGAGCATTAATCGAGCTTTGGTTAATTTTAAATGCGATGATACGCAAAATCCAGGTCGCTTTAATATGTATGATGTAGCAGATTTTAAAGTAATTGTAGATTATGGACACAATTTTGATGGATACAAAAAGGTGATTGAAGGACTAAGAAAGATGAAAATCAATCGACTGATTGGTGTAATTGGTGTTCCAGGAGATAGGCTAAATTCAAATATTCATGAAATAGGAATTCTATCAGGACAAAGCTTTGATTACATTGTGATTAAAGAGGATCGAGACAAGAGAGGCAGAGTGTCTGGAGAAGTTGCCCAGCTTCTTTATGAAGGTTGTATCCGAGGGAATAAGGATAGTCGTTCTATAGAAATAGAGCTTTTCGAAGAGAAGGCACTGGAAAAAGCTATGCAGATGGCTGAAGCCGGTGATATTGTCATTGTTTTTTATGAAGAACGGGAAATTGTAATGAGAGCGATTCAAAAGTTCCAGGAATCAAGGCGAGTGATTATATCGGAAAGCTCCAAAGCAAACTAAAATAACATAAAAAAGAATAGGTGGCAGCACATATTCTCCTTTTCTATTGAATATTTTGTAGGGATAGCCCTTTGACAGCTGTCCCTAATTTTTTTCAATTAGAGGAGGAAATGAAGATGTTATCACCAAGCCTAGGAGAATATATAGAAGAAATCTATCAGCTATCCCTAATGAAAAGTGAAGTTCAGATTCGTGATATTTCACAAGGCTTAAATGTATCTTCCCATTCTGTAGTAAAAGCCTTAAGAAAGCTCCATCGTGAGAAGTATCTATATTATCAAAGACATGAAGGTATTCGACTTACTCCTCAGGGGAAAAACTTAGGCAGATTGCTTGTAAAAAGAAACAGCATTTTGCATGAGTTTCTATTTATTCTCAACAGTGATTGTGATCGAGAAAAAGAAGTTGAGATCATGGAGCATTATCTCAGTCCATCTACCATTGCTGCCATTGAAAAATTGGTGGAATTTATTCAAAAGGAAAAAGCAATCATGAAGAAATTTACTGAGTTCTGTGATCAGCTAGAAGACATGGAGGAGTAAAGGTACAGCTTACTTCAGTGAGGAAAAACTGAAAAAACCCTTGAAATTCATCTAGATTTCAAGGGTTCTTCTGTATATTTTTATTCTTGTATGTATCGATTTAATATGCCTTCCAGCATACGGGCGTGACGGCCTTCATCTTTAGCGGATTCACTAAAATAGTCCTTGGCACCTTGTAGGCCAAGCTCTTGAGCTTGAATGGCAGCTTTTTGTTTTTCACTGTTGGCAAATATTTCGCCCTCTAGCATTTGGCGAATATTATCAAATAGGTCCTCTTGAATCATTCCATTTAACTCGGCAAAACGGGCTGCGTGCTCTGCTTCCTCCCAAGCGATTCCCTTCAAGACCTCTGCAATTTCGGGGTATCCCTGCCTTTGAGCCAATCGAGCCATAGCAAGATAAATCCCTACCTCACTTGTTTCACCAGTAAAATTTTGTTTTACGACACGAGCCAAAGGCGTGTCTTTAGTCTCTCCAATTTTTTGTTCTGTAGTTAAATCAATTCTTTCCATCTATTTAATTGCCTCCCTTCCATTTTAGAAAAGCAGCATATACCTGCTCAGCAATTTCTGGATTGATTCTTTTTATGTCACTTAAATACATAAAAGAGCTTCCCTTATAGTCCTGAGATTCGCCTAATAAAATGACTTCCAATGCTCCACGGATAATATTAATCACACATTCTTCATCATGATAGAGATTGCAGTTTTTACATTGATTTAAAAGAAATCCTAGTACATCTACCAAAACAACATCATCATAAACCTTGGTATCAGCATAGGGTATTGCATCAAAGCCACCATCAATAAATTCACTATGCTGCTTGATGGCAGTGGAAAGAGATTTTTTGCAATAGCCGATGAGACACTGTTCCTTTGAACAGGAATCACAGACATCTTCCGTAAGACAACAGCGTCCTACTTCTTTGATAAGTCCTTCGAAGTTAATTGCATTCGCCACTAAGTATTCCCCCTATAAAGTAAAAAGTCATTTACTGTACTAATCTTACCCACTATTATCCATAATATAACAAAATTCGGTTAAAATTAATAGATATAAATTTAAATGTTAATAATTAACAAATAAATAGCATAAAATTAACAAAAATTTATCATATTTTTCTACAGAGTTTGTATAATGTAAAAGTCTTGTAATAAAAGGTAATGGAGAAAGAAAAAATTTGTAGGGAGTGTGGTAGAAGGGATTGAAAAATAATCGAAAGAGAGGCTTTGAGGTTATAGACTGTAAACAATTTACAGGCAAGTACAAAATTTTAAAAGATAAAGGGGTATTGAGACATGCGTGGACTTTCTAAATGGATGAGTGGCATTCTAGTATGTTTATTATTAATTGGACAACTACCACTTTCTTGTTCTCTGGCAATGGAAGGTATTGATTATAACGATCTTCCTAGACTTTTAATCACGGAAATAGCACCAAATACAATTAATGTGGATGGAGCTGACGGATATGAATATATAGAAATATATAACAATTCAAATCAAAATATTAATTTAAAGGATTATAAACTGCTCTATGACACTGGCAGTAAGGGATATGATTGGGATATAAGCACAGATTGTACCATAGGTTCTAAGGAAGTGGCACTGGCGTGGATTACAAATACAGCAAATGAAAAATTGTCTGTAACGGATTTTGTCTATTATGCAGAGGGAAAAGGCGTATCGATTCGGGAAGATCAAGTAGTACGGGTCCCTGCACCACCTGTTACTGTAGGGGGGATGTCCAATACCGGTCCTAGAACACTTCGGATTTTTTCCGATATTGGAGAATTTATCTGTGAAGCTTTTTACAGTACCTCTAATGGTGAGGATATTACATTGGATTACAGTTATCCTGTCAGTGGACAAGTAATGGTTTTGGCAAATGACAGTGCAGATGCAAGCCCAGGATATGTTCACCCTTCCCAGGTTCCTTCAAAAACTGTTGAACTGCCCGGGTTAGATAAACCTTCAACAGGCAAAGTGCCAAAACTTCTGATTACAGAGATTTGTCCAGATAATGCTGGGGATGATCATTTTGAATACTTTGAGGTTTATAATGCTTCCAAAGAAGATATTAATCTTACTGAGGAAGGAATTAAATTTTATTATTATGCTACGAATAATGTATTGCTGACTTATACAGAAAATACCGTTATAAAAGCAGGGAAAGCAGCTGTATTTTGGCTGAGATATACCAGCGGAAATGTAGACAGCTTTAGCAAAACGGAAGATGACTTTAAAGAATTTTATAAAGAATTATCACTCAACAAAGAAACCGATTATCAGCTTGTAGAGATTATAGGACAAAATGGCATGGCAAATACAGGGGCTAGGGGAATTCGGATTGCTGATGCTCAAAATGATATTATCATGGATGCCTACTATCCAACACGCAAGGCTGCTCCTGATAGTCCCATTCATTTTAAGCTATCTACCCTATCAACTGACAAAATGGAAATTTTAGAGGAATTTGGGCTGCCTTCACCAGGGTATGTTTCGCCAGAAGCTCTGAATATACAAGTAGGAGAAGAATATCAAAAGCTTCCGGTCCTCCTGGTCACAGAGCTTTTACCAGATAGTGCCAATGTCAATGGTGCCGATGCCTATGAATTTATTGAAATTTATAATAATAGTGATCAGCCTATTAATTTTAAGGACTATAAAATTGTTTATCACTATCCTGATAATGGGAATGAAACATTATGGCCAAGTGTGCCAGAGGATGTCCTGATCCTTCCAGGAAAAACGCTGGTATTTTGGATAATAAATGGGGCCAATGATGATCTCACAGTAGATGATTTCAACGCATATTTTGCTACTAATCTTATAGAAAATCAAGATATTGTTAAAATATTTTCTGCTGGAATGGCCAATTCTGGTGCCAGAGCTGTAAAAATAGCTACCAATACCATGAAAGTTCTGTCAGCTGCTTACTACAATATGAATGGTGCCAAGGATACAGCGGTAAAGCAAGGTATTCAGTATGTATTTGATCTGGATAATCCAACAGTACAAAGACTGTCGGGTCTAGAATCAGCAACACCTGGTACAGTAGCTTTCGAACAAAAACCTATTCAACCAGTCTATCTTCTGCCTGATACAGAAGCTCCTGTCATTCAGATCAAAACAGAGCCTATGATTACACCAGGGATAGATTTTGACATAAAAGCAGAAATAACAGATGATAGCCTTGTAAAGACAGTGGTTCTCTATTTAAAAAGTGATCTTCAAGAAGAATATACTCCATATAATGTGATTCAAGGATCTAATGGTAGTTATGGTAGAACCATTAAATCAGTAGACCATATCGGTAAAAAATATTATGACTACTATTTTACTGCTTCGGATGGAAATAATATCCAAACATCTCCCGTGCAGCGGGCAATGGTAGAAGGGGCAGACCAGGATTCTTTGAGAATCAATCTTATAAATGGAGATATTGTGAAAGGTGAAGTTGCTGTTACAGCCAGTGGAGACATTTATCCTGTAGAAGCCCATTTAATAGTAAACGACCAAGATGTTACGGCTCAGTCCCTTCCATCATTAGAAAAAAGTGCAATTTTTGCTTTTGAGGCCACTGGGGTAGACACCTTTTTCAAAAATGGGGTTCTGATAGGATCGGATATTCTTCATATTTTTGATGATGGGATATATTCTGGATGGGAAACTATCAGTACGCCTGTGGATATCAAGTACTTTATAAAAGGTGAGGAACTAACTATCAGTGTTTATGCAGGAACAAAAGCAAGACCTGAGATTGATTTAAATGAAAATAACGATGACTTTGATATATGCAATATTCGTCTAATTCTCCCCGATGGACAGGAACTGAGGGCAGAAGGTTTTTCAGATCCTACAACTGTTATTAGGATGGGAGATAGTGTAGGTAAATATGACTATATTGATTGTAAATTTAGGCTATCAGACAATTCTTTTAAATCTCTTACTTATAACTGGGATACAACAACCCTGCCAGATGGAGAGTATACAATATCTGCCACAGAGGGAAGCGACCAAGTAAAAAGCATTGTAAGGATAGATAATACGGCTCCAGTTATTTCTACAAATATAGAAGCCAAGCAGTATAAAGGAAATTTCAGTATTCATGCTTCTGCGGAAGATGCTATTGCAGGTGTGAAGAAATTACAGGCTTTTTTAGATGAGGAAATTATTACCCTTCCCTATGAGACTTCTTCTATACTTCTTGCCTCTGGCGAGCATATACTAAAGATTATAGCAGAAGATCATGTTGGAAATAAGGCTGTATATGAAGTTGCATTTGATATACCAGTGGAGCAGCCGAACAGGCCTATTCTTCTGACTCCCGATGATGGAGCGGAAATAAGCGAAAAAGATGCAACCCTGACAGTCAAAGTTAGTGATCCTACTGAGGATATTATGACCGTGAAATTTAAGGAAGGTTATCGATTTCAACCAACAGATAAGGCGATTAAGAGTTATAAAGGCGTCACCAATGATGCCTTGGATATTAGAAGAGATGAAAAGATAGCGTTGGGTATAGAGCAGGTTCAAAGTATCAACAGCACAGATGGTATTCAGATAACTCAAACCTCAAAAAATGCACTCCCTTATTATCTCTTTGAGTTTGAAATCCCTGCTGAAGCAGGAGAAGCTTTTGTAGCCAACATAGTATGGGAAGGTTCCAGCAATGAAGGTGCTAAAACAAACATGTATGTATACAATTATATTGATGAGAAGTGGGACAAGATAAGGCAGCATGTGGCAGATAATACAGAGTCCTTTGTACTTGAGGCTGATGTCCCCAGTCAAGGTCGTGTAAAGGATTCTAAAATGCTTCTGTTGGTTCAGCATTCTGAAGGATATGCGGGCAAGCTATGGCCGCCAGCAAGCACAACCCCTGTTACGCATCCAGAAGATACGCCTAGAGAGGATTATGATTTCACCTTTGCATGGGAGTCCGATACACAATACTATAATGAAGATTATTACTGGCATCAAATCAATATCCATGAGTATATATTAGACAATCTAGAAAGAATGAATATCCAATATTTGTTCCATACAGGAGATATTGTGGATGAGGCTGACAAAATTCAACAGTGGGAAAGAGCAGATGCAGCTTACAAAATGTTGGATGAGATTGGTTTGCCCTATGGCGTATTAGCAGGAAACCATGATGTAGACCACAAAACCAGCGACTACACAGAATACTATAAATATTTTGGAGAAGATAGATATAATCAAAATCCTTGGTATGGCGGCAGCTATAAAAATAATCGTGGACATTATGATTTATTGTCAGTTGATGGTATTGATTTTATGATGCTCTATATGGGCTGGGGTATTGGGGATGAAGAGATCCAGTGGATGAACCAGGTTATAAAGGAATATCCAGAGCGAAAGGTGATATTGAATTTCCATGAATATATATTAACCACTGGGGGATTAGGAGAAATTCCTCAACGAATATATGATGAAGTAGTAAAAGTTAATGCCAATGTGTGTATGGTTTTTTCTGGACATTATCATGATGCCTTTACAAGGATAGATGCTTTTGATGACGATGGCGACGGAGTAAAGGAGCGAAAAGTATATCAGATACTATTTGATTATCAAGCTCTTGCTGAAGGTGGATTGGGATATATGCGTCTAATGCATTTTAGTCTAAAAGATCAAAAAATTATAAACCGTACTTTTTCGCCTTCTCTACAGGATTATAACGCAGAGGATGCAATGTTTGAGGATCATGACCAAGAATTTGAAATACCTTTCGCAGACTTGGGTCTTGTTCAAAGAGAAAAAAATCTTTCTACAGACAGTCTTCAAGTAAACATTTATACGGATAGGGTAATTTCTACCCATGAAAATGTGTCCAGTGGCAGCAATGTGTCAACAATTTGGAAGGATGCAGGTAGAAATGGAATAGGATGGTATGCAGAAGCCCTAGACAATTTTGGAGGAATAAGCCGTTCAGAGATACGCTACCTTGTCAATAAGCATTTAACACCACAAATTCCTGATCACAGTGACACACCGGATGACAGTGACACACCGGATGATAGTGACACACCAAGGGATAATAATTCATCGGGGGGAGGCAGTAAAGGAAGTAGGGCTCCTATAATAGAAGAAAGTTCCTCAAGAACTGTAGATATTCAGTTAGATGGAAAAACAGAAAACATTGGAAAAATTACAGCCTCAAAAGAAGGAAATCAATCGATATTCATGCTAGACTTTGATAGGAAAAAACTATTAGAGCATGTAAATTCGAAAGAGCAAAAGGATGTAATAAGTGTTGCGTTGAATACAGAATCCGAGGTTGTTGTTTGCCTGTTGACCGGAGATGTAATAAAAGCAATGGCAGATAGAGAACTTGCTCTTGAGATTAAAACAGAGATAGGTACTTATAAAATCCCTGTTGGGCAGATAGATATAGAAGCGGCAGCTGATCAACTTCAAGTAAATGGTAATTTAGAAGCTATGAAGGTACAGATAAAGATAGCTGCTTGTTCCGATGATAGTGTAAAGCGAATAGAAGCTTTATCAAAAAAAGGTGGCTTTGTTGTGGTAGTGCCTCCCGTGGAATTTAGCATAAAGGGCATCTTTAATAGCAGGGAAGCTTCTATATCTCGATTCAACACCTATGTGGAAAGAACAATTCATATACCTGATGGAATTGATCCTAAGAGAATTACAACAGGAATTGTTGTAGAATCCGATGGAACAATACGGCATGTGCCTACAAGGATAATAGAAATAGAAGGAGAATATTATGTAAGAATCAAAAGCATTACCAATAGTATCTATGCAGCAATAGAGCACTCCGTAGAATTTAAGGATGCTATAAGCCATTGGGCAAAGGAAGCTATTCATGACATGGGAGCAAGGATGATAGTTAGTGGTATAAATAATGATACTTTTGGCCCGGATAGAGATATTACTAGAGCAGAATTTGCAGCAATAGTAGTTAAAGCTTTGGGATTGAAGTCCAAAACAGGTAAAAGCTCATTTGTTGATGTCAAGGTTACAGATTGGTATCAGCCCTTTGTTGAAACTGCTTATGAATATGGTATAATTTCGGGCGTGGGAGAAAATAGATTTGCTCCTATGAATAAAATAACGAGAGAACAGGCGATGACAATTATTGCAAAAGCCATGGACATTACAGAGTTAAAAGTAGATATGGGGGGGAGCGAAGTGGAAATGTTATTGGCAGACTTTAAGGACAATGATACTATTTCCGAATATGCAAAAAGAAATGCAGCAGTCTGTGTGAAATCACAGATTATCTCTGGGAGAGCCGACAACTTACTTGTTCCAAAGAATAGTATCACAAGAGCGGAAACTGTAGTGCTAGTAAAAAAATTATTGGAAAAATCTAAATTAATCTAAGGATAAAGGGGTTTAATTATTTTTAAAGAGTCTCTGCATATCAATGTGATGATGTGCAGAGACTTTTTATAATCTTTTGAAATAAGATTAAACCATCATGAATGATATTTTCAAAGTTGTGAGAGATGAAATACTTTGATATACTTGTTAAGAAAAGCAATCTTCATAGATATTAGGGGAAGGTATATGGAAGATGTGATGGGAAGAAAACTAATACATGGAAAAGTGTGTATCAAATATGGTTTAGAAAGATTATTTATCCCTAAAAAAAGTATTATTATGTTTGTTAAAAAAGGAAGAAAGACAGAGCTGATTACAACAGATCAGACCTACAGCCTAAATACCAGCTTAAGTACTGTAGAGAAAAAATTGGACAATCGCCATTTCTTTCGTTCTCATCAATCCTATATTATTAATTTGATGATGATAAAGAGAATTGTAACTACAGAGCTGGAAACCTATGTACTGATGGAACATACAGAAGAAAAGGCATTGATTACCAAACAAAATGAAAAGAAGTTATACAAGTATATTGAAGTACTATAAAAGCTCTTTGGATAAGATATGCATGAAAAATGACTGAATAATCGAGAAAAAGCTTTAAATATGAGCCTAAAACAGTAAAATATGCAAGCCTGTTGTATATCTTTGGTAAAAGGAATATAATAGTAAATGAAAATTCAATGATGGATATAGGTGCCTCTTCGGAGGAGAATAGGGAAGTTCGGTGAAAGTCCGATGCAGCCCCCGCTACTGTAAGCGAATACGAAACCTCATGATGTCACCCGTAAATGGGGAAGACGAGGGAGTAGGATAAAACGCCAGCCAGGAAACCTGCCTATATTTGCTTTGTGACCTTCGGAGGGAAGGAAGTATGGTAATCAATCACTTGGCCAAGTGAACTGTTATCGTAAGTCTAACGTCTCTGTTAGATTTTTTTATTGCAATTATTTATTTACTATCCTATGAAATAAGAAATCAAAGGAGGAGAAAAAATGGGTTCTAAGAAGTATATGGGATATACAGCGGCTTGTGCCTTTGCAGTAGTATTGTTTAGCAGTCAAGAAGCTTATGCCATGCATATTATGGAAGGATTTTTGCCACCGATGTGGGCGGCTATATGGTTTGCTGCATCCCTGCCCTTCATCTGGATGGGGATACGATCCATCAAAAAAATCAGCAATGAGAATGTCAATATGAAAATGTTATTGGGTATTTGTGGGGCCTTTGCCTTTGTATTGTCCTCATTAAAGTTGCCCTCTGTTACAGGAAGCTGTTCTCATCCTACGGGAGTAGGCTTAAGTGCCATACTATTTGGACCTGCAGCAACCAGCATTATGGCTCTGATTGTTCTGTTGTTTCAGGCTTTGCTTTTGGCCCATGGTGGACTGACAACATTGGGCGCCAATGTATTTTCTATGGGGATTGCAGGACCGATAACATCTTTCTTTTTATTTAAAACCCTCAATAAAGCAGGAGCATCAAAATCTGTAAGCGTATTTACAGCAGCTGCTTTGGGGAATCTAGTGACCTATGTGGTTACCTCCATACAGCTTGGATTGGCTTTTCCCGGGGAAATTGGCACAGCAGCTGCCATTGGAAAATTCATGGGCATATTTACTTTGACTCAAGTGCCTCTCGCTGTTAGCGAAGGATTGTTGACCGTTGTGATTTATAATTTACTTGCATCCCATCATCAAAATGAACTCAATGCTTTGACAATGGTAAAGGAGGGAAGATAATGAAGACCTGGAAGAAAAATGCCCTATTGATTTTTCTTGTAATAGCAATTTCCATTCTCCCGCTGATTTTTATGCCTGATGCAGAGTATGGTGGTGCCGATGGAGAAGCTGAAGATATGATAACGGAGCTGAATCCTGATTATGAGCCATGGTTTGAATCTTTTTGGGAGCCGCCAAGCGGAGAGATTGAAAGCCTTCTATTTGCTTTACAGGCTGCTATTGGTACGGGAGTAATTACCTTTTACCTAGGATATATGACTGGGAAGAAAAAGGAAACAGTGGTGACCCGCTAATGTTGTCCATTGATCAATATGCCTATAGCAATAAACTGAAATCTGTCCATCCTGTGGAAAAATTTGCATTATCCCTGTTGACATTAACGATGTGCTTGGTAAGCAAGTCGTGGTTATTACATTTTATTGTAATAGCCTTTATGTCGTTTTTGATAATATTTGCAGCCCAAATTCCTAAGAAGAGCTATTTGAAACTGATGCTTGTACCCTTTGCATTCTTATCTGTGGGAGTTTTGGGAATTGCAGTCACAGTTACAAAAGAAGGGGGGATGATAAACCATGGATTTCAAATGGGCAATTGGATAATTGGATTAACACAGCAAGGTATGGATCAGGCTATGGAAACTTTTTTTAGAGCCTATGCTTCTGTAAGCTGTTTATATTTTCTAACTCTCACAACGCCCATGATTGATATTATCTGGATTTTAAAACGTATGAAAGTACCTGCTATTCTGATAGAAATGATGACCCTGGTTTATCGTTTTATTTTCGTGTTGTTAGAGACTGCATCTATGATGTATTTATCTCAAGAGTGTCGTTTAGGCTATAGTTCTATTAGGAAGAGTTATCACTCCCTAGGACAACTTATATCCAATCTGTTTGTAAAGAGTCTTCATCGGTCGGAAGAATTGGTTATTGCTCTGTCAGCCAGAGGGTATAAAGGAGACTTAGATGTATTAGAAGAAGAATACGCCTATTCTATAAAAAATATGACTAGTATTTTTATATTAGAAATTTTCTTAGTGGGATTGGCAATCTTGGTGTAATTTTATTAAGGAAAAAATGATGGAGGCGATTTTTTGACACAGTATATCATCGAGGCAGTGGACTTGACCTTTAGATATCCAGATGGAACCCATGCCCTTAAGAAAATGAATATTGGGCTTGAGCAGGGAAAGCGGATTGGGATTGTGGGGCCCAATGGAGCAGGTAAAACGACACTGTTTTTAACATTAAATGGTGTATATAAGCCAACTACTGGACAAATTTATTATAAAGGTCAACCCATTGCCTACGGAAAAAAGGAATTGCTTAATCTAAGGAAAAACATTGGGATTGTTTTTCAAGATCCCAATGTGCAGCTTTTTTCAGGAAGTGTTTTTCAGGAAGTTTCCTTTGGCCCAATGAATCTTGGACTGCCTAAAGAAGATGTAAAAGAAAAGGTAATCATGGCATTGGAAAAAACCGATATTTCTCATTTAAAGGAGCGGCCTACTCATTTTTTGAGCGGAGGGCAAAAAAAACGGGTGTCCATTGCAGATATTTTGGCTATGGAGCCTGAGATCATTTTCTTGGATGAACCTACGGCCTTTGTAGATCCTAAAACCAGCGAAGAACTAATGACTTTTTTTACTATACTAAATGAGGAAGGGAAAACTATTGTATTGTCTACCCATGACATTGATAGGATTTATTCTTGGTCAGATTATGTTTTTGTCATAAAGGATGGAGGTATTTTGGCAGCGGGAATCCCAGAGGAGATTTTTCAAAATGAGAGGCTATTGAAAGAAGCAGACCTACAAAAACCATGGATACTGGAAGCCTATGAAGGGTTGATTAGCCATAGGCCCTATTTGGCAGAAGAACCGATTCCAAAAACAAAGGAATCTCTTTTTGCGTTGTTCGGGAAATAAAGAAAAAGGAAAGACTACCTGCCACCAGAGTCTTCCTCGTCTTTATCGAAACAAGGTTTTTTGAGGATAGGTTCTTGAAAGATCCTATCCTCTTTAATTTGAATGGCTGGATAAGCTATTCGAATTTTTTTTTGCTGAAATACTTCCAAAATATGTTCATAAGCACGATTACGCAATAGCCATTGTGAACGAGGGTTTACAACTCCTGTTATAATATATTTAGCCCCACCTTGTTTTCCATCTAAGGACATGATACCATAGAGGCTAAACTCAGCGTAATTGATATTACCGATTCGATAAAGCTTTTCTTCATAGGTTTTATTTAGATAGGTACAGATTTCCTCAAGGGTTTCTTTCGCAAGCTGATGATCTTCTTCGAAGGGAACAACAACCTCTAAAATAACTCTTGCTCGCTCCTTGTAGTAATTCTTTAAAGTCTTGATTTCTCCATTGGGAATATAGACTTTTTTCATAGACCATTCTCTTATGGCTGTTGCACGCAGTCCGATTTCTTCTACAACGCCTAGATATTGCTCGTTGATACTAACAAAATCACCAACCTTCATTTGCCTTTCAAATAAAATAAAAAAGCCATTAATAATATCCTTAATAAGATTCTGAGCCCCTAAACCAGCTACTAAAGTAATAATACCTGCACCTGTAAGCACGGTAGCCTTTCTTATTAGCCCAAACTCCGTTAAAATATTCAGTACGGCAAAGGTTAATATGAAATAGGAAAATAGAGAATCGATTACACTTTTAATAGTTTTCTCCCGTTGCTCGTTAAATTTAGTGACCTCAATAATTTTACTGGTAAGAAACATAACAAAACGGATGGAGAAAAATGAAACGGTCAATATCAACAGGGATGTAGCAAAGGGTTTAATGTTGTCTGTAAATTTGAATTTTTCAATAATTGATAAGTCCATATAAGTCATTCACCTCAAAGTAAAGCATGGGTATCCATAGATTATTTTTTACATTCCTATAAATCCCTATTCTAAAGGAGGCTATATTCATAGAAGAGAAAGGCTTTTTAGACAAAGAAGAACATTTCTTCTTTTAAAATAATACTATATAGTGTAAAGATGGACAGGGTTCCACTGAATGGAGGAGTGATTATGGAAACAAATAGAAATAATGACTATTTTCAAATCTATAAACTATTCCTTGTATTTATCATATTTACTGTCGTTGTCATAAGTTTGCTTCAAAGTCAATCTGGCATGCTGCAGCACTTGGAGATGGAAACCTACTACAAGATACAATCCTCCATGGAAAAATACAACCAGGAGCCAGATGCTATTGATGAAGAAATGAAGAAAATTATTGGAGATTATCAGAGAAAGAGAGAGGAAATAGAAAAAACTACAATTTTAAATGGGATCAAAGGACTTTTAATAACAGTGGCAATTATTTTAGCTACCCTGAGCAATATTATAAAAAATTTTAAAAGTATTTTTACAGAATTAGTGGGAAAATATAAAAATGGCAGTAAGAGTAACGGAGAAAACTCTAATAGCAGCAAAGAAGAAAGTGAAACCATATGCCTTATACCCATGCCAAAGGACAAGGATTGGTACATTTCAAAGGAAATTAGAAGTTTGCTGGAACAGTTGAATCTTTTAGAAAAAAATAAATTATCTTTAGAAATGCAGCAGCTGATTCAACAAACTGTTACGATGCTAATAAGACAGCTTATGCAGTTGTCTCAACAAACTTCTAGTTTTACAGAACAACTGAATCAAGATAGACAAACTATTATTTCAGGGCTAAATGAAATAAAAAAAGGAATTGAACAAATGACTTTAGTTTTAGATAAAAAGAAAAATACTAATATTCAGCAGGCTGATGAAGAGGTTATTGTTGCTGTGGAACAGATAAATATAGTAATTGAAGAAATTGTCAGTCTTTTAAGTGGCATGGAAGGAAAAATTCAATCTCTTTCTCATCGAATTCAGAACCAGGAGGAACATAATTAACCTTATAGAATTATCAGAAGACTTATTCATAGGAAAAGGTATAACTTCTTTTTCACCTTCAAAAACTAAAGCTATATTTATAAGGAAGGAGAGAAAGCTTTGGAATTTGAAAATATAAAAGAAGAAATCATGGAGAATAAAATACTGGAGGCTTGCAGACAAAATGATAAGCACTTAAAGGCCAAACTCATTCAGGCCAGTAATCAAGATCCTAGAATTCCTGCAAAGGTGTTCGAGAATCTGTACGGATTGATAGATTATGATTTGAATTTTGTCATTGACATCCTAAATCATAGTTCTAATAAAGAGCGAATGCATATTTTAAAAGACGCACAGGATCCTAAAGCCATTACGGAGCTCTTTGATGAATATGATAGAAGGGATCTAGAAAAACTCAGCTTGGAGGATATCGTAGAGGGAAAAGATTTAGATATCATATGGGAAATAAAAGAAGGTTCTCATAGTGATGATTTGAGTAAAGCTTATCTTCAACGATGCCTGTTGACCATAGCTTATCATTTGGGATATCATCAGGAATTAGAGAGTCTTTTTAATGAAGAGAAGAGAAAATACATGGTTCTGCACTAAGAACAGATAAGCATATAGACTTAAAAAGGTCCAACCCCGGGAAGAAGGGTTTCCGGGGTTGGTCTTGTTAGCCTATCTATTTAAGAGATTATCGAACTAAGCAATTTCAAATAAATTTTTCTTATAGGCAGCATATAGCGCTTTTAATTCGCTCATTTTGCTGCTCATCTCTTGTTGTAGAGAAGATGCTGTATCATAATCAGCAGCATCGATAGCATCAACTATTTGCGTGAATAATGATTTTTGAGCTAAAGTATCTTTCATCAAGTCATTTCTTAGCTGATTAATTTTTTTCCAGTTTACAACATCTAAATCAGCAGCAGTTTCTTCGCAATGTAATTTCACACATTGTCTTACTACTTTCATGTTGTCAGGGATAATTCGCTTGCACAACTCAGTTGTCCATTGGGCTAAGGTACCAAGCTTGTAAGAATTGATGATTGCTTCAGTAAATACATCTCCCATTGTTAATACAGCTTTTTTCTCAGGGTACTTGTCTAAACCTTGAAGGTTTTCCCAAACTGTTGAAGGTGGCTTGCTGAATAGAGCATCTCTTTCTTCTGCGGTGTAGTGCTCGAATACGTCATCTTCACTTCTATATGCTCTTTCAGTTTCTAAGTAGAAACTAGTTTCTCCAGGCTTCTTAGACATATCCTTTTCCAATTCCTTAGAAGTCTTACCTGCTTTTACAGCAGCAGCGATACCATCTAGCATTGCTTGATATACTGCAGCCAATACCAAATAAGTATTGCTGGTAGGATTTGGGGCACGAACTTCAAAACGAGTTGCTAGAGTATTCTCTGTATCTCTTACCAATCCAGCCAATACGGTTCTATTTCTAGATGGTACTGCAGTGTTATGGCCTACAGAACCTACGATACAAACAGGAGCCTCAAAGCCAGGCTTTAATCTATTTAAAGCATCATTACTAGAAGTTACAAAAGGATTAACGACTTCGTAGTTCTTTAATAATCCCATGAGTGCGCCCCAACCAATGGGACTCATGAAATCAGCTTTCATATCTGTTGGGGAGAAGAGGTTTACTCTCTTGCCATTTTTTAATTTAACGGCTACCCCAACGTGAGTGTGTTCACCACTACCAGCAACGCCCTCAATTGGTTTTGCATTAAAGGTTACATCTAAACCATGACGGGTGAAAACATCTTTAACAATATCTCGAGCCATTAATTCATTGTCAGCAGCTTGTAGTGCAGTGCTGAATTTCCAGTCAATTTCCAACTGCTCCATAACATGAGCATAATGTCCATCACCTGCAATTTTTGCATGAACACCACCAACTTCTTTATGGCCCATTTCAGCTTCTAAACCATAAGCATCTAAAGCAAGAATGGATTTTTCAAGGGCTGTACGAACTGGACCTACAGTTTTTTTCCAATACTGCTCTTGCAATACTTGAGAGGTGGATAGTTTGTCTACATCAGGCTTATCTTCAGGTGTTCTTACCCAGAACTCAAGCTCAGTGGCAGATGTAAGAACAACTTCTTCCACATCATCAGCAGAATCAATACCAACAGTATTTAAAACATATGAATTTTCTTTTAATAGGGATAGAATTTCTGATTGGAAGTTGGCTACAGCTTTTTTAAGTATGGCTCTGGAATCCACTGCTGTTTCATCGTGAACTAAGAAAGATGGGATTTTTACTGTACCAACAGGGAGACCAGTAACTTCATCGATAAATTCATAGTTGTAATCAACAAACCAGTTAACGGTAGTATCAGGGATGATATCAACTCTCGCATTATTTAATGTAGCAATTTCAGGTAGGACAACACTGGAACCGTCTGTTTGCACGCCGAATTTTAAAAATTCTTGAATATCCTTTGTCATCAATTCTACAGGGACTTTTTCATCCGTGTCATTGCCGCCTAGATCCACACCAACAAGAGAAACAAATTTAATTTCAGGATGCTGTTTCACCATCTCCACAATTTCAGCTGGAGTGATCTTTGGAACAGGGATCAGAAACAATAAATCTTTTGACATGAAATCACCTCTTTATTTAAATTTATCATATATAATGAATAATTATAGCATATATTAAATATTTGTAAATATCAAAAAATAAGAAAAAATACAGAAAAACGTTTTCAAAAGCCAAAAAAATATTTCTGTATGGAATATGTTAAAGTGCAAATAGTATGAATAAATATAATAATTTATTAATTAAAATGCATAAATATTCAAAAGTGCAAATAAATAAACATAGAGAAAATACGTACATTTTATTAAAAAATCACAAAAAAGTTTGAATTTCAACCCTTCCATTGTGGCAAAATTCCCACTTTTTGAAGTGTGAGTAAAACAATAAGGGAAATAGGACCCACGATTAAGCCTATCACTCCAAAAACCTGCAATCCAATATACATGGCTATAAGAGTTACCAAAGGATATAAGCCTATTTGGTTTCCCAATATCTTTGGTTCTAACAGTTGACGCACAAAAATAATGAGGCCATACAAGATACCTAGATAGATTGCCGTTTGATAAGAACCAGTAAAAATCTTCCACAGAATAAGAGGCACATATACGGAACCAGAGCCTAAGATAGGTAAAGCATCAATGATACTAGCTAGTAAGGCCAACAATACAGAATAGTCGATACCAATAATTGTTAGGCCTATAGCACTTTCTACAAAGGTTAAGGACATCAAAATCAGCTGGGCTTTGATATAACCTGTTAAGGCAAAAAGCAAATCGTGCTTTAATACCTTTATATTGGAGCGTTGGCTATTTGGTATTTGGGCGATAATAAAGCGGGTGATTTTTTTCTTGTCTCGCACAATAAAAAAGGTTGAGAGGATGGTGACTAATAAAAATACAAGAAAGCCTGGAATGCCTGAGAGAAATCCCATAAAAGAGGATATAATTTTTCCAAATAGAGCCGTAGCAGAATTTAAAAGGCCATATAAACCATTGATGATAGACTGGGCTATGTCTGGAGGCAAATTGATATAAAGTGCCTGCATATGGCCAAGTAGTTCCGTACTATAAGTGGATATTTTTTTTGAATATTCAGGGAGCTGGATGGATAATTTCGTAAGCTCGACGACTACAATAGCTCCTATCAAAGCAATGATAGATCCAGTTAGTATAAGAAAAATAGCAGTGGAAAAAAAAGCTGCCAGACCTCGAGGCAGTTTAGTATGATAACTTAAAAAATTTACCCAGGGCTCAATGATAGAAGCAATGACCCACCCGATCACAAAGGGAAGGATATAAAAAATAAATGTGGTAGAGAAAAAGTATATTCCAAAAATCGTAAGTCCTATGATGAGTAGCTTGGATAGAAAAGGAATATATTGGTTAATATTATTGTTCATAGAAACACTCCTAAAAAACATAAGTAAATGCTAACTAATTATATGATACATTTGGGTTATTTACAACAGGAGACAGGGAGAAATCGAGAATAAAAATAATATCATTCTATTATATATAAGTGATGTATGTTTTTACCATAACATTGAAAAAATAGGATATATGATACTACGATTTATTATATATGGTTTGCTTGGTTGGTGCATAGAGATTTTTTGGACGGGTTTTGGAGGAGCTTTAACAGGAGATAGACGCTTCCAAGGATATACTTACCTTTGGATGTTTCCAATCTATGGTTCGGCAGTGTTTCTGGAAAGGCTCCATGATATGATGATTGATTGGCCGATTCTATTGAGGGGAGGGATCTGGGTTTTTATTATTTATGGAATTGAATATGCTTCAGGGTCCCTTTTAAGAGCATCTATTGGCTTGTGTCCTTGGAATTATGATGGAGCCAAATATGCAGTAAAAGGTCTTATTCGACTGGATTATGCTCCGGCTTGGTTTGCAGCAGGTCTTCTTTTTGAAAGGATACATTTATTCTTAGATAGGATAGGAATATAAAAAGAGGGGTTGTAGGGGAGGCAATCCTCTGCCGCCCTAAGGAGGGTGCTCAGGCTGCGGCAGCAGTCGTCGAAGGGAACCTAGGGTTCCCTAGCGAAAGCGTCCTTAGAGGCTCTTTTTATATTGCTTATTTACATTCATGTGTATCGGAATCAAAGTTCTTAAAATCTACCTTGACATTTTCTTTACCAAAAATGGAATCGATCATGTTTAAAAAATTTTCTGAAAGGTCACTGGCATAAAAAATGTTATTTCCTGCGGCTTCCTGAGCCAGCAAGTTTTTCTCAGTGAGGGTAGAGCTTATACTATGAACAATCTCAAAAGACGGATCGATAATCTCTAACCAGGGGTAAAGTTTTTCAATGGTAGGACGAATCAATGGATAGTGGGTGCATCCCAAGATTAGAGTGTCTAAACCATTGGTTTTTACGAATTCATCTAAATAATATTTCACGGATAACTCCATAATATCATTATCCATAATTCCTTCCTCGATAAGGGGAACAAAAATAGGACAGGCCTTATCATATAAACACAAATCAGGGTTATGCTTATGGATATTTTCAATATAAGTTTTCTGACGAATAGTGACCTTTGTTCCAATAATTCCTATCTGCCGAGACTGGCCATAGGATTGAGCAACCTTTTTAGCAGCAGGTTCGATAATTCCAATAACAGGAACATCTTTACAGTACTCTGATAATTCATCGAGACAGGTTGCCGTAATGGTATTACAAGCAATCACGATCATCTTCACATTCTTATTCAATAGGAAATCTACGATTTCTTTTGTAAAATTTGTAATAGTAGACTTTGCCTTGGAACCGTAGGGAGTTCGTGCGGTATCCCCAAAATAAATCAATCTTTCCTTTGGCAGTTCTCTCATGATATGGGGAATGGCAGTTAACCCACCTACCCCTGAATCAAAGACGCCAATTGGTCGATTATCCATGTTATGCTATTCCTCCTAAACTAAGAAGATATGTATATCCAATAGAAAAACAATATAAATATACTACACCATTATATTGAAGGAATCAATGCTTTATGTATCTGATGTAAAAATTGGCTTAAAATAAAAAGGAGAGGCATGTATTTTTTCCCCTCCATAGATGGACTATTTTTTTTGACGTCCAGAATGTTCTTTTAAGCGGACAATACATTCTTCAATATCTACATGACCTAAGACAATATCCTCAGCTAAAGCGCGACAATTAGGAGAACCGCAAGCCCCGCAGTCTAAGCTTGGTAAGATTTCATAAATAGCGTCTAATTGCTCCATTTTTTTTAAAGCCTCTATAATATTTTCGTCTAATTTATGGACGTTTCTAGGAAAGATTTTTTTTGTATGGAGAAATTGCTGAAAGTTCTCTGTAGATAAAGGATAGTGCTTATGGATGTTTTCTTCAGAAAGACTTCGAACTCTTCTTTTAGCGATAAAGGAGTTCTCGATAGTCAGGCAGCCGCCTACACATCCATTGGTACAGGCCATGCATTCTAAGAATTCAATTCCAGAAATTCTTTCATTTTCAATAGCATCAAGAATCTTAATTACGTTTTCAATACCGTCCACACTCAGATAGTTTTTGATCCCCAAGGCATAGGATTCTCCACCAACCTTAGCCCACCCAATAGCTTTTCCAGAGTCGTAAAAAGGATTCTCTGTAGTTAGGTTCTTAAGATTTTTTTGAATACAAGAATAAAGTGTCTGTATAGATAGAACTCGGTCAACCGCTGATTTCGATATGCCTAAAGGACTTCTTACGCTGGTAACCTTAGCAGGACAAGGACTAATATAGAAAACACCAATATCCTCAGGAGATAAGCCTGTCTTTTCAATTGCCTCACCACGGGCGAGATTTGCGGCGATTTCCATTGGAGACTCTATTGGTAAAATATGGTCAATCAAGCTGGGAAATCGAATCTGGATTAAACGAACAATCGCAGGGCAGTTAGAAGAAATTAAGGGACGTATAGGAGAATACTTCAACAGCTGTTGTGTATAGTGGGTGATAATGTCGGCACCTCTTGTAACCTCAAATACAGCATCAAACCCAGTCATTTGAAGGGCAGCCAATATTTGAGACGGGGTTATGGAGCTATCAAATTGACTAATAAGGGTTGGGGAAGGCAGTGCGATTTTATAAGGATAATCCTTCATACTATCTATGCCATCACTGAGGCTATTCTTTGCATGATGGGGGCAAATCTGAATGCAAAGACCACAGTCAATGCATCGATCATTGATGATTCTAGCCTTCCCATTTCGTACACGAATGGCTTCTGTAGGACAGCTTTTGATGCAATTGGTACATCCAATACAACGGGATTCTTCTAAAATAACAGAATGAGCGTATCTATCCATACGAATCTACCCCCTATTATGAACATTATACTATAGACAAAAAAAATTTAAAATACTTTACAAAATTTATCTTTTCTTATAATAAATAGAAGAGTTATGGTAAAAAGTTGGAATCATAGAGCGCTTTGGGTATAATAATAAAAAGAATGAAAAAATTCAAAAGGTGTGAAATTTTTACATATTAAATTATGAAGGGAGGATGTGGTTATGCCACAGATGGATAAACAAGAAAAGACATCGAATAAAATACCAGAGAGAAAGGATATAGAACAGAAGTTTAAATGGGAAATTGAAAAACTATATCCTAATGAAGAGGCCTGGGAAGATGATTTTCAGAAAATAAAGGAAATGCTAAAAGGTGTAGGGGAATATAGAGGGAAATTAGGCGATTCATCAGAGCTGTTATACAAAGCCTTAAATCTCTCCGATGAGGTTTCTAGAAAAATAGAAAATGTATTTATTTATGCACGGATGAAGAAGGATGAAGACAATCGTGTTACAAAATATCAAGGAATGAGCGATAGAGCCCAGGGACTCAGTGTGGAAGTGCAGAGCAGTTTTTCCTTTATGGTACCGGAGATATTGAGCATAGCTGAAGAGAAAATTAAGGATTTCTTTCAAGAAAATGAAAAATTAAGAGTATATCAGTTTTATATTGAGGAAATTCTACGTCAGAAAGAACACATCCTATCTAAAGAAGAGGAGCAAATATTAGCTCAAGCTGGTGAATTGGCTTCTGCGCCAAGAAATATTTTTTCTATGTTAAATAATGCGGATATTAAATTTCCCACCATTTTAGATGAGCAAGGTGACGAAGTGGAAGTAACGAAGGGAAGGTATGTAAAATTCCTGGAGAGCAGCGATAGGAGGGTACGTCATGATGCTTTTAAGGCCCTATACAGTACCTATGAAAAGCAGAAAAATACCCTTGCAGCTACCTTAAATGCCAGTGTTAAAAAAGACGTATTCTATGGGAAGGTTAGAAAATACCAATCAGCTCTAAAGGCTTCTCTAGATGAGGACAACATTCCATTGTCAGTTTATGACAACCTAATTGAAACAATTCATGAACATCTACCTGCTATGTACCGCTATGTAAGCTTGAGAAAAAAAGCTTTGGGACTGGACACCTTACACATGTATGATCTCTATACACCTATTGTAAAGGATGTGAAGATGGATATTCCCTATGAGGAAGCTCTAAAAAAGGTAACAGAGGGACTAAAACCCTTAGGAAATGAGTATGTAGATCTTCTTCAGAAAGGCTTTCAGGAGGGTTGGATTGATGTGTATGAGAATGAAGGCAAAACAGGTGGCGCCTATTCTTGGGGGAGCTATGACAGTCCACCCTATGTGCTGTTAAATTACCAAAATACCATTCACGATACCTTTACCTTGGCTCATGAGATGGGACATTCCTTGCATTCCTATTATGCTAGAGAAAATCAACCCTACCCCTATGCTGGATATAAGATTTTTGTAGCAGAGGTGGCTTCTACAGTCAATGAGGCCCTACTGATGCAGTATCTATTGGATAAAACCCAGGATAAAAATATTCGTGCATATTTGTTAAACCATTATTTAGAACAGTTTAGGGGAACCGTCTACAGACAAACCATGTTTGCTGAGTTTGAAAAGGAAGTGCATAAGCGTGTGGAAGAAGGAGAAGCCCTAACGCCTGAATCTTTGTGTCAATATTATGGTGAACTCAATAGAAAGTACTATGGTCCGGATATTGAGGTTGATGAAGAAATCAAGATGGAGTGGTCTAGAATTCCTCACTTTTATAATGCTTTTTATGTATATAAATATGCCACTGGATATGCAGCGGCCATTTCTCTATCTCAACAAATTCTTAATGAGGGGAAGCCTGCGGTTGCAAGATATATTGATTTCTTAAAAAAAGGCGGTTCCAACTATCCAATTCAATTGCTGCAAGGGGCTGGGATAGATATGACTAGAACAGAACCTATTAAAAGTGCCTTAAGGGTTTTTGAAAAGCTAGTGGATGAATTAGAACAAATTTTACTTTCTTAGAATAAATATTTCTATTTAGAAATGAAAATAAATTGAATGTTTTTGTTAAGTAAGGGTAAATAAAGAAGAGAACAGAGAAAGGGGTGGACTTCTTTGAAGGAGATAACCTTTGTTTTCGACTATATTTGTCCGTATTGTTACTTGATGCTGCCAGAGGTTAAGAGGCTTCAAGAAGAACAGCCGATAAAAATCAAATGGATTCCTATGGAAATCCACCCAGAGACACCCTTAGAAGGCAGAAACTTAAAAACTTTTTTTGGATCTCAGAGGATTTATAAAATACAAAAAAAAATTGAGGCAGAGGCGAATCGAAAAAAAATGGTTTTTTATTTGCCCGATAGACTATATCATACAGGTCTTGCCAATTTAGTAACTGCTTATGCTATGGGAAAGCTTCCTATGGAAGAAGTAGTAGATGCATTCTATAGGCGTGTATTTGTCTACAATGAAAATATTGGAGATTTAGAGGTCCTAAGGAAGCTGTGTATTCAGTTGGGGTTATCCTTTGAAAGCTTCTTGCAGCAAAGAAATGAAAAGAGAATCAAATCCACAATGGATCAATGGAATACATTTGTGGAACACCATCAAATTTTAGGGGTTCCTGCTCTGTTGGAGGACGGAAATATTCTTGCTAGTGGTGTATGCAGTTATAGAGAAGTGGAAAGAATGATAAGTAAATAAATGTATTTTGAATGGCTTTATAAAAGGATTCTTAAAAACTTTATAAAGTCATTCTTTTATGCAGTTTTATTTAGTATAATAAGAATATGCAGTTCCTAGAAATAGGAGTGGATAAGGCAGGTGAGGATATGTTTAACATTTTGTCTTTGATTTTCAGATATCTATTTATATTGATTATTTATCTATTCATTTTTGGAATTATACGATTAATTTATTTAGACATTAAGAGTATTGGAAGCAGTCCTCGCCATGAAGATACCTATCTAAAACTTATCAACCGAAAGGATACATTGCCCTTTAAGATAAAAGAATCCTATCCATTGGTGGCCAACATGATCATTGGCAGAAAAAATGGAAACGATATTGTCATTAAGGATCCTTATATATCCAATGAGCATGCGCAGATAATAATGGATGAGGGGAACTATTTCCTTGAGGATATGGATAGTGCAAACGGAACCTTTCTCAATGATGAGAAGATTATGGATGTGGTAAAATTGAGAAATGGTGATCGTTTAAGAATTGGACAGGTTGAATTTCTATATGTTTCTAAGGATTAAAGAGGTATGCCTATGTTAAAAAAGATATTTAGTTACAAAACACCTCAAAATCTAATAGTATTGGTGGATTCAATGGCGCTCCTGCTTCTGTATCTCTATCGAGATCAATTCGATAGATTTATTTTATATACAGGAATATTACTAATTCTGATCATTTACATATCTAACTTCATTTTATTGAAGGCTACTTCGGGAGATCACTATATATTTTTAATCATGGGTATGCTAATCAGTATTGGTATTATCATGATTTACCGAATTAGTCCTACTTTTGGCTTTCGTCAAGTTATTTGGTTTGGTATTAGTATGATTGCCTATTTCTTATTCTATTTAGGAATTAAAAACATAAAAGGATGGCAAAATTGGACAAAGTATTATGCTGCTGCTTCCCTTGTACTTTTCCTATTGACCTTAATTCTAGGTACGAGAGTGAAAGGGGCCACCAATTGGATTCGCATTGGAAATCATAGCTTTCAGCCAGCTGAGATAATTAAATTACTCTTCATATTTTTTCTGGCTGCTTACTATACAAAAAAAGAAAAGCTGTTTAATAAGTACTACTTCCTTGGTATTGTGTATGGTCATATGGCTTTCTTATTCATACAGCGGGATCTAGGTACAGCTATGCTGTTCTTTTTGGTGTTTATTACAATTTTCTACATCTATGAAGAAAATCGAAAATTGATTGTATATAATTTACTAGGAGCAGGAATAGCCTCCTTTTTCAGTTATTTGCTCGTAAATCATGTACAGATTCGAGTAGAGACCTGGATTAATCCATGGCGTTCTATTGATAGCAAGGGCTATCAAATTACCCAATCTCTTTTTGCTATTGGCAGCGGGGGATTTTTTGGTACAGGTATTGGGTTAGGACATCCAGAGTTTATTCCAGAAGTGCATACAGATTTTATTTTTTCAGCAATTTGTGAGGAAATGGGTGTCTTTGGTGGAATTGCAGTTATCATGCTGTTTCTAATTTTAGTATACCGGGGCTTTAAAATTGCTCTGAATCAACAGGATAAATTTTTTAGAATCGTCGCGATAGGAACAACTGCTATGCTTGGATTCCAAGCATTTATTATATTAGGAGGTGTGATAAAGGTCATCCCTCTTACAGGCGTTACATTACCCTTTATCAGTTATGGAGGAAGCTCGCTGCTTTCTAGCTTTGCAGCTCTTGGAATATTACAGGTGGCATCGGAAGAAATTGAATTAGAACAGGAGGAAGAACATGGAAATAGAGTCCAAGAGGATCATTAGAGTCCTGATTTTCCTATGTGCCCTGTTCGTGGGTTTAGTAGTGTATCTTAGCTACTTTCAAGCTTTTCACGCATCAAAAATATTGACAAACTCCTACAATAAACGCCAATGGCTCAATGAGGAATATGTGCTGCGGGGCACCATTACGGATCGGAATGGAAAAGCTTTGGCCTACAGTGAAAAGGTAGAAGACAAACAGATACGCCGATATGAGTATGGTAGGCTTTATGCTCATGTCATTGGCTACAGTTCTAAGGAATATGGCAAGTCAGGGATTGAAGCTTCCTATAATAGTCAGCTGCTGAATTTGTCCGATAATAACCCCATATTGGAAATCCGTGATAAGATAACTGGTCCTCCAGAAAAGGGCAATAACCTGCGTCTAACCATTGATCATGATTTACAGAGCTATGGAGAGCAGCTGCTTAGGGGAAAAAAAGGCTCTATTGTTTTAATGAATCCTCAAAATGGAGAAATCTATGCTATGATTAGCAAGCCCGATTTTAATCCTGCTACTCTTCGAGAGGATTGGGAAGAAATCGTTGAAGATAAAGACAGTCCCCTATTAAATCGTGCTGCCATGGGTCTATATACACCAGGCTCAGTCTTTAAAGTGATCACTGCAGCAGCAGCACTGCAGCATCCCAATATGCCTGAAACCTACCAATGTGAAGGGTCTACTAGAATAGAGGGCTATGTTTTGAGAGACTATCAAGGAACAGCCCATGGGAAAGTAGATTTAGAGAAGGCCTTGGCTCTATCCTGTAATGTTGCTTTTAGCCAAATGGGGTTAGCGGTGGGGCAGAAAGAACTTTCAGAAGCAGCTGAGGATTTTATGTTCAATCGCGTGATTCCCTTTCCGCTAGTGACAAAATCCTCTATTTTTCCTAAAAATGATGCAATGGATGCTGCTGAACTGGGAGCCACCGCCATTGGCCAGGGACGGATACTAACGACACCCTTGAATATGGCTTTAGTGGCATCGGCTATTGCCAATGATGGAAGAATGGTAAAACCGGTTTTGGTGAAGGAAATCATTTCTCCAGAAGGGAGGACCATCAGAACCAGTATATCAGAAACCCTCACCCGTGTTTCTGCCCCAATGGTTGTCCAACAGCTAAAACAGATGATGGTAAAGGTTGTAGAGGAAGGAACGGGAAGAAATGCAATGATTCGAAATGTGAAGGTAGCAGGGAAAACAGGGACTGCAGAAAATGATACTGGAAAAGCCCATGCATGGTTTATTGGTTTTGCTCCTGCAGATAATCCACAGGTGGCCATTGCCGTAGTGCTGGAGAGTGCAGGCACTACAGGAGGAAAGAGTGCTGCACCTATTGCAAGGGATATGATGAACAGAGCACTGGGAAGATTTAGATAGGAATAAACCGCTGAGAGGAGAAATATGGATGAGTAAATTGCTTGAGGGTAAAAATATTTTAGTTATGGGTGTCGCCAATCGCTGGAGTATTGCATGGGGGATAGCCCAAGTTCTTCATGAGGCGGGAGCACGTCTAGCCTTTACATATCAAGGGGAGAAGAGCCGGGAGAATATTGAAAAGCTAGTGGACGGCATCATGCCGGATGCTCAGATAATTCCCTGTGATGTTACAAAGGACCATGAGATTGATAAAGTTTTTATGCAGTTAAAAGAAAAATTTGGGGTATTACATGGAATTATCCATAGTATTGCCCATGCAAAAAAAGAAGAATTAGAAGGCAGCTACTTGGATACGTCGAGAGCTGGCTATGGACTGGCCCAAGAAATTAGTGCGTATTCTCTAGTAGCCGTGACAAGATATGGAAAACCTCTTATGACCGAGGGCGGAAGTATCGTTACCTTGACCTATTTGGGTGGGGAGCGGGTTATTAAGAACTATAATGTAATGGGTGTAGCTAAGGCGGCTTTAGAAGCCAGTGTGAAATATTTAGCAGTGGATTTGGGAAAAGAAAATATTCGCGTTAATGCCATTTCTGCAGGGCCTATTAAAACGCTTGCAGGTAAGGGTATCAAAAACTTCACCACTATGCTCAAGGAGTTTGAAGAAAAATCCCCTATGGGCCGAATGGTTCAAACAGAGGAAGTGGCAAATACCGCATTATTTCTATGCAGCAGCCTGAGCAGCGGTATCAATGGAGAGAACATTCATGTGGATTGCGGTTATCATATAATAGGATATTAGGTAGAAGGTTCTTTATCTATAAAACTATAGCCTCTAATTTTTAGAGGCTATAGTTTTATAGTGCATATTTGCACAAAGTTTGAGAAGCTATATTTAAAATAAAGCTGGAATGCAGGGTATATTTATTCTGCTATAGCTTTGTAGATAAATCCATAAGTTCAACTGAAAGACTACTGAGCTCCTGGCCATTTTGTGCCAGTTGTTCTGTTTGTGCAGCCTGTTCTTCACTAATGGTTGTAAAATTAAGTACAGCATCATAAATTTTATTCATATCTTCGGTAACTTTTTTAAGAGAATTTGTTATTTGTGCTGAGGATTCTTTGCTGTTTTGAGCTAGTTTTCTAATTTCATTTGCAACGACGGAAAAGCCCTTTCCGTGTTCTCCAGCTCTGGCAGATTCAATTGCAGCATTTAGACCTAGTAAATTTGTTGTATCTGCTACAGATTTTATATATTCAATCACACTGTCTAATCGATCAATTTCTTCCCGAATAGATCCAATTTCGGCGTTCATAATTTGAGCGCCTGCAGCCATTTCCTGCATGCTTTCTGCAAGTTGTTCAGAAGAAACCAGTAAGCCTTCAGAAAAACTTTGTAGTTTTTTTGACATCTGTAAAACATTATCTTCATTTTCCCTTGAGTTACAAATAGTAATGGCCCCAACAACATTTCCAGTGGATTCATTTATTAAGGGAATACTAGTAACAACTACTGGAACGCCATATCTCTCTTTTGGATAAGTAATAGTCTGTCTTTCCCTTTTTTTCATGGACATTCGAACTGCACCTCCTTCAGGAGGCGCTATACCCTCTTCGATATTTAGCTGAAATTTGGGACAATTTTTAACGATGACATGTTTTTCTGTATCGTCCAATATCAGGGTTGCATTTGGGAAGATAAGACAAAAAGAATTGAATGTTTTTCTTACGGCATCAAAGTATTCATCATCCAGTATTGACATAACTCCACTCCTTATTAATAGATATATTTTTAAAAACTGATATGAGATAGAAAAAATGCTACAATAGGTTTGAATAGATTTAAATCTGAACAGAAAAACAGAGTTCTGGGAATTACATTTCCTATTTTATGGCTAATATTCTATATTTTTCTTCATTTTTCCTTTTTATTTTACAAATTTCATCATTTTTTCTATTAAAAATTGAATAGAGTTATTTTAGAGGGTTTTTGAAATAGTATATAAACTTATTTTTACAATTTTAAGGCAAGATCAATATGTAATTCCAACGTGGCATATTTAAACTTTAAGTATTTCTTAAACTTAACAAAAACTCCACGATATCCTTTGTAGCATTGGGTTTGCGCAGATGGCTCATGCTCTGCTGTGTAATATCATATCTAGCCTTGTCTTCCTTTAAAAGATTAATGCAGGAGATAAGGGAGTTGGGGCTGGTGGCTACCATACCGATGCCATTGTTTAGGATAAACTCTGTATTTCTTTCTTCCTGACCAGGCAGATTCCAAGAAATAATAATAGGCAGTTCCTTGACAAGGGCCTCCGTGACAGTGATGCCACCAGGCTTGGTAATGATCAGATCCGATACACTCATAAATTCATCAATATTATTAACATAGCCAAATACTTTTAAATTGTTCCGATTGATAAGGGATAGGTATCGGAATAATTCTTCGTTTTTTCCTGCTATTGCAATAATTTGAATATCTACATTATAAGTAAATAGGTAATTAAGCGTTTCTGTGATATTTCCCAATCCCAGCCCTCCTCCCATGATAAGGGCCGTAAATGAATTGGATATACCAAATTTTTCACAGAGCTGTTCTCGATCCAATTTGAGCTTAAACTTTTCGTCAATAGGAATTCCAAAAAACCTTCCTTTGTGGGACGGTATTTGCCAGTACTGGAATTCATGGACAAAGACATCTGAGGGAAGGATATAATAATCCACTTCCTTATTGATCCAGCTGGGATGTATGGTGTAATCTGTTAAGATAGAGACCATAGGAATATTAATTTTACCCTTTCTCTTTAGTACGGACAGTGCTTCTGCTGGAAAGGGGTGTGTGCATACAATGACATCAGGTTTAAAATCATCAATTAGCTTTAATATTTTTTTCGACAACAACACTTTGTTCAAAAATTCACTGACATCGGTAATAGAGCTGTCTGTATATTCAGCCCGCCTATATATGAAGCCGTATAAAGCAGGCAAATATTTGATAGAACGGATATAGGCTTCGAAAATAATTTTATGAAGATGAGGATGCATGTAGTTAAAGGTATCGATTATTTCCACATGATGACTTTGATCTTGGCTTTTCAATTTCTCTGCAACGGTACGGGCTACCTGATTATGCCCCTCTCCAGCAGAAACGGTGAAGAATAAAACGTTCATATGATACACCTCCTAGATTATTATAGCATTTTTTGGCAACATTCATAGTAGGCTAATGCAATTGTATATTTATGAAGGGCTATGAAAGTAGAATCTATTCTGCTAAAGCAAAGAATAAAAGATGAGAAGAAATATTGAAAATGAAAACTAAACTTGTAATACTTTTAAAAAGTAGTATATAATTGCATTAAAACTATGGAAGCAGGAGTGAGTTCTATTAAATTACTTTCTAGATTCACTTTACGAATTAAAATAATATTTTTTACTACTGTTATGGTAATGGTGCTGCTGATGATCATTGGTGCCTTTAGTCTATGGTATATTGATAACAGCATTCATACTGTTCTGGGAAAAAATGCCATGAATGTGGCCAAAACCGTCTCGTTGATTCGTGATATCCAGCTTCACGTGGGAGAATCTAGGGGAGAATGGGTGATACAGCCATTGGTGGAAGATATCCGAAGGGCTACCAGTGCAGAATATATCGTTGTAATGGACATGCAAGGGATTCGTTATGCCCATCCTACCTTCAACAAGATAGGAAAGTTGTTTTTAGGTGGAGATGAGAGACAAGCTTTTATGGGTAAATCCTATATTGAGAAGGGGACAGGGAGTCAGGGGCCTTCTATCAAGGCATTCGTTCCCATTTTCCGAGATGGAAAACAGGTTGGCGTTGTGGTAGTAAGCATGCGCTACCCCCACTTTACCAAATTTCTAACGGAAATTGAAAGCGGCTTTTACTACGTGTTGTTCATAGGATTAGTATTGACCATACTGGGTGCTATGCTGTTGGCCAGAAATATCAAAAACCAAATTATGGGGTTAGAACCAGAAGAAATAGCAAAGCTGCTAAAAGAAAGACATATTATTTTGCAGACGGTTAAAGAGGGTATTATTGCCGTAGATCAAGAATGTAAAATTACTATGATTAATGGTGAAGGAAGAAATATATTAAAAATTCATGAGGATGTTATTGGTAAGGATATCCGAGAAATCATACACAATAGTCATATGCCAGAAGTTATGGAATCCGGCATACCGGAGCAGGATCGAGAACATGTTTTAGACAATCATAGAGCCATAGTGGCCAATACGGTACCGATTAATATCAAAGGCGAAGTGGTTGGAGCTGTAGCCAGCTTTAGAGACCTGACAGAGGTACGAAATTTGGCAGAACAATTGACAGGGGTGAAGCGATTTATTGATGCCCTAAGGGCCCAAAATCATGAATTTTTAAACAAGCTCCATACTATTTATGGTTTACTTCAGCTAAAATCCTATGATGAAGCAATTAAATATATAGATGACTTAAGTGAAGTCCAGGAGGAAATGCTAGGATTTCTAACAAAAAACATAAAAGAAGATACCATATCGGGACTTTTATTAGCCAAATACAACAAAATGCAGGAAATGAAGATTGTTTTTACAATGGATCCCAGCAGTCGTCTAAAGCATATTGAAACGATTGATACCAATATGCTGGTAACTATTATTGGCAATCTATTAGAAAATGCCATCGATGCAGTTGATGGATTAGAAATGGATAAAAGAAGGGTTAGCCTTACACTCCATGAAGAAGATGATGAGTTGGAGATTATTGTAACGGATACAGGAGAAGGTATACCGGAAGAAATTCAAGATAAAGTTTTTGATTTTGGTTTTACAACAAAAATTGGAGAAAACAAGGGTGTAGGACTGGCTTTGGTCAAGCAAGTTATCGATAGCTTAGATGGAACCATTATCATTGAAAGTCAAAAAGAGATAGGAACAGAAGTAATTGTCAATATTCCAAAAAAATTAAAAGTGGTGAGCCAATGAACGAAATAAGTGTATTGATCGTGGAAGACGATCCTATGGTACAGGAGATTAATAGAAGATTTATTAACAAAATAAAGGGTTTTAGGGTAGCGGCCATTGCCAGTAATGGAGATGAGGCACTAAAGAAAATGAGCAAGGAAGAGCCCCAACTAATATTGCTAGACATCTTTATGTCTAGAATGGATGGATTGACAACCCTAAGAGAAATTCGAAAAAAAGGAATCAATGCCGATGTAATTTTGATTACTGCTGATAAAAGTATGGATACGATTCAAGAGGCCATACGATACGGGGTAGTAGATTATATTATTAAACCCTTTAAGTTTGAGCGCTTTAAGGAAGCTCTCCAAAACTACAAAAGATTAAAGGAAAGACTAGAAAAGACAGAGATCTTTCAACAGGAGGATTTGGATAAGCTGTTGAATCCCCAGCCCGAATCAGGAGAAGAGCAGCTCCCGAAAGGATTAAATCAAGTAACACTAGATTCTATTCTGAGCTTTTTACAACAAAACCATGAGTACTTCACATCTATGGAACTGGCTCAAGCCCTAGGGATTGCCAGGGTAACAGCGAGACGTTATCTAGAATACCTATCAGAAAATAAAATTGTAGAAATCGAATTAGAATACGGAAATGTGGGGAGGCCCATCCATAAATACCGTATTCCTGTAGTAAAATAGCTTAGCGGATATAACAATTCTGTTTCATCAAGGGTTTGCGGCGGTATTGGTTAGGATGATTTCTGCTGCAATCAGTAGATTTTCTGCATGATAATCTGCAGGAGCATAGGGCGCCCCAATTTTTATGGTGGTACAGCCTGCTTTATTGCCAGCATCAATATCCATTTCCCTATCTCCAACCATATAAGAGTGATTTAAATCGATCCCATGGATTTGTGAGGCTTTTAATATCATGCCTGGCTCTGGCTTACGACATTGACATTTTGTCTTAAAATGAGGACAGTATTCTATTCCGTGGATTTGTGCATTCTGTTGAGAGAGAATTTCCATCATGGACTGATGGATTTCGTCTAGATCTTTATGAGAAAAATAACCCATCTCTATTCCACCTTGGTTGGTGATGACAAAGATAAGAAAGCCTGCTGTATTGAGCAGACGAATGGCTTCTCCCGTCCAAGGGAAAAGTTTTAAATCCTCTGGTCGATTGACAGGATACTGGTTATCATTAATAACACCATCTCGATCTAAGAATACGGCTTTGTGCATAGATATCCCTCCTGGTTAAAGAAATAGTTTTAAAATTTTGTTATCAGGCAAATAGGGTTCATGGACTTGAGAGGCAGAAAGGCATGAATACTTTTCCTGATGATAGGTGTTAATAATAATTTTTGATAATGAAATGATATTATCCATATGATTTATTTCCTCTATTGTAAAAAATTGAACGGAATCATTTTCATAATTGTCACTCTTGGCACAACCCGATACATAGTCTAGTAAAAAGACAATATAACAATCGGTGCAATCAACTTGACGAATCCTGGAACGAATAGAAAGGATACCCAGAGGCTTCACATCAAGATCGGTTTCTTCCTTGAATTCACGAATTATGCCATTATCAATATGTTCTCCAGGTTTCACATGACCTCCTGGCAAAATCCATTGTCCATTATACTCACCGTAGGTATGTCTGACCAACAGGTATTTATCTTCCTTGCAAAGTAAGCCGCCAACACCGATAAAATTGCTCATCTTCAATTGCCTCCTTTGTATATTTGATAAGTCTATATCAGTATATACCAAAGAGTAGGGTATTAAAAGTCAAGAGACAGGTTAACTTAAAAATAATCAAAGTAAGTAGGTGATATTGTGAAAAATAAAATTCTTGAAAAATTAAAGATGTCCTCATTAGAGGAAATATTAGATATAGACAATTTTGAAGAGCTCCAATGGATTTGGGTGAATCGAGAAGTTTTTTTAGATATTGTTTTAAATTTAAAGTTGGATGAATTGTTGGGAGAAGATGTATTGGATGAGATTCATAAAATAGAAGATGAAGAAATTCTAAGGGCCCTAATACTGCCTTTTGAAAAAAAAGGCTATCTCCCTATGAATCAACTGTTATTTGGGTCCATGGAGGAAGGCTTTAAGCCTACAGAAGATATAAAAACCATTGTTTTCGTAAAAGAAAGTAAGTATAAAAAAATTTCCATTCATATGGTTAGACGCTATGAGTGGTTATTGACTGCTATGGCTATGGACACTTATTTTCGCATGGGTTTAGACTATAAGAGCTTAAAGGAAGCCTATGAAGACCTCTATGAGGGGAACAGCAGGTTGATCGAAGATCTCTTAACTGAGGGAGAAGTTGCTTATTTAGCGGGTAGTTGGAAGTATATTCGCAAAACTGATGAACTATACTTTTATAAAGGTAGTGAATTTTATAATAGCTGGACGGAAGGTGAAACCCGCTCAAAGTTTCAAGAGCTTCTTAAGCGCTAAGAAAGAGACCTTAACAATGGAGGACCAATGAGAATGGATAAATTGTCATTGGTCCTCCATTGAAACCTATGAAAAGAAGATGGTTTGCTAAAGAAATAAATCATTGGAGATAGGTCCATTAGAATGGATAGCCTTCTTTAAGATAATCATATCCATATCTTCCTTGCTTTCTACTATATGTTCGAACCGTGCGTCGCATTGACTGCACTGAACATATTGGTTAAAATCCTTTTGTTCCCGATCAAAAAAGAGATAGGAAGTATACCCCTCTTCATCTTTCCATTTTATCTCTCCATTGTCACGAATCTCATAAAGATAGACATAGGTCACCTCATCTTTTAAGATTAGCTTTCCAGTTATACACTTAGGGCACTGCATAAAGCTCCTCCTCTACTAAATCATATAGTAAAGTATTTGTAGCTATAGAGATATCTATTCTAACCAGATGTTTTTAGAGAGAAAAATTAAATGGTAATAGGCAACTCCATTTTTTTAATGTTATAATAGAATGTGTGTGCTATGTTTGTATTGGAAGGAGATTGTCATGCAGCAAAATATAGAAATTATAAAAAAAGTAGTCGCTGAATTAGAAAGGATCGCCATTACAGGAAATAAGTTAAGGGCAGAAGCTTTAGTTGACCAATTAATAGATGTATCGATGGAAATAAAAAAAGATATTGAATATAAAAAGAGTTTACAGAGCAATATTAAATTAGATGAGATTAATGAACTTCCTTTTTTATATAAACCAGTTTTGAAGAAAAACTATTATGAGGGTAAATACCTTGAGGAATTTGCACAAAAGAGAACATCAGACCTAAAGGATGCAAAGGTTTTAGATACCCATAATAAATTTTGGCAAACCCATGAAGTTCTTCGTGGAAATGTTTTTGGCTCGGTGCCGGAGGAACTAATTAGTAAAGAAGCTGTAAGAAAGCTAACCAACTATGGATGGGATCGTGTTTCTGTAAGAATTTTGGAAATAAAAGAAAGGGAATGTTCTATAAAAGAGTTGCTTGAATATTGCGAGCTGCAATTTAATAAATTTCTGATTGTACGAGAAAAATCATCAGGAGCGGAATTAATCTTGAGCTATAAAGTATAAAGTAGGTGTTTCTTTGACATTAGAGAGAAAAAAATTTGAAAAATATCTAGCTATCTGTATTTTAACGATATTTTTGGGACAGATTTATTTAACTCCTTTTGCTACAGGATTTCGCTTCTCTTTTAGTGTCTCTGCTCTGTCTCTGATGCTATTGTATTTTAAGGATATTTCCATTCATATTGCTACAGGCTTAGTAGGAACTGCTATTTTTGTGTTCCGTATTTTCGTGTACATGTCAGGGAATCCGGACATCATTTTAGAAAAGGTTTTTGAACTTCATTATCCTGTGGTATTTTTCTATGTTGTCTTTGGAATTCTTTTTGATTTATTTCATGTCCGAGATAAAGTGAATCGACCAGAGATGTTTATACTTTCCCTATGGTTTTGCGACAGCATATCGAATATCATTGAGATTGCTTTGCGGAATGAAAAACTAGACTACCCCTTTGAAGATGTTGTTTTGACCATTATTTTGATTGGTGCTATCCGTGCCATTTTAACTCGAATCATCTATTTTCTTTCAATATACTATATGCACCGAATAGAGCGGGAACGTAAAGAGAATAGATATCAAGAACTGATACTTTTTATATCCAGCCTTAAGACAGAGCTTTTTTTTCTCAGAAAATCTATCGTAGATATTGAAGAAGCTATGAAAAAGAGTTTTAATCTGTATGAAAACCTTCAAGATACAAAATTGAAGGATGATGCCCTTTTGGTTGCAAAGGACATCCATGAGGTGAAAAAGGACTACATGCGGGTAGTGGCCGGAATCGAAAAGGCATTAGCAGAAGAAAAGGATCAATACCCCTTGGATATAAAGGATATTTTCAAAATTATCAAGGAAAATACCCAGAAATTAATCGCATCGAAAGACAAAAATATTGCTTTGCAATTTAAATATAAACATAATTTTTTAACCAAGGATTTTTATCAGCTGATTTCTATATTAAATAATCTTATTATCAATGCCATAGAGGCCATTGATGAGGTTGGAATTATTACGATATCCCAGGAAATCGAAGATAAAAATTGCATATTTTACATAATGGATAACGGTAGTGGCATTTTTGAAAGAGAGTTGGAGTATATTTTTGAGCCGGGCTTTTCTACCAAGTTCAATGGAACTACAGGAGAAATATCTACGGGGATTGGATTAACCCATGTAAAGCATTTAGTAGAAAATCATTTTCAAGGAATTATCCTTGTAGCCAGTGAAAAAGGCGGTAAGACCATCTTTACAGTCAAGATACCTGTATCGAAAATTATGAATAGGAAGTGGTAGCGTGCAATACAACTTCTATATCGTAGATGATGATCGTAGTATTCGACAGATTCTTAAAAATATCATTTGTCATAATAATTTAGGAGATGTGATAGGTGAAACTGATAATGGAGCAAAGGCAATAGAAGAGATATCTCTGCTGAATCCCCATATTGTATTGGTTGATTTGTTATTGCCCATTAAGGATGGCCTATCTATCGTATCGGAACTAAAAAAAAATAACAGCAAAGCCTTTTTTATTATGATCTCACAGGTGACGGCAAAGGAAATGATTTCAAAGGCCTATACCTATGGCATTGAGTTTTTTATCAATAAGCCTATCAATGTAATAGAGGTACTAGCTGTTATCAATAGAATAAAGGAAAAGATAAAGATGCAGGAGGTTATTGAATCCTTTGAAAAAGCAATGCAGGGACTCAATACACTTAAAGATCTAACAAAGGAGCCCCAAAAAGACACTTTTCAGAATAAGGATGGAATAAGACGAATCCTCTCTCAACTTGGGATTGTAGGGGAGGCAGGAAGTAATGATATTGTTGAGATGATTTCCATGCTGCTGGATACCGATGAAAACGATAGAAATCGTTGGCTAAATCAAAGATTGTCTCTTTTGTACGATAAATTAAGTCAGCACTATGAGCAGAATTATGAGATCTCTTCTAATACAGCTGCTGTTGAACAGCGTATACGAAGGTCTGTAAATAAGGCCTTGAGCAATATAGCAAACCTGGGAATTGAAGATTATGGGAATGAATTATTCATACGTTATGGAAATACACTTTTTGATTTTGGAGAAGTGAGAAAGCAAATGGAATTTTTAAGAGGAAAGTCAACCTATGGAGGAAAAATAAGCGTAAAAAAATTCATTGAGGGAATTATTGTGCTGTTAAAAAATGAATAAAATTCTTGCACAACATTCAAATTTTGAAATTTTAAAACTAAGACAGTATGTTTTAGTTTTTTTTTGTATTTTTTCGTAGGAAACTGAGTATGATTACAATATCTTAATAAATTAATAAGAAGGAGGATGACTATGAGCAACAAAAAAATGGGGTTAACGACCAAAATCTTTATTGGACTCATCACCGGTCTTATCGTAGGTCTTATTCTTAATCAAATGGGTCCATCAACTTTAAGAGATAAAATTCTCGTAGATGGTATTTTTGAATTGGTAGGTCGAATATTCTTAAATGGTATCAGAATGATGGTAGTGCCTTTGGTGTTTGTATCTTTAGTAAATGGTGCTGCTTCTATGTCTGACATTAAGAAGCTAGGTAGAGTAGGTACGAAAACATTAGGATTCTATTTGGTTACTACGGCCGTAGCTATCACCATTGCTATTGTATTATCATCAATTGTAAACCCAGGTATTGGGTTAGATATGTCACAATTGGTAACCAGTGAACCAACCATTGCTGATTCCAAGCCATTGGTAAAGGTTATTACTGATATGGTGCCAACCAATCCTGTAGCGGCCATGGCTAGTGGTGAAATGCTTCAAATTATTGTGTTTGCAATACTATTCGGTACAGGGTTAGCTGCTCTTGGAAAGAAAGTACAACCTGTTATCGATATCTTTGACCAACTTAATGACTTAATGATGAAAATGGTAAGTATGGTAATGCTTCTAGCACCTTTTGGGGTATTCTCATTGATCGCAAAAACTTTCTCAGGATTAGGGTTTGCCGCAATGAAGCCACTGGCAGCCTATATGCTTTGTGTACTTGGGGCCCTAGCACTTCATGCTGGACTAACCTATACGGGGTTATTGGTAGCTTTTACAAAATTAAACCCAATTACCTTCTTTAAAAAATTCTCATCAGCCATGAGTGTAGCTTTCTCAACTGCAAGTTCTGGCGCTACCCTTCCTGTAACACTTGAGGTTGTTGAAGAGAAATTAGGAGTAAGCAAAGGAATTTCATCCTTTACCATTCCTCTAGGAGCTACTATCAACATGGATGGTACAGCCATCATGCAAGGTGCTGCAACCATATTTATTGCGCAGGTATACGGCATTGATTTGGGTATGAGCGAAATACTAACAGTTATTTTAACAGCTACCCTTGCTTCTGTAGGTACAGCTGGTGTACCTGGGGTTGGTCTAATTATGCTTTCTATGGTACTTCAAGCTATAGGTCTTCCAATCGAAGGAATTGCCTTGATTATTGGTATCGATAGAATCCTAGACATGGCAAGAACAGCCATCAACATCACTGGGGATGCGGTATGTACATTGATTATCGCCAAATCCGAAGGTGAGTTAGATGAAGCTATCTATAATGCGGATGTAGAAGAAAAATCTATCGCATAATATAAAGAAAAAGGGAGTTGCTGTGCAACTCCCTTTTTCTTTATAGAAATTTTTCTTTAACCTTGCTCCAAAAATCATAGTTTTTTAACCGCAATAAATTAATTTTAATTTTAGAAATCTTTAAAAGAACCTCAACGATTTCATTGTATTTGTGCTCCATGCCATCGGTGACAATCAGAATAGAATTTTCAAAGGTATATTCAGGATGAATCTTTATGGCAGTATCCTTTGGGACGATGATACTAGAAGTAAAAGAGCGATAGGCAATGGTATTAATGGGTGCAATGGGTGTGATTTGAAGAAGGTTTAACCTCGGATCCACAATGCTGCCTCTGAGAGAATAGTTATAGGCTGTACTGCCCGTAGGAGTCGCTACTAGAATACCGTCTCCGCTGAATTTTTCTATAAAGCTGTCATCCAAGCTGATATTCAAGTGGACAGTCCTGGACTTGTCTGCTTTGATGACGATCTCATTCATTCCCATGATTTCAATACAGCTGGTACGGGTGCAAACCAAGGCCTCCACAGGATAAAGCGCTTGAATTGCATAATCACCTTTTTGATAACGAAAAATAAATTCATCAAGCTGATAAGGTGAGAGTTCTTGAAAAAATCCAAGATGACCTGTATTGATGCCGATAATTGGAATGTCTGGGAAATTGTACTCATGGAGGACTTGTAAAAAGGACCCATCACCGCCAATACAAATAATGAGATCGGCATTGTGATCAAATTCCTCAGAGATAGAAAAACCATTCTTTTCCAACTTTTCTTGGAGAATTCTACTGGTTTCTTTGGAAATTGGACGGTCATTTGATACAATATTGATACGACAATTCTCTTTAAACATGCTTAAACCCCATTTTCATTCTTGTTGATATTTAGTATATTGTAACATATTTAGTATGGATTTTAAAAGCAATAATATGCCTTTTGAAGAAGAGAAAAAAGGAAGCTATTGTTGTAAGAAGGAAATGAAATGGATATCCTATTTCTATATAATATAAGGAGAGAAGTCCATGGAACCCCTAATTGTTACTGCAGCTATCATCAGAAGGAATGGTAAAATACTCATTGCTCAGCGATACCCCTCGGAAGATCACGGCCTTGAGTGGGAATTTCCAGGGGGAAAGCTTGAAATAGGAGAAACGCCAGAAGCATGTCTTAAAAGAGAAATAAAAGAAGAGCTGAATCTGGACATATCTGTTGAAGATATATTCAAAGTAGTTTATCACACCTATCCCCAAAAAACCATATTACTTCTTTGCTATCTTTGTACCTTTGCCGAAGGTGAGGCAAAGCCCTTAGAATGCAATGCTTTTCAGTGGATATATCTAGAAGAAGTGTATGATTATAACTTTGCAGGAGCGGATTTGCCTATTGTTGAAAAAATACTCAAAAAAGGTGAACAAATATTTGAAATTGACTGAGAACAAATAAATCTCTATAATAGGATAGGATAAATAATTTATATAAGGACAGGTGAAGATTTTGAAAACAACAAAGGAAGGAGATGCTGGAAAACTTATCTTTCTAGTAGATAAAGAACATGAAGGCATGGAATTAAAGGAAATACTTTATGATCAAATGAAACTCTCCAGCCGTCTGATTAGAAAATTAAAGAGAAACAAAAATATATTGGTAAATGGAAATTCCATCACTTTCCATGCAAGATTGCGGAAAGGGGATCGGGTAGAGGTTATAATGGAAGAAGAGAGCAATCAATATGCGCCTGAAAATATTCCACTAGAAGTGGTCTATGAAGATATTGATTTATTGATTATTAATAAGCAGCCAGGTCTGGTGGTTCATCCTACCAAAGGACATCCTACGGGAACCCTGGCAAATGCTATTATGTACTATATAGAAGAACGTCAAAGTTCCTTTAAGATACGCTTTGTAAATCGTCTGGATCGGGATACCTCGGGACTGATTATGGTGGCAAAAAATCCTTATATTCAACAGGAATTATCTAAACAAATGATTGAGAACCAGGTAGAAAAAAGATATTTGGCTGTGGTGGAGGGAACCTTGCAGGAGGACAAAGGGACTATCAATGTCCCTATTGGAAGACCAGATCCTGAAGATATTGCTAGAAAGGTCTTTGAAGGAGGACAGCCTTCCATCACGCATTTTGAGGTGATAGAGCGCCTGAAGGATGCAACGGTTGTAAGATTGCAGCTAGAAACGGGCAGAACCCATCAGATAAGGGTACATATGAATCATATAGGCCATCCTATCATTGGAGATGAATTATACAAGGGAAAGATAGATATGGGCATATCCAGACAGGCCCTCCATGCTGAAATGCTGGGATTTAAGCACCCTAGGACAGGAATAGAATTAGAAGTAAAGGCCGCCACACCAAAGGACATGATGGACTTAATTGCTAAATTATCCTAAAGATTCCCCTTGACAATATGTCTATATGATATTAAAATAGTATTATCGGTGTCTAGGGGCATTAGCGCAGCTGGGAGCGCACCACACTGGCAGTGTGGGGGTCAGGGGTTCGAATCCCCTATGCTCCACCATTTTATTTAAGGTTTAGCCGGTTTATCAAAGTGAATAATTAGTAAGCAAAAGCACTTCTACGATGATAGAAGTGCTTTTATTTGTTTGCGATACTATCTGCCAAACCCGTACTTAAGATGTCGTAATGCATTATAAAGTTCCTTTGTTACACAGTCATTTTCCAAAGCCCGATCCTCCACATTTTCAGCTAAAAATGCACTAAGACCACAAATACAGTCAAATATACTCAAATCAGTTAAAGGAGTTGCAAGGGCTGAAACTTCTACCGTAACGTGATATTATAGAGGAACGTAGGGGTTGCAAACCTTGCAACCCGACTAGAACACATCTATTTACAATTGTACAATAACATGATAAGGGTATATCCTCGGGGACAAATTTCTTAAATATAGTCTAATACTTAATGGTTGTGATGTCCTTCAGCAGCTTCTGCAATGGCCTTTGTTTCGTGAACCGTACCTCTTGGATGCTCAGGGGGTGCATAGATAGAGTAAACTTTAAGTGGCTTATGGCCAGTATTTGTTAGATTGTGCCATTTGCCAGCAGGTACGAAAATGGCAAAATCATCGTAGACCTTTTTTACAAAATTCAGGTTATGTTTCGCATCTCCCATTTGAACAAGTCCTTCACCTTCTTCGATACGAATGAATTGATCCACATCAGGGTGCATTTCCAAACCTATATCCTCTCCCACGCCGATGCTCATCAATGTAAGCTGCAAATAGGTTCCTGTCCATAAAGCAGTACGAAAAGTATGGTTTTCCTTGGTAGCTTCTTCAATATTCACCACATAGGGATATGGACCATAATCTTTTATTTTGTCAGAAGGATCGTTTTTGCCTAATGGTGAAAAGTCAGATTCCAAAGGATAGTCTACTGGGTTAGTAGGGGAGTTCGAAAAACTTGAGTTATATATAGGGGTGTTGGTATATGGATACATTCCATAAGGATTATATAGATTGTATGGATTATATAGGAGTATGTTCCTGTAATGATGGTAGAGATAGGGTGTATGCACATTATTCATATTTCTCATTCCTTTCATAGTCTTTAGGATTAGAATATGCCCTAGAATGAGAAAGTGTGCAGAGTTTTGATCAGGCTCTATATTTGGGACTTATAAAAAGCAAACAAAAAAATTTCGGTTAGACTATAGTGTAAACCTTAAAAAATGTTATATAATGGTAATAAATGTTTAAAGCTGCTAGGAATCCTACCAATTTTCAAAGGGTATGGAGGGATATAGCAATGAAAGTCAGTTTGATGAATTCTTGGAGAGACTTAAATCTATAGAAATACATTATGTTCATCATGTGAAAGCATTTCCATGGGACAGAGAGTGATCCGATTTTATGATCCAGATATGCATATTATCGAAGTTGGAGAAAGCATGGAGACCGTAGTAAAAGGGTTCATCAAGCAGGGCCTATCCATTGAAGAAACTGCAGAACGTACCCAGCATCCTATTGAGTTTGTGAAGAGATGCCTGTAAAATATCAATAAGGAGTACTTTAAGTTTAGTATAAAATATTTTTAGATGCGAAAGATAAATTACGGGCTATCGGGAGGGATAGGTTGAAAGAAAAAACAGAGAATAACCGCAAACCAAGAAGAGCACCAGAAA